>CAMZNJ010000066.1 GCA_947313825.1 uncultured Deferribacteraceae bacterium | reverse complement strand
TTGAGGCGTTTGTTGAGCACGTCTGCCTCTGCCCAAAGGGAGGCATCGTCGTCGCTTGTGCTCTTCTTGGTGTACCCTTGCAGGAAGGAGTATGGGAGGTCGTAATCCTCCTTGTCAGCGTCAAAGATGGCGGTTGGCACTGCCACAGGTGGCACTGCTACGGGTGGCACGTCCATGTCCATGTCCACGGTTGGCACGTCCACGTCCATGTTCATGTCCATGTCCACGTCCACGTCCACGGTTGGCACGTCCACGTTCATGTCCATGTTCACGGGAGGCACTGCCTCGGTTGGCACCTTGGTGATATCTTGGTTGGGTATTCGTGGCACAGCACCGCTAATGTTAAGGGTTGGGGGGGTTGCCGAATCTTCCACAGTTGTCTGTGTGGTGTCGGCAGTTGACGTAGTGGTTGACGTAGTGGTTGGCGTAATGGTTGACGTAGTGGTTGGCGTAATGGTTGGCGATGATGCTCCCACGTGTTGCGGGGGAGGTGGTGTGTCTGTATCTATTTCTTGAATGTGGCGTCTTTGGCTAATTAGTCCGCCCATGAGTGTGGTGTTGGTAGTTTGTGGTGTTGGTATTTGTGCGGGGGCGTGCTGTGTTGGTGTGTTAGCGTTACCCATGTTAGCGTTACCCATGTTAGCGTGCCCTGTTGGTGCGTTGGGGGGTTGGTTAAGGGTTTGGAAACGGAAGGAGTACGGATCGTCATTCGGTGTCTGATGCTGTTGCGTGTCCGCACTTGTGTTCGCACTTGTGTGTGTGCCTGTGTGTGTGCCTGAGCTAGATATTGTTGGGTATGCGAGGCTGGCGGCAAGTGTTTCTGCATATTTGTAGGATGCTGTTTGTGAAGTATTGTTGATGTAGTCTGTTTGTTGTTGTGTTTGAGCGACACCTGTTCGAGCGTCCCCTAGTCTTCCGTGCGTGTTACTGTTGCCACTGAGGTCGATGGTGTTTTTTGGTCTGTTGATCCATTTATTGTTGATGGTTCGTGCTAGCCAAACTATTGGCATTGCGGGTGCTGTTACGATTAGCTGGATTTTTTTTGTTACAGTTGATTGTTCACGTTTTCCGCCTCCTAGTGCGAATGCTTCTTGCAGGAAGTTGTTGACGTGTTCGAGTTTGCTGAATGGGTTTGCGGGGTTTTTGAGGTTGTGAGCTATATTTTCGAATGATGAGGATAAATATAGTATGGCGAGGAATGGCAGCAAGAACAGAACCATAATTATGCCACCGACTCCGCCGACAAAGCTGGATAAGATTACCTTGGACACGGCTCCGAGAATGCCGAATGCGAGGTATGATTCGAGGAAAGTGGTTGTCCCCCACACGAACCCGAGGGTAAACGATACCATGAGAACCAAAGCGGACGACGTTGCGATATTGAACAAGAGGTAGTAGGCGGAAGGGTTTTCGGTATTTTTGTGTTGTTGCCATATGATTATCAGAGGGCGTGCCATTATGAGGGGGATGAAGAACGCACCGATACCCATGAGCACCAAAAGAATATCGGCAACAGAGGCACCAAGGGCACCGAAAATATTGTCCACACTGGAGCTATATTTGCTCACTTCGATGGTGGAAAAACTTCTATCAGAGCTACTAAAGCTGATGATAGAGAGGGATACCAAAACATAAAAAAAAGAATACAGTGCAGAAGTAATATGCAAAAGACCCTTAGGTATTGCTACACCCATAAAAGATACCCTACCCCTAAATAAAAACACAGCAAGCTAAGAATAATTATGTTGTGCGAGGACATCATAAAACGAAGAAGGCTTGCCAAAATCAACGCAACAAACATAGTAGATACAACCTGAACCAGGGAAAAACCAAGAATGCCATGACTCAAAAATATTATACCATAAAGAATATAAAAGGTGTAGTAAGCAATTACACTCAAAATAGCGTAGTAGAATGATACGAGAAGGGGCAATCGCAATAGATGGAAAAATAAAAATAGTGTCCATATGAAGGGAGTGGTGCCAAACAAATGGGAAAAAACAACAATAACAACAATGGAAAGAGAGGCAGGGAGCAACCAACTCGAATCAAGGGAACGATCGGAAGATGAAGCATGGGAGTGTAAGCTGTAAAGCATTAGGGAAGCAAGGACAGAAAAATATCCCATGTAGTAAGGACTAACATACAACCACAGCAGGGCACTAGGGGCAAGAACGCACAATACCGATGAACCAAAACCGATACCGAGGAAGAGAGTTGCCACCAGTGTTATGTAGTGGCGACGCTCCTGATATGCAGCAAGCTGCTTGTGGCGGTATCGTAGTGTAAAAAGATTAACACCATTGCTGAGGGGGGACGCAAGGGAGAGGAGCAACCCGAGCGTAACCATGATGAAGAGCAGGGATGTTTGGTAGTATGTGGTTCCGCCAACCACTAAGGTGCCGTGAAAGCTGTTTAGGGCGATAATCTCTTTGGTATGGGCATTGTTGTGCAACAAGTCCAAGAAGTAAGGGTTAAAGATTAGTGCTAAGGCGGTGCCAAGTATGGACTCAATAAGTAACATGACTTCTTTCTCCCTAGGGGTACGCTAAGGAAGCTCCTGATGTCGGTTATAGTTTCTGTATGGATATTTCCACTAGAGGTCGGCGTGGAATATGTGGATTCGGTGCCTGTTTTATGTTCTTAACGAAATCCTTATTCCGCATGATGGTGCCATCGGTGGGTGCGTGTTCCTCTAGGATTGCCATTACCGAGTCGATAATCTTGTTTTTGTCGGTCATAAATATGGGGAACCCAACAGGGACAACGTCCACGGTGTACTGATTTTTCCGCATACGTTTACGCATGGTGATGCTGATGAACAGTACGCCGGCACTGCTGATTAGGCGACGCTCTTCAAGATCTTTATCGTAAAGTGTGAGTCGTTGGTGTGCATCGACGTAAACATTTTTCCACGGCACTTTATTAATGCCGACGAAGTTGTTTGATTTGTCCCATTCCCCTTGGGAGGCACAGGGGAGTATGATGCAATTTTTTTCGCTCACGTATCCGCCGTTGGTTGCGAGGGATTTGTGCATATTGAGGTGTCGGAAATCGCCGTGAATGGGGAGGAAGTACTTGGGTCTAGTCATGGCGAGTAGTAGTTTGAGTTCCTCTTTGGCTGCGTGTCCTGAGACGTGGATATTGTTGTTTTTGTCCACAGCAGCGGAGGCACCGACGTAGTAGATTTGGTTGATGACGTCGTTTATCCCCCCTTCATTGCCAGGGATAACCCTTGAGCTGAAGATGACGAGGTCGTTTTTGCGGATTTTGAGCCCTTTGCGTCCTTTGAATGTTACGGCGTAAAGGGAGGCGTTTTGTTCCCCTTGGCACCCTGTAACTAGGAAGCAGACTTTGTTGTCGGGCATGGATAGTGCTTTTTGCGGTGTTACTAGTAGGGACTTTTTGAGTGCGGGGTAGCCCATCTTGCTGACGATGTCGATATTTTTCAGCATGGAACGTCCCATTATGCAGAGTTTGCGTCCTGTTTCTTCACATATTTGTGCGATCATGTAGAGTCGGGAGATATTCGAGGCGAAGGTGGTAACGAAGACGCGTCCGCTGTGTTCGGCAACGATGTTACGTATGTTGTCGTAGATGGATGATTCCGATTTGCTGAAGCCGTCAACGAGGGCGTTAGTTGAGTCGGAAAGTAGGCATGTGAGTCCGCTTTTGCCTATTTGGGTGATACGTTTGAAGTCCATTTGCACATGGTCGTTGGGGTTGTTGTCGATTTTGAAGTCGGAGGAGTGCAACGCGGAAAACTTGCCTGTCTTGAGGTATATGGCGTAAGTATCGAGTATGGAGTGGTTGACGGGGATGAATTCCAGAGCGAAATCGCCGATTTTGATACGTTTGAATTCGTTGTATTCTTTAAACGTCGGTTTTTTGCTAAGCTTTTTGGATATAAACTGAATGGCAAGTGGTGGTGCGTACACGGGTACGTTTTTGATATCCAGAACATAGCGAATGGCACCGATGTGATCTTCATGTGCGTGTGTGATTACGATGGCTTCCAGCTTCTTTTTGATGGATTTGAGGTATGTGAAGTCGGGTATGGCACCGTCAACACCTATTCCGCGGCCGTCGAAGAATTTTATTCCGGCGTCCACTAGTATGGCAGTGGTTTTGGTTTCGTAGAGGTATGCGTTCATGCCGATGGATCCAACACCACCGAGAACTGTTATTTTACAAGACATGATCCTTCCATTTTCGCTAACCGCAGTTTCGTGGGGGGGCATGGGCTCTGCAGTAGTGCGGGCAACGGTTGCTGATTGTGGGTCAGCATTGTTATTGTGTTGCCATGAGCGTGCACCCTTCAGTTGGTTTTACAACTGTACTGGGCAGCGTTATATTTTTTTAATATCTCAGGATGCTGGCACGGTTAGGGTACACACGGCAATGGCGGCGATACCCTCCTTTCTACCAACAAACCCGAGGTGTTCGGTTGTTGTTGCTTTAATTGATACATCCTGCTCCGACAGGTGCATGCATTGTGCTAAGGAGGCTCTAATTTGGGCAATGTAAGGGGCTATTTTGGGCTCCTGTGCCATTACCTGAGCATCGATATAGCTTATTATCTTATGTGGGGGATTCGATCCCGTCAGACCTTGTGGGGTAAATTTACGCTCCACCATGTTAACCACTTCACTGAGCAGTTTGAGGGACGAAACCCCTTTGTATTGTTGGTCGGTATCGGGGAATTGTTGTCCGATATCCCCCATATTTGCCGAGCCGAGTATGGCGTCAATAATAGCATGTGTTAAAACGTCGGCATCGCTGTGTCCGATTAAGCCTTTGCCCTCTTTATGGGGGATGGTTACGCCACCTAAGATGAGTGGACGGTTGTCGCCGAGCTGATGGACGTCGAAGCCTATGCCTGTTCTAGTTTTAAACATAATCACAGGTATAATAACGCCAAACCATGATTTTTGCAACTATTTATTAACACTTCTCCCCTTAAGCCACAATTAGGGGCATGGTTAGGGGCATGCGGGGGAAATATGGTGCGGGTTGGTATTGGTAATTGACATAAACAGGGGAAAAGACTAAGATTACCCTACTACTTTTGGGTGAATATTTTGGGTGAACAGACCTATGCAAGTGTTGCTACGCAAGGGGTAAACGTTGCTACGCAAGGAACATAGGTTGTGGAGACGGGGAACCCCTCATGGCGGAAAATCAGGAAGGACAAGAAAAAACCGAACAGGCCACCAGCAAAAAAATTAGCGATGCACGTGAAAAAGGGCAGGTGGCAAAAAGTCAGGAACTACCAAGTGCAATGCTACTGTTTGCAGCAGCACTAATGATCGTGCTCATCGGTAAATGGGTGGGCACCTCGTTAGGGAAGCAATTCCTATTCTTCTTCAACGTGGACTTCAAAACACTAGACGAAGAGATGGTACTACTACTATTTTACAAAGCCTTCTCGGTGGCAAGCACCATACTCATACCCGTTATGATAGTTGTTGCCATTGTGGGAATTATGTCGCACATAGTCCAATTCGGAACACTATGGGCAACAAAAGCAATCAACCCCGACTTCACCAAACTCAACGTCATCAAAGGCATTCGCAATATGTTTAAGCTCACAAAACTTGTGGAGCTTGCGAAATCACTCACAAAAATATTCATCGTGGGAGCAATATGCCTCCCCATACTCTACAGCAACAGGATCGAAATCGTCCTAATGCAAGACGGAACTCTCATCGAAGCCGTACAACTCGCTTACAGCATGATCGTCGAGATGTTTTTCCGTGCCAGTGCAGTCGTAATAATCCTCGCACTCATGGATCTGCTCTACCAAAAATGGAACCACATGGAACAACTCAAAATGACACAACAAGAGGTCAAAGAGGAACACAAACAGATGGAAGGGGATCCACTACTAAGACAAAAAATCCGACAAGCACAAATGGACGCAGCAAGGGCAAGGATGATGGACGACGTGCCAACCTCGGACGTGGTCATCACCAACCCAACACATTACGCCGTCGCAGTCAGATACAGCCCCGATGAAGGGGATAGAGCACCAAAAGTTATCGCCAAAGGCAAAAATATGATGGCGTTGAGAATTCGCGAAATCGCCAAAGAAAACAACATACACATTCACGAAGATCCACTACTAGCACGAACACTATTCAACACAGCCGAAATAGGGGACGAAATACCCGAAGCACTCTACAAAGCCATTGCCGAAATAATATCGTTCGTCTACAAACTCAAGGGGAAAAAAGTTGCGTAATAGTATCCGCATTGTCGCAAACAGCATTGCCGCAAACAGCATTGTCGCACGACAAATCGCCTCAGCTACACTTACGCTGACCATCACGCTGACCATGATCGTACCCACACAAACAGCATGGGCAGAAACAGCCACACTCCCCATACCCGACCTAACCACGTTCTCCACACCAGAAGAATCCATCCGCATCGGAAACAAATACATGGCAAACAACAAAACAACGCAAGCCATTGAAGAGTACTCCCGAGGGTTAGCAAAACTCCTCGCAGGAGAGAAAAGCAACAACAGCACACCAAACATAAACGCCGCAAGCATCGCCGTACAGCTGGAAAGCTACCTGCAACGAAGCACAGCGTATCAACAGTCGGGCAACGTCGCCAAAGCAATTAACGACCTATCGGAAATTATCAACCTAGACCCACAATACAAAGACGCTCTGCAGAGGCGAGGAACCCTCTACCTGTCGCAAGGGAACTTCCAAGAAGCACTCACCGACTACCAACGAAATTCCGTACTCAACCCGCAAAACAACTCCATCGCCGACATCGCCGCCATATACCTGCAACAAGGAGATTACGGCAACAGCATACTCGAAGCACAAAAAGCACTCACACTAAACAACAACGACTCCAAAGCACTGCTCACACTCGCAAACGCCATGGAAGCAGTCAACAACCACTCAGGGGCACTAACCCTCTACAAACAATACCAAAACTGGGCAACAGCATCGCCGCAAAACCGACAACAAGCTGAAGATATGGGGGTTGTGGCAAGCAAAATCGCCGAAACACTCCTAGGACTCAACGACACCGAAAACGGAATCAAAGAGGGCGAAAAACTTATCACACAAAACAGGGCAACCCTAGAACTAATACAAAAACTGCTAGGAGTTTACAAAAATCAGAACGACACGGAAAACGCTCAGCGAATGGAAAAAGAACTAAACAAACAACAACAAAACCTCACAAGCAAACAACAATACGACTTAGCTGTTACGGCATTCCGGAAAATGGACTATGAAGAATCCTTACGACTCACAACCCTCGCCATCGAACAAAACAGCAACGCACGACCCTACCGACTCCTAAAAATACAATCCCTCATCTACCTACAAAATACTGCCGAGGCATGCTCAGAAGCCTCACAACTCTGTGCCGACGGGTACTGTCCAACAATTTCCAAGCTACAAAGCACCAATTATTGCCCCTGATTATTTGTAAAAAGTTGATAAATAGTTGACTAATGGTTACATCTATGGTTAATTAATTATTAAAAGTATACAGTTTATCCACTTTTGGTAAATAAAAATTATCTAGGGCAAATAAGTTATCGTTGACGAAAATTATTTTATATTTTTGCAATTTAACGAAAAATACCTGCTGTAATTGATAAAATTACGGGGGAAAAGCAAACCCTAGTGCAGTGTGTTTTTAAATAATTTTTACCATATGATAATGGATTATTTCGCTGGCGGGTAGATTAGTTTTACGTTGAAACAACTATTATCATTGCCCCCGTGAGCTAGTCTGTAGTTATAGCCCACCCGTTCATTTTCGGTAAGGCTAGTGTTGACGGTTGCATGGTTAGTTTACAGATAAACAACTTTTAAAGTTTTTTTATAAAAATATCACTAACTATTGAATTTATTTGTTTTCTTAATTATACTACCTCTAAGATATTGAAAATATATTTATTGTATAATAAATATTATCAACAATACGGGGGAGGTCTAAGTATGAGTAGTACTATGAAAGTGCAAGCCAATGATATCTTAGAAGATATTGAGAAAGGATTTGTGAATAGTGATAGCTTCGGTGCTAGGCTGAACGACGCTATTAAATTGAAAGGTGCAAGTCGCAAGGACGTTGCGGAGCTACTGGATGTGTCGTTGTCGGCAATTAGCCACTACTGCCACAATAAACGTAAGCCAAGCCTCGAGGCTATTCGGAGCATTGCGGTTTATTTGCAGATACCTGTGGGGTATTTTTTTGGCGAGGTGAGTCTTGTGGAGGCATTGAAGGCACAGGATGATTTGCAACGTGAGCGTGGCAACAGTGCTACTTCAGTGCTTACGTCCGGTGTGGGCAACAGGTCGGGGGGTGGGTACATCCCTGTGATTGAGATTCAGAGTGTCAACGGTATGGTTGAGAGCTTGAAGGATGCAAAGATGAAAAGCTACCTCAGCATACCGAATAAGCTGATTAATGTTAAGGCTAGGCAGTGTTTTGTCATTAGTGCAAGTAAAAATGCCATTGTGGGGTTAAAGAATAAGAAGAGCATTATTATTTACGAAAAGCCGAAATACAAGAACCGTATCGAGCATGAAAATAATATTCATCTTCTGCATATTAGAGAGCGTGCTGGGAAGGTTGTGAATAAGCTGTACCTTGGTCGGTGTGTTAATATTGACAATAGCGTACTGCTGTTTGATAAGGATTCCAACACTAACATTGTGTTGAGTGTTGAGAAGGATGATTTTGAGGTTGTTGGCAAGGCGGTGTTATCGTGGGACTACCTAAACTAGTTCTACGGTGAAGGGGTGGGGTGGATTATCCTGACGATGGGTTGCCTAAGCTGTATCTGTTGTCTTTGGGGTTAAGTTTTGCTCCTCCCCTTTATTTTTAGGTGCATGTGTAGCAGTGATAACGCTGATGGCGTTACACCTTGGATTCGTGATGCTTGTCCTAGTGTTGCGGGTTGTATTTTCTCCAATTTTTCGATAAATTCGTTACGTAACCCTTGTATGTTGCGATAGTCCATGTTGTTCGGTATGTTGATTTTGTCGTACGGTTCAGCTTCTGATATTTCTGCCCATTGTCTTTTGATGTACCCGCTGTATTTGATTATGATTTCGGCTTGTGTCATTGCTCTTTGGTGGTGTTTGTGGTGCAGGAGTGAGTTTGGTGTTGCTTCGCCCACTAGTTCGACTATTTGGTTGTAGGATATTTCGGGTCGTTTGAGTAGTTCTGCTGCTTTTGTGTGCTCGGTGATGTTTACTCCGATTTTGTTGAGTATTGTTGCGTGTTTGTGATTTGCGTCGGCAAAGATGGTGGTTTTTTCTAATCGTTTCACTTCTTTCGTCATTTCGTTTTGTTCTAGTTTGAATCTTTCTAGTCGAGTTTTTGAAATGAGTCCGAGTTTGTACCCTTTTTCGAGTAGTCGGTATTCGGCGTTGTCTTCCCTTAGGTGGAGTCGGAATTCGGCACGTGATGTGAACATGCGGTACGGTTCGTCCACACCTTTTGTTACTAGGTCGTCGATCATGACACCTATGTAGCTTTCGTGTCGTGATAGTATGAACGGTTCGTTGTTGTTGTCTAGGGATAGCACAGCGTTGACGCCGGCGATGAACCCTTGTGTTGCTGCTTCTTCGTATCCGCTGGTGCCGTTTAGTTGTCCTGCAAAGTACAATCCGCGTACGGTTTTTGTTTGCAGTGTGATGTCGAGTTGTTGTGGGTTGATTGCGTCGTATTCGATTGCGTAAGCACTTCGGATTAGTTCGACGTTTTCCAATCCTTTGCAAGTTCGGTATGCTTGTAGTTGTACATGTGTTGGCAGTGAGGATGAGGTTCCGTTGGCGTAGATTTCGCGGCTATTGAGTCCTTCAGGTTCGAGCATTATCATGTGTTGTTCCCTTGTGGGGAATTTTTTCACTTTGTCTTCAATGGAGGGGCAGTAACGTGCACCGATACCTGTGATTTGTCCGCTGAATAGTGGTGAGAGGTGCATGTTTGCTTCGATGATGCTGTGTGTGTTATTGTTGGTGTAGGTTGCGTGGCATGGGATTTGTGTCATTTTGTGGTTGGTGTTGTCGAAGGAGAATGGGTTTGTGTCTTTGTCGCCAGTGTGTTCTTGTAGTTGGTTGAAGTTGATTGTTTCTATGTCGAGTCGTGCAGGTGTTCCTGTTTTGAGTCTTACGGTGGTGAGTCCTAGTTTTGCCATGGATTTGGGTAGTTCTGTGGAGGCGAATTCGTTCATTCGTCCGGCACTGTAGTTTGTTTGTCCGATGTGTACTGTGCCGTTGAGGAATGTTCCTGTTGTGATGATGATGCGTGGTGCGTAAAAGTTTCCGGCAACGTCGGTTGTTACTCCCACTATTTTTTGTGGTGGTGAGTTTAGTGGTATTTCGTTGTTGTTTTGTGTGATGAGGTTGGTTACGATTGCTTGTTTGAGGAATAGTCCTTGTTGTGTTGCGATGGTGTCGACCATTCGTTTGTTGTAGAGGTGTTTGTCGGATTGAGTTCGCGTTCCTCGAACGGCGGGTCCTTTTTTACGGTTGAGTGTTTTGAACTGTATCCCAGTGTCGTCGGCGGCTTTGGGCATTTCTCCGCCGAGTGCGTCTAGGTCTTTGACAAGGTTCCCCTTGGCGATGCCACCTATTGCGGGGTTGCAGCTCATTGCCCCTATGGAGTCGATGTTTATTGTGAGCATGAGTGTTTTTGCACCCATGCGTGCACTTGCTAGGGCGGCTTCGATGGCAGCGTGTCCACCACCTACAACAATAATATCGTAGCCATTGTGGTTAGTTTTCCCCATGGCGTTTTCGGTTGTTTGGCGGTTCATGTGTGTTATTCTCCAGTATCAATATCAGTACTCAACAGGGTAGTCATTGTACCTGCCATACAAAAAACTTGCAAACATATTTTCGAGGTGTTAATATATGGTGGTTTATTGTAGCACTTGGAGGGGAAGTTGTAATGGGAATAAAAGGTGATAGCATATTTGTTCGGGATATTACCCGTGAAGAGGTCGTAAAAGTTGCGAAAACGTCGAAGCTCGACCTGCAGGGAGAGGCACTGGACGAAATGCTGGAATCCCTCAACGGGATCATGCCACACATCAACAAACTAAATAAAGTTGACACATCCAATGTGGAGCCGTTTGCACACACTTACCCAACTATTTTATCGCAACCACAAACACCACACACACCACAGAGTCATCAAAGCGACAAAACAGTGGAAACAGTGGAAACAGTGGAGATGCAAGCCCCAAGGCTAGGTGTGGACGCAATGTTACGCAATGCACCAAAAAGCCAAGACGGTTACTACCAAGTGCCCAAGGTTGTTGACTCTTAAACAACAATCGCAGAGACCTTCCCCATGGGAGCAATCAAGTAACAAACAAATAAAAGGAGTGCCTAATACTTAGTTAGGTGCTATTCATAGGAGCGGAACTGTACATGGAAATATCAGAGTTAACGCTTTTGGAGTTATCGGGGTTACTAAACTCCAAGCAAGTAACATCAGTGGAACTGCTAAACTACTACCTCAACAGGGTAAAAGAGTACGACAAAGACGTACGAGCATTCCTCGAAATCGACGTTGAAGGTGCCACAGAAGCCGCACAGGAATGGGACAACAAACGTGCCAACGATGAACCTGTGCCCCCCTTTGCCGGAATACCCATGGCAGTAAAAGGCAACATGGCAGACACGCGTATGGTTACTGATGCTGCCTCAAAGATACTTGCAGGGTTTGTTTCACCTTATGAAGCCACCGTGCTGAAAAGACTTCGTGAAGCAGGGTTTGTGTTGTTTGGCAAACTCAATCTAGACGAATTTGCCATGGGATCATCCACCGAAAACTCTAGCCACTTCACCACACACAACCCTTGGAACCTAGACTACTCCCCTGGTGGCAGTAGTGGTGGCTCGACGGCGGCTGTTGCGGCACGCATGACCCCCTTCGCACTAGGCTCCGACACCGGCGGATCCATCCGCCAACCAGCCTCATTTTGCGGTGTTACCGGGTTCAAGCCATCCTACGGCAGGGTTTCCCGCTACGGTATCATAGCGTTTGCGTCCACCCTTGATCAGGTTGGTCCTATCACCACTTCAGCACAGGATGCTGCCATCATCATGAATATCATCGGTCAGCACGATCCCAACGACTCCACAAGCTACATGCCTGATACTCAGGCGGAATACCTGAACGGGCTTGACGCTGGTGTAGAGGGGTTGCGTATCGGTGTTCCCAAGGAGATAGTTAATCACTTGTCCCCTGATGTTGAGGCGTTGTTCTCCGTGGCACTTGCTAAGCTTGAAGACTTGGGCTGCATTGTGGAAGAGGTGGAGCTCCCCCGCTTGGAGTTGTGTATCCCCACTTACTACGTTGTTGCCCCCGCCGAGGCTGCTGCCAACCTTGCCCGTTACGACGGTATCAAATACGGCAAACGCTACGATTCTGAATCCTTGGAAGAGCTGTACCTTCGAACACGTACAGAGTATTTCGGTGTGGAAGTTCAGCGTCGAATTATGTTGGGCAACCTTGCTTTGTCCTCCAAAGAGGTTAGTGGCGACTACTACATGAAGGCACAGAAAGTTCGTCAGGTGGTTCGTCAAGACTTTGAAGAGGTATTCAAGTCGTACGACCTCATCGTTGCCCCCACATCGCCGACGCCACCGTTTAAACTTGGCGACAAAACAGAGGACGCTGTTAGCATGTATTACAGCGATCTCCTAACGCTACCATCCAGCTTGTACGGTGGTGCTGCCATCAGTATCCCTGCGGGTTTCAATGGGGACGGGTTGCCCGTTGGCATACAAATTATGGGTGCCGTGTTCGACGATGCAACAGTTTTACGCTTGGCTCACGCCTACCAATCCAATACAGAGCACCATACCTGTATTCCAAAAGATTTTAGTTAGAGGGACGAGAAATGACAGTTAAAACAGATTACGAAGTTGTTATCGGGTTAGAGGTGCATGTACAACTGAATACCCCCACAAAAATATTTTGCGGATGCCCCACCACGTTTAACTCCCCCGCCAACCTAAACACATGCCCTGTGTGTGCTGGTTTCCCTGGTGCGTTGCCCGTGTTCAACAAAGATGTTCTCACTTCAGCAATTAAGGCAGGCTTAGCACTAAACTGCTCCATTGCCGACACCACAATATTTGCACGCAAAAACTACTTCTACCCCGACCTGCCCAAAGGGTACCAAATATCGCAAAGCGACGACCCCATTTGCATCGGCGGACACTTGGACGTGGAACAAGCCGACGGATCGTACAAACGTGTGCGTATTACGCGTATTCACATGGAGGAAGACGCCGGCAAATCGGTACACGGTGGCTCCACCAGTATCGGCGTAACGGACGGCAGTTGGAGCTTCATGGACTACAACCGTAGCAGTATGCCACTTTTGGAAATCGTATCCGAACCCGACATGAGATCCTCGGAAGAAGCACGACTCTTTCTACAACAATTACGCACAGAACTAATCTACACCGGTGTGTCTGACCTCAATATGGAGGAAGGATCGCTACGCTGCGACGCCAACATATCCATTATGGCAAAGGGCTCAAAAGAGTTCGGCACACGTGCAGAGGTGAAAAACCTTAACTCGTTCAGAAATATCCAGAAGGCGATTAACTATGAAGTTGAACGACAAATAAACATTGTCGAAAATGGGGGGGAAGTAGATCAGGAAACACGACTCTACGATGCCGACAAAGGGGTAACATTCACCATGCGTAGCAAGGAAGAAGCCTTGGATTACCGCTACTTCGCCGACCCCGACCTCACGCCAATAACCGTACCAAAAGATTATGTAGACGAAATACGACAAAATATGCCCGAATCAGCAAGAACAAAAAGGGATAGATTCGTCAACGATTACGCCATCAACATGGACGACGCAAACATACTCGTGTCCGAAAAACACTACGCCGACTACTTTGAAGCACTGGTGGATCTTGTGGACTCACCCAAAACAGCCGCCAACTGGATACTATCCGAAATACTACGCCTATTCAAAGATAGCCAAGGGGAAACAGTGTTCGACCTAGGCATATCCCCACAACAGCTTGGACAGGTAATAGAACTTATTGTCAAGGGCACAATCAGTAATAACATCGGCAAACAGGTTCTCGGACTGATTATCAGCGAAGGGGGAGAAGTGGCTGAGATTGTGGAAAAACACAACCTAGCACAAGTTTCCGACTCGTCAGAAGTTGAAAGCATTGTTCAGAGCGTATTCGACGCCAACCCAAGCGAATTCGAAAGATTCAAAGGGGGAGACAAAAAACTCATGGGCTTCTTCATGGGCGAGGTAATGAAGGCTACCAAAGGGCGTGCCAATCCCAAGGTGCTCTCTGGGGTGATAAACACACTTGCCAACAAGAAGTAGCACACGGGGCACGCAAATTACGGGGCACGCAAGTAGCACACGGGGCACGCAAGTAGCACACGGCACGCAAATTACGGGGCTCGCAAGTAGCACACGGGGCACGCAAGTAGCACACGGCTCGCATGCATGCAAGCATGTACGGGGCTCGCACACGCACATACGCACACAGCCACTTCACCACGGCTGACGCGTTATAAAAATTAAGGTTGTAACCAAACTATGTTCACTATAGGTATCATCGGACGCCCAAACGTGGGGAAATCCACACTATTCAACAGGCTAGCTGGCAGACGCATAGCCATCGTGGAGGACAGACCGGGGGTAACCCGCGACAACATCGAATTCACCTCCACATGGCTAGGGCGAACATTCCGCGTCATAGACACAGCAGGGTTTGACCTTGGCGACACCGTCATTCGAGAAGAAACACGCAAACAGTTCGCAAACGCTATCGTGGAAGCTGACTTCATCATTGTCCTAGTGGATGCCATCGAAGGGCTGCACCCATTAGACGAAATCGTTGTCAGGGAGTTACGCATGCAAGGGCGTGAGTTCATGCTGGTGGTCAACAAGGTGGACAACCAACAACGGGAAAACGACGCTGTGGAATTCTACACACTAGGTGTTGACGAATACACAACCATATCGGCGTCCCACGGTCGCAACATCGACGAAATGCTGGACAAAATCCTCCCCCTCATCGACGACTACAACGAAAAATCCGCCAATGTTGACGAAGACTTACGCTCATTCCTAGACAACGACTCCATCAAAATATCCATTGTGGGGAAACCCAACGTTGGCAAATCATCACTGTTTAACGCATGGCTCAACCAAGATCGATCCATTGTTACGCCACAAGCTGGCACCACTCGCGATGCTGTGTTCACAGCGTTTAACGTTAACGATACCGACTACACACTCATCGATACCGCCGGTATTCGTAAAAAATCGATAATGTTTCGCGATGCTGTGGACAGGTTCAGTTACTACCGTAGCATGGATGCCATGGAGCTCGCAGACATTGCCATTTGCGTAATTGACGGCTCGGAAGGACTCACGTCGAGGGATATCAAAATTATTGCTGACGCTTGGGAAGCTGGTCGACCTGTGGTCATTGTGGTCAATAAATGGGATCTCACAAAGGGCGAAAAAGATGCACGCAAAGAGCTGGTTGAAGATATTCGCTACCACCTCAAATTCCTGCACAACCCACCTGTAATATTCACGTCCGCACTCACCAAAAGTAACATATTCAAGGTGTTCCCCGAAATCAACAAACTACACAAAATATACACCAAACGTATCGAAACAAACAAAGTGAACGAGCTCCTACAGCACGCACTAATGAAACACCAACCACCGATTCTCAACAACAACAGACGACTAAAATTCTACTACGCCACACAAGTTGCCTCAAAACCACCAACTTTCGCACTATTCGTCAACTTCCCCGAACTTGTTCACTTCTCGTACCACCGGTTCCTAACCAACGAAATACGAGACGCTTTCAAATTTGACGCTGTGCCCATTAGGCTACTCTTGCGTCAACGTGCAAGCAAAGAGCGTTCGTAAAAGTTATGGGCTCAACACAAACCTGCAGTTACGTTTGCGGTTGCGGGCAACATTTATGGTGAGAACCGCGGGGCAGGGGATGCAAGTATGGGAATGGACAACAACACAGAAGCAAAATTTATCGACTTTCATACATCCCTAAACAACGAACAACTTGACGCTGTCCAAACCACTGAAGGGGCAGTATTAGTGCTTGCCGGTGCGGGCACAGGGAAAACACGCGTCATCACCTACCGAATAGCTTACATGATTCAAGAGGTGGGCATACCATCCTTCAACATCATGGCAGTAACGTTTACCAACAAAGCTGCCCTCGAGATGAAACACCGATTAGTCGAACTCATGGGCTACAACGCTGCCGGTGCTGTTTGGGTTGCAACATTCCACTCAGCATGCCTCCACCTACTCAAAGGGTTGTACGAATCCGTTGGGCTTGCACACAACTTTGCCATTGTGGATCAGGACGACAGGTTGTCGTTGGTTAAAGATGCTGTTCAGCAATGTGGGCACTCTGTGAAAGAGATTCGCCCCAAGGGGTTGATGCACAAAATATCGTCGTTCAAAAATACCATGGGGTTTGTGAATGGCGAAAAACCAGCGTTTACACCCGATGAAGTTCAAATATTCGAAACATACCAAGGGATACTCAAACGACAAGAACTTATCGACTTCGATGACATGATGCCCTTGGTTATTCAGGCGTTTCGCAATCCAGAAGTTTTCGAGCAATACAAAGAGGCGTTCCGTTATATTTTGGTGGATGAGTACCAAGACACCAACACTGTCCAATTCCACCTCCTCGAGCTGTTGTCGGCACCGTCGGGGAATATTTGTGTTGTAGGCGACGATGATCAATCCATTTACGCCTTCCGTGGTGCACGTGTGGAAAATATTCTCCATTTCGACTCCATGTTTGACAACACAAAAGTAATCAAGCTTGTACAAAACTACCGATCGTGTGCTCCTATCCTGAAAGCCGCCAACGCACTCATAAGCAACAACAAAAACAGGCGAGGCAAAGACCTAGTGCCACACAGGGCTGAAGCGGGATCGGTGAGTGTTGTTGCACAGATGTCAGACACATTGGAAGCAGTATTCGTTGCAAACACTGTGGCAGAGCTCCACAGAGAGGGGGTGGCGTACTCAGATATGGCTGTGCTTTACCGAACCAACTCTCAGTCAAGAAGCTTCGAACAGGTGCTGAGCCGTGAAGGGATACCCTACAAAGTTATTGGATCCGTGGGGTTCTATCAGCGTCGGGAAATAAAAGACATGTTGGCGTACTTGCGGTTCGCCGTAAACCCTGTGGACGAAGTATCGTTTGAACGTGCTCTGAAAAGCGTGCCCCGAGGAGTGGGGAACGTAACAATAGCCAAATTGCGTAACCATGCACTCCAAGAGGGGGGAACACTAATCCATAGCATTGAACATGCCCTCAAAACAGGGAGCGTAAAATCGAAAGCAGCACAATCACTCGCCAAATTCATGGAGCTCATGAACAGCATTATCGCAAAAGCCAACAAACCTAGCCAAGCACTACAAATAGTTGTGGACGAAAGCGGTTACCGACAACATATCCTCGACTTCTCGCAAACCACTGAAGAAGCAAACACACGACTCGCAAACCTCGACGAACTCTACAACTCAGCACTCTCATTCGAAGAAGAGGAAGAGAACGGCGGACTGGGCGACTTCCTAGCATTCACCGCGATACAATCCTCCTCGGACGAAGCAAACAACGACAACGTATCATTCATGACCATCCACAGTGCCAAAGGGCTAGAATTCCACACCGTATTCCTCACAGGACTCGAAACATCCCTGTTCCCCCTAAACGACGACGATGATCAAGACGAAATCGAAGAGGAAAGACGACTCGCATACGTGGGAATCACACGGGCAAAAGACAACCTCTTCCTAACCATGGCAGCTAGCAGGATGCGTCATGGACAAAGGCAAAATACCATGCCGTCAAGGTTTATTCACGAAGCAAACCAAGGGCGTGCCAATGTTGCCGGAGCAGCTTTCAAACACCGAAAAGACTACTCCAACCATGCCAACAGCGGGGCAACACCTAGGTCGAACCGTAACGCCATTGGACCTGACAGACCGGAACCATTACGCAATAAAAATACTGCCACCGATGTTAGCAAAAACAACGGACTCAAAGTTAACGACAACGTGAAACATAATGTTTTTGGCGAAGGGAAGATTATTACCCTTAGTGAAGGGATAGCCATGGTGCTGTTTGAGCTTTCTGGGTTGAAAAAGGTTATGGCAAGTTACTTAACGATTGCTACTGTGGCACACGTGGCTGTGGCGAAGAGCTCTGCTGACCACGATTATGACCACGACCACGACCACGACCACGACCACGACCACGACCATGACCACGACCATGACCACGACCATGACCACGACCATGACCACGACCCTAGCAACGGCGAAGAGGAGTGGTAGGGGCATAAACATAGACACAGCCCCGTGAAAATCATAGCAGGAGAGGGTGCATGAAAACCATGACTATTAGTAGCAATAAAAAAGCGCGCTTTGAGTATGAAATACTGGACACGTATGAGGCTGGTATTCTGCTTAAGGGGAGTGAGGTGAAGTCCATTCGTAGCAACGGCATATCCCTCGTTGAATCCCATGTACGCATCATTAAATCTGAAGTATTTCTGATAAACGCACACATCGCACCTTACGCTTTCGAACAGATTACCATACTCGATCCCCGTGCAACACGCAAACTCCTCCTGAATAAAAAAGAGATACTCAAGCTGGAACGCTCAGTACGGGAAAAAGGACTCACAGTTGTACCACTCAAAGCGTACTTCAAAGCAGGCTTGGTCAAGGTTGAGATAGCTTTGGGGAAGGGGAAAAAACTCCATGACAA
Source organism: uncultured Deferribacteraceae bacterium (assembly GCA_947313825.1). Classification (GTDB taxonomy): domain Bacteria; phylum Chrysiogenota; class Deferribacteres; order CAMZNJ01; family CAMZNJ01; genus CAMZNJ01. The sequence continues at coordinate 13,462 of CAMZNJ010000066.1, read as the reverse complement.
ACGTCAGACGATGAAAGAACGTACACTGAAACGTGAAGCACAAACGTATATTAAGCAGAGCAGTAGGTAGAAATTTCGCACAAGTGAACATTTCACAAGTGAATATTTCACAAGTGAACATTTCACAAATGAACATTTCACAAATGAATATTTTTTAATTTAGTTGACAAACGCCAAGGTATTGTTTAGCCTTGTGTTTAACGAATTTTATTGCCATTTGCGAAAACCTCTACAAGGACTCCCCCTTATTTTAGGTTATTCAAGCCTTGGAATTTCCCCCTTTAGATATATAATTATAACTACGAAACAATTACCTACAGATTGTAGGTTAAGGAGAGATAAATAATGATGAAGAAACTAAGTATGATTATGCTTGCCCTTGTGGTGAGTGCCAGCCTTGTTGCTTGCTCAAGCAACAGCAAGACTAATAACAGTGGCGAAGAAGCTAGCTCTGCTCTGACAGAGTGGGCAACGAAGAGCGAAAGTGTAACGGAGCCCATAACAGTTTACGTTGCCAAAAAAATTATCACCATGGAACCATCCATCCCCGTTGCCACTGCTGTTGCTGTTGCTGGCGGGAAAATTGTTGCTGTTGGATCCTTGGACTCCCTGCAAAGTTGGACAAAGGGCAAAGATGTAACCGTTGACTACACCTTGCAAGACAAAATCGTTACGCCGGGGTTCATCGATCCCCACGTGCACCCCTCCCTGCCCGCGACCCTCACACTGTTCCCGTTCATCGCCCCCGACGACTGGACGTTGCCCACAGGCTTCTTCCCTGGAGCAACAACTCCTGAGGCTTACAAGGCACGTTTGAAAGAGCTTGTTGCTGAGTACGAAAAAACTAACAGCGACGTGCCTTTCGTTACATGGGGTTACCATCAGTTGTGGCATGGTGATATTGTGCGTGCTGATTTGGACGAAATGTTCCCCAACACACCTGTTATGCTGTGGCACCGCTCCTTCCACGAAATTGTAGGGAACACTGCAGCCTTTGATATGCTCAACATCACTGAAGCCGACTTTAGCTCCCATGAAGCAAACTGGGAAGAGGGACACGCCTACGAATTTGGCTTCAAGAGTATCATTGCCAAGATGACGTTTCTTGCCCGTGAAGATAGATTCCGCGAAGGGTTGGGCAACTTTTTTGAGATGGTTCACTTGGCTGGCGTAACCACTGTGCTCGATATGGGTGTTGGTGTTATTGGCGATCCGAATCACGAAATAGAAGTAATACGCAGTGTTGCCGAAGGTAACGAAGTGCCATCGCGTATTATCCTGACACCACTTGTTACCGACTTCATAGTAAGGAACAGAACACCAGAGCAAGCCCTTGCCGAAATAGAGATGTGGCGTAGTGAGAATAGTCGTCGTGTACAGTTCGACAACCACTTCAAACTAATGCTAGACGGTGCCATCTACTCAGGATTGTCGCAGTTTAACTACCCCGGATACATCGATGGACACGAAGGTGTTTGGATGTCGCCACTAGATATAACTTACAGCTGGGGTGAATTTTTCTGGAACCAAGACTACCAAATACACGCTCACACCAACGGAGACAAAAGTGCTGACGCACTCACCGAAATGGTGAGGGAGATGCAGAAACAGAAACCCCGCTCAGACCACAGAACCGTACTCGAACACTTCGCCTATGCAACAGAAACACAAGCGAGAGAGATGAAAGAGTTAGGTATTGTTGTGTCCGCAAACCCGTACTATCAGTACATTCTCAGCGATATTTATGCTGAATACTGGCTCGGGGAAGACCGTGCCCGCAAGATGGTTGCCCTCGGCTCCCTAGACAGGTACGGAATCACTTACGCACTACACTCCGACGCACCAATGGCTCCCCTCAGCCCACTCACACTCATGGGAGCAGCAGTAAATCGCATTACCATTAATGGTAACAAAAACCTTGTTTCAGAGAAAATTAGTGTGGACAGAGCGTTGAGAGCAGTAACAATCGATGCCGCATGGATTATGGGGCGTGAAAGTAGTATCGGCTCAATCCTTGCTGGCAAGATGGCCGACCTCACTATTTTAGAAGAGGATCCCTACACCGTTGATACCCAAAAGATTAAAGACATAGAAATATGGGGAACAATGTTTGAAGGGGAACTTTACCCCATCGACCACAAAGGGCTCTCTGACGCCGACAAACAAGCCATGATAACCGCACAAAATACAAAAATAGTGCAACCCAAGGCAACAGGAGCACCAAAAGCCTCTCACTAAAGAAAGGACAATACTGATTGCGTAAACAAGGGGGTGGCTGTTGAGGCTGCCCCCTTTTTGCGTCGTAAGGTGCTGTGGCTGTTGCTGCTGTGGTGGTGGCTGTGGTGGCTGTGGTGGTGGCTGTGGCTGTGGCGAATATTGCGGAGGGTCATACTAAGTATTGACAGAACTCCCTTAGTTCGTGTATTATAATTAATCTGTGTTGCAACAACCGAAAAATACAGGGAAAACATAACAACAAACAAACGCATTGGCGTATTAACGGAGGTCTAATTCAATGGGCAGACAGAACACTATGCATAACGCAAAAAACCTGAAAAAGAAACGCAAACAAGGGTTTCGTGCAAGGATGAAAACAAAATCAGGCATCACCATCATCAACAGACGTAGGGCAAAAGGACGTAAACGCCTTTCAGCTTAACAGCACCACTGAAGCAGAGCCATGCTGGCGTTACGGCTATCGTTAGAGCTAGCGTTACGGTTGGCGAGTGCTACCCGTGGCAAGTGCTACCCGTGGCAAGTGCTACCCGTGGTAAGTGTTATCCGTGGTAAGTGTTATCCGTGGTAAGTGTTACCCGTGGCGAGTGCTACCCGTGGTAAGTGCTACCCGTGGCAAGTGCTACCCGAAGAGCCATGCTGGTCAGCTTTAGTCGTATCACCTGTGAGCTATTGTGAATATTGTGAGGCACCTGTGAGCTATTGTGAGCATTGTGAGCATTGTGAGGCACCTGTGAGTTATTGTGAATACCGTTGAACATACTAAAACAGGCATATTCCCGCGAGTAGAAAGGTTACGCCTGAAATCGGAAATACAACACGTTTTTAAACAAAATAAAGTTTACGGAAAATACTTCACATGCCTGTTCACAGTTTGCCACGCCACAGAGGTTGTGCCAACTAATCATCCTAGGCATGATCAATTCTTTGGCTACAACCGAGCGTCCTACATCAAAACACTGCAAAATATGGGACTAGCCGGAACCATACAAAATAGTTCAGCACCACAGGACGACGCCATAATTGCCGAACTACACAACGTGGCAAAATTTCGCAAAGTGGCTTTTGTCGTAAGCAAAAAAGTGCACAAACGTGCTAATACACGTAACCGAATAAAACGACAAATGAGGCACATCTACCGACTAAACCGTGCCACCATGCCTGTGGGAACGAAAATAATTATTATTGCACACAAGCGTATAATAGAGACGCACACAAGCTTTGACGACATGCACAGAGACTTTGCAGAAATTAGCGAACGAATTAAGCGAAACCATGGCGAAGAACACTTGTAGTGCAAGCAAACGCAACGGACGATACGCAACGGACGATACGCAACAGACGAGGCACGGACGATACGCAACAGACGAAGCATGGGCGCTACGAAACAGACGACACGCAAGAGACGGGGCACGGACGACGCATGGACGATACGCAACGGACGATACGCAACGGACGATACGCAACGGACGATACGCAACAGACGATACGCAACAGGTACAACCAAGGAGCCGCCGATGAAAATACTATTGCTACCCCTCAAGGGACTGGTCGTAGTCAACAACCTAGGCAAATCCTTGGCAATAAACGCAATACGCATTTACGCCAAAATACTGTCGCCACTACTGGGGAACAACTGTCGATACTACCCCACATGCTCGTCATACATGATGGAATCTATTCAACGAAAGGGGCTCATACTAGGAATACTCAAAGGGCTTTACCGCATCCTTAGGTGCAACCCATTCTCCCCTGGTGGGTACGATCCTGTTGATCCGAAAGATAGGGCAAAGCTTGACGACAACAATAGCTAGGGGCAACAAGGAAGACGAATCGAACTTAGCTGAGAGGAACTCAAATGAACGATAAATTACGCATAGGCTTAGCCATTGGAGCAAGTATTGCCATACTCATCGGGTTTCAAGCATACATGAACTATGTTAATCCACCCGTACCAGCAACAGCAAACACTTCCAACAACACAACAACAATCAACAATACACAACAACAAACCAACACAAACACCAAAACCATGGCTGTTCGCGAAATACCATCCACCGACACCGGCGAGCTTGTTGACCACCTGCAGAAAGGGTTGCAACTCTACAGCGAACCACTAAACAACGACAGCAAAATAACCATCTCAAACTCACACCTAACACTAAACATCAACAAACACACAGGGAACATCTACTCCGCAAAAATTACACCCATCAACGACGGACAAAAAATACCCTTCTTCAACGAAAACGGACTAGAAGACTACCTCAAACTACGATTCGACTACGACAGCGGCTACGTTTGCGGTATCAACTACATCACTAGCGAAACACCGTCCATTACATGCTCTGCCACTGGCGACGAATACAAAATCACAAAAACATACTCACTGCAGAAAGACAGCTACTCCGTGAACGTATCAGCAGCCATCGTCCCCCTAGGCAGAGACGGCACACCATCACGCTCGGCAACATCTGCACCCATGACATTCGAAATCCTCGTTGGACCGGGGTTCGGCACCGGACTCGAACCTATCCGATCCGGAATAAACAGAGTATCCATGGGCTCAAACAAAGACTACACCAAGAAAAAAGAGGAGAGCGTCAAGAAGGTTTACGATATCGAAAACCCAGTATGGGGCGGATACAATGCCAACTTCTTCCTCTTCGCACCATACCTCAAAGAGGGCTTCGATACAGGCACGTTCCAAGCATACGGTGCTTTCGACGGTGATAGGGTTTTAGTCAACCTCAACAAAAAAGTGGAGTTCGATGCTAGCGGTACTGCCCAACTCGACTACCACCTCTTCATTGGTCCAAAAAACTACAGCCTGCTCAAAGGACTGGACTCCACACTCAGCAAGGCGATTAACTTCGGCTGGGCAGCATTCCTCGCCATACCCATGTACTACATTCTAGAATTCTTCTTCAGCCTAGTGGGCAACTACGGTTGGGCGATTATTCTACTCACCATCGCCGTACGTATTATCATGTTCCCCTTATCCCTCAAGGGGCTCAAGTCCATTGCTAAGATGCAAACCATTCAGCCTGAAATTGTGAAGTTGAAGGAGCGTTATAAAGATGATCCCGAAACGTACAAGATAAAAAGTATGGAGCTGTACAAAAAGAAAGGTGTTAACCCCATTAGTGGTTGCTTGCCCATTCTGCTCACAATCCCCATATTTATCGCACTGTTTAAACTACTTAGCACATCGGTGGACTTGTACGGAGCACCGTTTATCTTCTGGATAGACAACCTTGCCCTTTACGACAAATTCTACATACTACCTGTTGCCATGGGCTTGCTGATGTTCGTTCAACAACTAATTACCCCCTCAACCATGGACAAAACTCAGAGACGGATAATGCTTGTGCTACCCCTTGTGTTCATCGGGTTTCTGATACAGTTCCCCTCAGGGCTAACACTTTACTACACAGTAAGTAACTTCATTTCCATATTGCAACAAGTATTTGTCAATAAATATGTTCACCGTGCAAATTTTAGAGGTAAAAAATAATGGAAACACATAAAAGAACAGCGAAAACAGCTGAATTAGCGTTCCTACAGTTTCAGCGTGAACGCAATATCCCCTCTAGCTACTTAACATACACAGTAGTCGAGCCAGGCAAAAAAGGGTTCCTAGGTTTTGGGCAACAGGATGCCACCATCGAAATCCTGTTCAACAAAACCCACTACTACACAAAACAGGGCAGGATAATCTTGGCAGACATACTTGACCGAATGGGGGTAGTAAACTACACACTCAACACCACCACCGAAGGGAAACGTATCGCCATCAATATTATCACCAACGATGCCGAAATACTCATCGGAAAACGTATGCAAACACTGGACGCACTGCAGTACATGGTAAACAGATTGCTGAATGCCGACTCCTCTGGCATTGCCGTTTCCGTGGACGTGGAAAACCACCGTGCTAAACATCTGGAAAAACTCATCACTGCAGGGGTAAACGCTGCCCATAGCGTTGCCAAAACAGGACAACTCGAAATAATCCGCGACCTACCACCATTAGCACGAAGAGAGATACAGAAAGCTCTGAAAAGTATCAAAGGCTCCAAAGGGATTGTGAAGGGAAGCGGTGTGTTCAAATCGTTGCACATTGTTCCTGAAGGGTATGTCGACGAGGACAAAGGGGGAGAACGCTCCTCCAACGCCAATCGAAACCGTAACCGTAACCGTAATCGTAACCGCAATCGTAACAGCAACCGCAACCGTAGTAATGGTGGCAATGGTGCTGGTGGTGCTGGTGGTGCTGGTGGTGCTGGTGGTGCTGGTGGTGCTGGTGGTGCTGGTGGTGCTGGTGGCAGAGAGTACAACAAATCCGCCTCTGCTAACAACAGCAACAACACAGTGCATGGCGAGTCCTAGGCACTCCCCCTTTGCTAGTAACTTTTACAACAGCAGGGCAGTGGCGTACATAATTTGAGTAGGGGGCACGGTGTTCCAAGGTATATTTAAAAACGAAGAGGCATTTGCCCCCCATGTTAGTGGCTACAAGTATCGCAGTGTTCAGGCTGAAATCGCCAACCTAGTGCAAAAAGGTCTGGACACAGCCACGCCTGTATTCATCGAAGCACCCACGGGGTCGGGTAAATCGCTCGCCTACTTGGCACCCGCCCTCATGAGCAACAAACGCATCATCATTGCCACCAAAACCAAAGCACTCATGGAGCAACTACTCACCAAGGATACTGTTGGCATGGTCAACACCTTGGGGCTAGCAACCAAGGTTGTTTTGCTCAAGGGTCGCAACAACTACTTTTGCGAAGAGCGTTACCGCCGTTTAATCTCCAGTAGCGGGATTTACTACAGCGACGTTGTGGAGTGGTTTGAGTCCAACAAAGGCGATATTTTTGAGGCACCAAACCACTTCAGTTACGACGTTAGAAAGATGATGACGGCGGACAGTTATCAGTGCAAACGTAGCAAATGTGCTTATTACGACGAGTGCCCGTTTTACATTGCACGCAACAACGCCAACGACGCCGACGTTGTCATCACCAATCACCACCTACTACTTTCCGACATCATCATGCAGAGCGATGACGACAACCATGGCACCATCTTCACACCGCCAGACCACATTATATTCGACGAAGCTCACTCCCTGCCGGATATTTTTTCTAGCCTTTACGGTGCCAACATCAACCTTTACGCCGTGGTAAGCATGTTGGACGAGCACAAAGGTGTTATCCCCATATCGTCCATGATGGGTATTAAAAGCACTTACGGTGAGCTAATGGATAAAGTTGGGGATAGTAAAACATCTTACGATGCCCACAGCGACCTTGCAACTGAGTTTATGGAGAGCTGTGCTAAGGTTGTGGAATCCTTGGCGGACGACGATATTTCCGACGAATTCAACGGCTACCTAGAGATATTTTACAACAGTTTCGACACGTCAGGCTCTGACGACAACCATATTCGTAGTATCGAAGTTGCTAGACGTAGCATAATCATCAAGTCCACCCCCCTAGATATTTCCGAATCATTTCATAATGCACTTGCAGAATACTGCACATCCCCCATTTTTATTTCGGCAACACTCTCCAGCGTCATGGGGTTCGACTACTTCATCCGTGAGCTAGGGTATCAGGACGAAACAATTCTACAACACACCTTCCCACAAATATTCAACTACCAAACACAGGGCTTAGCATACGTTCCGCCAGAGCTCAACCTTATGGACAAAAATAAGCTGTACCGCCACATTATTCGTGCGTCAGGTGGCTCTGTTCTGATTTTGTGCAACTCCCTCCAACGCACAGAAAGCGTTTACAGCTACCTAGAAACACACCTCGATGCCGAGGAGGACGGGGAGTTTGAACTTGTTTACCAAAGCAACGTGAGCGATACCGGTGGCAGGTGCGTTTTCATCGGCACAGCAACACTGCGTGAAGGGATGGACTTCTCACACAGCAACCTCAAATGCGTCATTGTAGACAAACTACCTTTCGAATACCACCAAGACCTTTATACAGAAGCCAAACTCAAATCCATTACAGACGCCGGAAACAACGGATTCACCAACTACTCACTACCACGTGCCGTCCTGTTCTTCAAACAGAGCATCGGACGACTACTCAGACACGAAAACCACTCGGGAGGCTGGGTCATCGCTGACGAACGACTCAACACAAAGAGTTATGGCAAACACTTCAAAGAAACACTCAACGGGGCAGAAATTACCCATGACTACAATAAATTTTCAGAATTTATTTCGCGTACTCAGTAAACACAACCCCAACAACTCCAACAATCCCAACAACTCCACAACAGAACGTAGGGGGAAGGTAACTGTCGTTGTTGCCCTTAGTGGGGGGAAAGACTCCACGTGCCTGCTCCATGCACTCGTGGCGGCAAACCGTCGGTACGGTGTTGCTGAGGTTGCTGGCGGTGCTGACGGTGCTGACGTTGCTGGCGGTGCTGGTGGTGCTGACGTTGCTGGCGGTGCTCTGAACATACTCGCCTGCCATGTGAACCACAACTTGCGACAAAGTAGTAACCGCGACGAATTATTCTGTGTGGAGCTATGCCAACACCCCAACATTAACGTACCCCTCCACGTCATCCGCCTCAACATGCTACACCACGACCACGGCGATACACACCCCCTCGTTGCCCGCCTCGGAGTGGAGGGAGCAGCACGAACATTGCGTTACAACGCTCTGGGAGGGTACGCCAAGGAGGTGGGGGCAGCAGCTATCCTAACAGCACACACACAAAACGATAACGTGGAAACACTGGTTCTGGACATGCTAACAGGGGCATCCTTGACCACCATGGGGGGCATTCGCTCAGAGATGGAGTGGCACCTTGAGAGCCATGAGAGCAGTAGGAGCAGTGGGAGCCATGAGAGCAGTAGGAGCAGTGAGAGCAGTGGGAGTAGTGAGAGCAGTGGGAGCCACAGTAGCATCACCATTCATCGCCCACTCCTAAACACCACCACAGACGAAGTTCTCGACTACCTACATGAACACGGCGTAGAATTTATCCATGACGAGACCAACGACAACCTAGCGTACAAACGTAATCTCATTCGCAAAACACTACAACCGATTATTCATGAACTTGCACCCGCCGTCAAACGACTACAAAAAGAGTCCACCGATCTAAACACATACCTCAACCAACAGACTCAACATGTTATAAAATACGAAGGGCATGGGAGATTCTTATTACACAACCAAGACCTAAAAGCCTTGAGGTTTGTGGAGAGAAGGTATATAATCATGGCTCAAATGTCAAAATTATTTCGAGTTGAAGCTCGTCATTTTGATGAGGTACAACGGCTACTCCATAGTACTCATGGGCATCACGGCAGCAGGGGCATCCACCTCCCCCAAGGGTTTCGCTGTGAAGCTAGTTACAACACCTTTGCCGTTTACCACAAATCCCTGCTACAACCCTATTCCATTACCAAAAAATCTGGTGTGGGGCAGGTTTGTATCCCCCGTGGAGGCTCGGATTGCGGTGTGGAAATACTATTCGACGGAAAACTCGCCGAACAACAACTCACAATACGCACACGACAACAAGGGGACAAGGTGGCTAGATACACCAACCACGACGGCACAACTGTTTGCCACCATAAAAACGGCTCGGTAAAAGAGTTATTCATTACCAAAAAACTTAACACCATGGAACGAAAACAAACATTCATAATCGAATCCCATGAAGGCATAATATATATCGAAAACGTATTCACCAATCACCCACACAGCCAACTCATCCATGTGCAACACAAACACACTTGCCTCTGGTAGAACCAATACACCACACAACACAATCCCCACACACCAAACGCAAATCTACACCACTTCGCAAATGCAGGAGAATATATAAATGCTAGACAACGCAAACAGTAAACACGACAACGCCAACAACACAATAGACTACGGCTGGTGCAAACTTAAACCTGTCATATCAGCCGAACAAATAAAAATACGCACACAAGAGATAGGTGCCGAAATATCCGCCAAATACGGCGATAACCCCGGCGGTATCGTCGTCGTCGGACTCCTCGACGGGTGCTTCCTCTACATGGCAGACCTCATACGACAACTACACATCAAAGAAGGCGTATCCACAGCGTTCGTAAAGGTTAGCTCCTACAAAGGCACCACACGCACAAACAACCTCAAAGTTGTCCGCGACCTAGAAGAGGGCATTGTCGAAGGGAAAGTAGTACTACTCGTGGACGACATCCTCGACACCGGCTACACAATGGAAGCACTAAGCAACTACATCTATGCCAAAGGTGCCAAAAAAATCATCACCACCGTTGCGTTGGACAAAGAGTGCTGTCGCGAAGCACAAATAAAAGTGGACTATGCAGGGTTCATCGTGGAAGACTTTTTCGTCGTTGGGTACGGCTTAGATTACAAATCCATGTTTCGAGAACTTGGCGGAGTATACGAACTTGTTGACCTCAACGAAAAAATAATCTAGTATTGTAATAACGCTAATCATAAGGGAATAAACAATAATGAAAAATAAAAAAAAGCAGACACCCCCAAAATTTTCAAAAAACATCTTCTCGTGGGTGCTCATAGCATTAACAGCAATGGCAGCTTATTCACTATTCACATCCCAGAGCCCGCGAGACCTCAACAGTGTTTCCTACAGCGAGTTCCTCAGCAACGTAAATAGTGGAGACATCACCAGTGTTGTACTGCAAAATCAAGAAATAACAGCACAAACACTCGACGGCAAAGTAGTTACAAGCTACGCACCAACACAAGACTCCACCTTAGTCGAACAACTCAAAGACCGTGGCATCGATATCACAGTAAAACCCGCAGCACGACCATCAGTATTCACACAACTACTGCTATCACTCGCACCTGTCGCACTATTCATCGGTATCTGGATATTCTTCATGAGGCAAATGATGGGGGGAGGCAACAAAGCCTTCAGCTTCGGCAAAAGCAAAGCAAAAATGGACACTAGTACCAAAAAAGTTACTTTCGACGACGTGGCAGGTATTGACGAAGCCAAAGAGGAACTAGAAGAAATTATCGACTTCCTCAGAGCTCCAGCAAAATTCCAAAAACTAGGGGGGAAAATACCCAAAGGGGTACTACTCATAGGACCTCCCGGAACAGGGAAAACACTGCTCGCAAGAGCCGTCGCCGGTGAAGCCGATGTGCCGTTCTTCAATATCTCAGGATCCGACTTCGTCGAAATGTTTGTAGGCGTCGGAGCATCACGCGTTCGCGACCTATTCGAACAAGGTAAAAAAAATGCCCCCTGTATCATATTCATCGACGAAATCGACGCCGTTGGACGACAACGTGGTGCCGGACTCGGTGGAGGACACGACGAACGTGAACAAACTCTCAACCAAATGCTAGTCGAAATGGACGGATTCGACGGCAACGAAGGAATAATCCTCATCGCAGCAACAAACAGACCCGATGTCCTCGACCCAGCTCTACTAAGACCCGGACGATTCGATCGACAAGTCAACGTGCCACCACCAGATATCCTAGGGCGTGAAGCTATACTAAACGTACACGCCAAAAATGTGCCCACCGAAGACGACGTAGACATGAAAGTACTCGCGAGAGGTACACCCGGATTCGCTGGTGCAGAACTAGCAAACCTCGTCAACGAAGCAGCACTGCTAGCAGCACGACACAACAAAGACAAAGTATCCATGGAAGACCTAGAAAACTCAAAAGACAAAGTCATGATGGGCAAAGAACGACGTAGCATGGTCATGGGAGAACAAGAACGCATCGTTACCGCATACCACGAAGCTGGACACGCAATCGTAGCAAAAATGGTGCCGGACAGCGACCCCGTACACAAAGTATCCATCATACCACGAGGCATGGCGTTGGGAATCACCATGCAACTACCATCTGACGACAGATACAACTACTCAGACCAAAAACTGCACTCCATGATTAGCATACTCATGGCAGGACGCATCGCCGAAGAAATAACATTCGGCGAAGTTACAACAGGTGCAAGCAACGATATCGAACGAGCAACAAGCATCGCACGCAAAATGGTATGTGCGTGGGGCATGAGCCGACTCGGAACCGTCGCAATGGGATCACAAGAAGGAGCAATATTCCTCGGACGGGAACTCGCAAACCACTCCTCACTAAGCCCCGAAACAGCACGTGAAGTAGACATTGTCGTCAACGAAATTATCACCGACAACTACAACCGTGCTAAGGAGATTATGAAACAAAATAGCGAACTACTCGTGAAAATGTCAGACGAACTGCTGGAACATGAAACAATCAACGCCGATGACGTCAATAGACTGGTAGACGAATTTGCCACCGGAGATATTTACGACGCATTTGTTGTGCACCACAAAGAAGTATCGCAGAAAAAAGCCGAATACGACAAAATTACTGAAGTACGCAGACAAAAAGCTGCCGACGAAAGTAAGGCTAGGATGGAACAACGACAAGTTGAAAAAAAATCCTATGAAGAAGCACGACGTGAAGCAGAGAGGTTGGCAGAAGGGGGCTCCAAGGGTGCCGGTATCAATATTTCCAAAATAACGGCAACACTGGGAGGGATGAAACCCAACGACAACAAGGATGCTGGGGGAAGTGCTGAAAGTGCTGAAAGTGGTGAAACGTTTAGTGTTCAGCCGAACAAAGGCGACGGCGATAATGATAATGCTAACGCTGGCAACGGCGACGATAACGCTGGCAACGGCGATAACGACAATGCTAACGCTGGCAACGGCGATAACGACAATGCTAACGCTGGCAACGGTGATAACGACAATGCTAACGCTGGCAACGGTGATAACGACAATGCTAACGCTGGCAACGGTGATAACGACAATGCTGGCAACGGCGATAACGACAATGCTAACGCTGGCAACGGCAACAACGACAATGCTAACGCTGGTAACGGCGACAACACCGATTAATAGAGTTATGACTTAAGAGCAATGTCCATCAGTGGGGCTCCTGCAAGGGGGTACCCCTGATGGATTGCCGCACCACCACACCACCACACCACCACACCACCACGCCACCACACCACCACACCACCACACCACCACGCCACCACGCCACCACGCCACCACACACCACACACCACACACCACGCCACCACGCCACCACACCACGCACCACACACCACGCACCACACACCACGCACCACGCCACCACACCACCACGCCACCACACCACACACCACACACCACGCACCACACACCACG
>CAMZNJ010000065.1 GCA_947313825.1 uncultured Deferribacteraceae bacterium | reverse complement strand
ATTCATGTCCCATCATTCATGACGTATAACCCTCGAACACCGACCACCCCTACAGCAACGGCAAATACGCGTATTCAGCGTTCACTTTCTAACAATTATATGATACAATAAACAACACCACCCACTCAGAACGGAGGACGAAATGCTCTACGACTCAAAAACATGCGACAAAAAATGGCAACAAATATGGGAAAAAACTAACGCTTTCCAAATAAAACAAAACTCCCTCACAACAAAAAATAAAAACAACAACTACTACGTCCTCGAAATGCTGCCATACACCTCCGGTTCACTACACATGGGACACGTCAGCAACTACACAATCGGAGACATCATTGCACGCTTCAAAACTAAACAAGGACTCAATGTGCTACACCCCATCGGATGGGACGCATTCGGACTACCTGCGGAAAACGCCGCCCGAAACAACGGACTACACCCTTGGGACTGGACGTTCAACAATATCAACGAAATGAAAAAAGAACTCAAAACACTCGGTTTTAGCTACGACTGGTCAAGGGAAATCGCTACAGCAAACAAAGAATACTACATCTGGGAACAAAAACTCTTCATCCAACTCTACAACAAAAATATCGCTTACAGAAAAAACTCCAAAGTCAACTGGTGCAACGAATGCAAAACCGTTCTCGCTAACGAACAAGTGGAAGACGGACTATGCTGGAGATGCTCAAGCGAAGTACAAATCTCTTCCCTACAACAGTGGTTCCTACGCATCTCAAACTACTCACAAGAACTACTCGACGGACTCGATACTCTCAAACAATGGCCACAACGCGTTATACAAATGCAACGTAACTGGATAGGAAAAAGTAGCGGTGCAAACGTTGTATTCAAACTCAAAAACCCAACCACTAAACAAAACATCACCACTTTCACAACAAGACCCGACACACTTTACGGCGTAACTTTCCTCTCCCTCTCAATCAACTACAAAGAACTAAACAACATCATCACTCCCGAACACAAAGATGACGTCAATCAATTTATCGCCGAAACAAAAGCAGAAAATGCAAAACAAGATAGGAAAGAAAAGGAACAACTCGGCGTCTTCACAGGATCATACGCAATACACCCACTCACAGGCAACAACATACCCATTTACGTGGCAAACTACGTTTTGGACGAATACGGCTCAGGGGCACTCATGGGAGTACCCGCTCACGACCAACGCGACTACGGCTTCGCAAACAAATACCACATCAACATTGTTCCCGTTATCGCACCACCAAACACACAAGACGACGACTCATACGAACTACCATACACCGAACACGGAACCATGGTCAACTCACAACAATTTAACGGACAAACAAGCCAACAAAGTGCTGACGAAATCGTTCGCCTACTCGAAAGCAAAGGGCTAGGCAACAGCGAAATCACCTACCGACTACACGACTGGGGCATCTCGCGACAACGATACTGGGGCACACCCATACCCATGATACACTGCGACAGTTGCGGCATTGTCCCTGTTGCGTTGGAGGATCTCCCCGTTGTGCTCCCCAAAGATGTCTCCTTTGAAGGGGACGGCAACCCGCTGGATAGGCATGAAGAGTTTGTCAACACCACATGCCCAAAATGCCAAGCACCTGCCAAACGTGAAACAGATACCATGGACACGTTTATCAACAGCAGCTGGTACTTCCTAAGATACTGCGACCCGAACAACGACCAATCTATTTTCGACAAAAACGCGGTGGACAGCATCAACCCTGTTGACACCTACGTTGGCGGTGTGGAACATGCTGTCATGCACCTTCTCTACAGCAGGTTCTTCGTTCGCATACTCCGCGATCTCGGTTACCTATCCTTCGACGAACCGTTCAAACACCTCATCACACAAGGCATGGTTTGCATGACAAGTTACAAATGCCCCAACCACTCTTGGCTCTACCCACACGAAGTTGACAACGATCGCTGTGTTCACTGTCAGAGCGTGGTTACTGTTGGTCGTGCGGAAAAGATGAGCAAGTCGAAAAATAATGTTGTAAACCCCAAAGAGATTATGGAGCAACACGGCGTGGATAGCTGTCGCCTCTTTACCATGTTTGCTGGACCTGTGGACAAGGACATTCAGTGGAGCCAAGAGGGGATTGAGGGTATGAAGCGGTTCTTAGGTCGCGTCTACACCCTAGTTGTGCAAAATAAACAACACGTGCAAGCACGGAAATACACTACCACTAACTCCGAAATCAGCAACCACCTACTTTACCACATAAATTACACAATCAAGAAGGTTACCAACGATATTGAATCTGTTGCGTTTAATACTGCCATCGCCGCCATCATGGAGCTCGTCAACGTACTCTACAAGGTGGACACCAAAACTCTGACCAACGACGATCGTAAACTATTCGGATACGCCGTACACAGTGTAATCGAGCTCCTCTCACCATTCGCACCACACATTTGCGAAGAGCTCAACGAGATTATCGACGGTCATACCGACAGCTATCAGCTCATTTGCAAAACACCTTGGCTAAAATACGACGACAATCACACCACACGAAACACCGTAACCATAGGTGTGCAGATAAATGGCAAGATGCGTTCCACCATTACCGTTTCTGCTGATGCGTCGGAAGATGAAGCTGTGAAACATGCCCGCCAAGACAGCAAAATACTCGGGTACATCGACGGCGACGGTTCGACCCTTGTCAAAACAATTTACATTAAAGGTAGAATATTAAACTTTATAGTGAAATAATACCACCATGGCACTTAATCGCACTTACCACACTTGGGAGATACCAACAATGACACTAAACAAACTGCGTACCCTTCCTGTTATCCTACTGCTAGGGCTAACCCTCACCCTCGCCAGTAGTTGCGTCAGGTACTCCCTCACCACCACACCCACACCCCTCACTGATGGCTACTACTCCATCGGAACAATCTCCAGCGGACTAGAAGATATCAAATACCAAATAAACTTCAACCGACAAGTATCCAACTTCTTGGCTCAGTTCAACATCTACTCCCAAAATATCGACTCATTCTACCTAGTGGACAGCACACTAGCCTCACTAGATACTAGTAGTATTCTGAAAAATAACTTCGGTAACGCCGAAATCAGCCAAATCGAACTGCAAGTAATCTTCTCCGTAATACCCAGCAACCGACAACAACAAGGTGGCGTTACCCTCCGCCGATTCACCAAAACATACACCGCCAAAGCATTCTACAACATCGACGCCAGTGTTGTACAAACAACCACCAACTCACTAGACGCATTCCAAAGAGCTCTTGAAGACATCCTGTTCGACTTCCGAATAGACCTCATTAACCACGCACTATCCGTGGAAAAAAATATTGCTCAGCAAAGCATGACCATCCAACAAACCGAAAACAAAACTGAAACCGAAACATCCGAACCCTCCAAAGGAGTTGTACTCGAATGAGGTATTACATCCACGGCGGACAAGCATTCTGTGCCAGCAACATCAGCCAAATCGAAAACCAATTCTCACTATCCGAACAACACGACAATTGCGAACGTGAAGTGTTCTTCGCCAGCAACCCCGACCTAGACACACAAGACATACTCTACTTCCTATCCACAACACCAATGTTCTCTGAATCACGACTCGGTATCATCAAAGACGCCAAAAGCAACCCCAAACTAATGCGTGCAATACTCCTCGCACCCAACATGGACAACGTACACATTATCGTTGTAGACGTTATCGATACCGAAACAAAAAAGAAAACCACAACAAAAAAAACAAATACCAAAACACAAAAAACAGTAGCCTTCCCTCAAACACGCACAATGGAAAAAGCAGGCTTCACAATCCTCAACGAACAAACATTCAACCGACTCACAGGACCACAACACATCACCCAATTCATTCGACAACACTTCAACATGAACATGGACATGAATGACGCACGAGGAATCTTCGACAGCTACGACCAAAATATGAGCCTGATTATCAACGACCTCAACAACATCCTACTCTACATGGGACAAATCGAAGACCGAAGCCACAACAACATCGCCAACAAACTCAAACAAGCCAAACCAAGAACACCCAAAGACATACTCAAATACCTACCCTTCTACAAAACAACCAACATCTTCCCTCTACTCGACGCCTTCTCAGAAAAAAATAAACACACCGCAACACGAATCCTACACAATATCCTACAGAGCAACATGAACGACGCAACACTCATCGCACTATTCAACTCCATATTCCGACAAGTCAAACACATTTACGGACTACACATCAACCCAACAATGGTAACCGAACAAAAAACACTACCACCTTTCGCCATTCGCTCCCTACAACAAAAATCCGTCAATAAATGGACAATACCACAAATGACCCTATTCTTCCACGAAGCCTCAAAACTAGACTTCCAACAAAAAACCGGCGGAATAACACCACAAGACGCACTCATCACAATAGTGGAAATGCTACCCTACAACTCAACGGATGGACTAACAACTTATGAACTTTAAAACAGGATACGTAATGGTCATGGGGCTCCCCAATGCCGGCAAATCAACCCTAATGAACAGACTACTACAACAAAAAGTATCCATCGTAACTCACAAAGCCCAAACAACAAGAGCAACAATCACAGGCGTACTCAATACCCCAAACATGCAAGCCATCATGCTCGATACACCAGGATACCAAGAACGACGCGACAAACTCAACAAAATGATACGCGAATCATTCAAAACACTAGTGCCATACACCGACGTCGCACTCATCGTCATCGACCCCATCACAATGAAACTACTGGAAAAAGAGAAACACAACAACGCAACAACACCTTTCCACAACCTCATCGAAATGGTAAACTCCATGCCCGTACCCAAAATAATCGCACTAAATAAATGGGACAAATACCCCAAAAATATGTTCTACCAAGCAGCAACAACACTAGGGGAATACATCCAATACGACGAACTCATACCCATATCAGCAACAAGCCAACGTAGCGGCAACAACATGGACACACTCGCACAACTACTGGAAAAACACCTCCCCGTTGGCGAAAAAATATACCACTCAGACACCATCAGCACAAATAACGAAGGGTTCCTCGCATCAGAATTCGTGCGTGAAAAAATATTCCAACACACAAACGACGAAATACCCTACTCAACAGCCGTCCTAACAACATCCATGAACGAAACAAACACCGTCATACACCTCAACATGGACATCATGGTGAAAACGAACAGCCAAAAAGGTATCATCATCGGCAAAAATGGACAAATGCTAAAACGAATCGGCGAAGAAGCACGACTCGAACTGGAACAACTACTGGGCAAACGTATCTACCTCGAATTATACGTACGCGTTAACGAACGATGGGACAGGGACATCGAAAGCATCAGCGGGCTCTAGTGGCGTGGTGGCGTGAAGGACGTGCGTGGCGACGTGGTGGCGTGAAGGACGTGCGTGGCGACGTGGTGGCGTGGTGGCGTGGCGAAAAAGTCGCGGGGGAACACGTTAATATCAGAAACATTATTAAATACCTTGACACCTAGGGAACAACCTGTTATAATACGCGAGTTGCCTCGGTAGCTCAGTCGGTAGAGCAGAGGACTGAAAATCCTCGTGTCGGTGGTTCGATTCCGCCCCGAGGCACTTTATATTTTCCATGTGGTTTTTGCTCCACGTGGATTATTCTAATGTGCCATCGCAATGCAATTACGGCAACGCCCCTACTCTCAACTTCAGCAACACGTCAGCACGTCGCCAACCTCAACAGCACGCCACCACGTCGCAACTTCAGCAACACGTCAGCACGCCACCGCGTCAGCACGTCTTCAGCACGCCACCGCGTCTTCCACGTCGCAACTTCAGCAACACGTCAGCACGTCGCCAACTTCAGCAACACGCCAACACGTCGCCACCGCGTCTTCCACGCCTAAGCTTTCCCGTCCCCTGCCATTTGGCTCAGTACCCCTTCCAGTCGTGCCAATGATTTCCCGAGCTCGCTAATGGCTTTGTTTATGTCCTTTAGGTCGTTGCGAAACGATTCCAGTTCCTCCTTGGCGTAAGATAGTTCCACCCCTTTTTCCAGCGATAGCAACCTTTCCGACATCTGTTTGTCCCTTTCCCTCAGGTCTGCTTCCACCGCTTTTTTGTCCTCCATTCGGTTCCTCGATGCTCTGTAATATAGTGCCACAATGGACACTATTGCACCCAGCGTTAAATATTCATTTATTATGATTGAGTACATATTATTCCTACTTGAGTTTTGGTTCGGCGACCCTAGTGGTTTTTGGGTATTTTTGGGTAACTTTGGGCAACCATGTGGCATACTACAGCGTATAACCTTTAAAGGGGTTACACCTATGGACGAGGTTTGGTTATGTGCGAGTTTTTTGAGGTAATTATTTTTTCAAAATTATAGTAGTAGTTTGGTAAAAATTAGTGTACTATGCTTGATTATCTTATTATTTTTACTGGAGGAGCCACTATGACAACATTCGTTAATCTTTGGTCTCGTTACCCCTTATGGGTACGCATTCTTGCTGCCCTCATTCTAGGCATAGTTGCTGGTATTATCATGCCAAGCATTGCAATTCACTTCAAAATACTTGGTGATTTATTTATTCGCCTCATCCGCATGCTAATTTTGCCCTTAATTTTCATTACGATTATTAGTGGAATAGTGAGCATTAAGAGTGATGGTGGTGTGTTGGGTAAAATTTTGGGTGGCTCTGTTGCTCTCTATTTGACCACATCATTTTTCGCAATATCTGTGGGTTTGTTGGTTGCCACTCTTATTCCCATGCCCAACAGTTTGTCCATCCCTTCGAATATGGATTCTGAGGCTCTCCGCGTCCCCCCCTCTCCTAGCGAGGTTTTTCTGAATCTGTTCCCCTCCAACATTGCTGAGTCCATGTCTAGCGGTAACATTATCCAAGTAATTGTGTTTGCTATCTTTTTGGGTATGGCAATCAAGCTTAGTGGTTCTTATGGCACGCGTATTTCCAAGCTATTTACTGATGGTAATGTTGTGATAATGCGTCTTACTGGTTGGATTATCGAGCTCGCACCTTTCGGTGTATTCGGACTCATCTCCTACACAGTAGCGACTCAGGGTGCTGCTGAGCTTTTGGGCTTGGCTGGTCTGATTGGTGTTGCATTCCTTGCTTACGCTGTGCACACTCTGATTATCATCGGTTTGTTTGTTCATTTTGCTGGTGGCGTCCCTGTTTACAACTTTTTTGCGGGCATACGTGAAGCGATCATCGTGTCGTTTTCCACTGCCTCTAGCGCGGGAACCATCCCTGTGAGCATGCGTAATGTTCACGACAACCTCAACGTTCCCAACCATGTCTCTGGTATCGTCATGCCCCTTGGTGCGACGGTCAACATGGACGGTACGTCGGTGTTTATGGGTGTCTGCACAGTGTTCCTTGCAGGCGTGTACGGCGTAGATTTATCCATGTCCGATTATGTTCTCATTGTTATAACTGGCGTACTGGCGTCCATCGGTACTGCTGGTGTTCCGGGTGCTGGCGTGATTATGCTCGGCACAGTGTTGACCGCAGTGGGGTTGCCTGTTGAGGGTGTGTTGCTCATCATCGGCGTGGAGCGTATCCTTGATATGGGTCGTACGTCGGTTAATGTTATTGGCGACTGTGCTGTATCTCGCATCATCTCTTACAACTTCCGCACCTTTGCATCGGAAGTAGATGTTGCTGAGGATGGTTCTCAGCTGGACATACCTATTAACCCTGACCAAGTAACGCGAGACAGGAGAGCTCTACAACGGGGCAAAGCCTAGCATACTCTGGTTTGAAAACACATCTTGAAACATAATAGAAAGGGGGCATAGTTTACGCTATGTCCCCTTTTCTTGTTTCAGGCAGGTGCGTCATGTGTGGTGTGCGGTGCGTCATGTGTGGTGCGTGCCTTTCTATTCGCTAACCTTCCGATATATGTTTCCCATGGAGATACTGCCCACAACCTTGTTGTTCTTCCGTACGGCTAAAGTGTCCGTGCCCGTTTTCAGCATCATCTGCAACCCTTCCATTAATGTTTCTTGGGCATCAATGGTGATGGTGGCAGTGTTGGTGGCAGTGTTGGTGCTCCCTTTTGCAACTTCTGCCTCAAGGTTTTGTTCAGGTTCGAGGATATCCCCGATGGTTGTAACATTTAGGTATGCAGCGAAACCTTTGGATTTGAAGAATTTTTGGGTAAACTCAGATTGATTTGGCAACAACGCCTGCAAGGCACTTCCACTAAATTCGATACGTCCGTTATTGAGTAGTACAATTTTTGAGCCGAGGAAGAACGCTTCTTCAATATCATGTGTTACGAACACAACGGTTTTTCCTAGATCTTGCTGCACCTCTTTTATCTCTTGTCGTAGGGAGTGTCGCACGATTTCGTCCACGGCACTGAATGGTTCGTCCATGAGTAGTATGCTTTGGTCGGAGGCAAGTGCCCGTGCGACGGCGACCCTTTGTTGTTGTCCGCCGGATAGTTCGTGGGGGTACCGCTTCAACAGGGACATATCTAGACGCAACACCTCTGCCAGCTCCCACACCCTCTTCAGGGATTTGGCTAAAGGTTGCCCTTGAATGCTCATGGTGTATGCGATGTTTTTCTCCACACTCATGTGGGGGAATAGTGAAACCTGCTGTACAACATAACCGATGCTACGTCGTAATTCGATGATGTTCCAGTCCTTGAGT
Organism: uncultured Deferribacteraceae bacterium; assembly: GCA_947313825.1. Lineage (GTDB taxonomy): Bacteria > Chrysiogenota > Deferribacteres > CAMZNJ01 > CAMZNJ01 > CAMZNJ01. Next base: position 23,236 of record CAMZNJ010000065.1, on the reverse strand, counting down.
TTTTTGCCTAGGATGTAGACACTCCCGTCGGTGGGTTCGACAAGTCCGTTGATCATCTTTAGGAGTGTTGTTTTGCCGCCACCAGAGGAGCCGAGCAGTGTTACGAACTCCCCTTCGTGTATGGCGAGGTTGATGTTGTTGAGTACGCGGGAGCCGTTGGTGTAGGTTTTGGATGTGCCTTTGAAGTGAATCACGGGCTCGCCACTGCTGTTCGCGTTCGCGTTCGCGTTCATGTTCGCGTTCATGTTCTCGTTCGTGCCACTGCTGTTCGCGTTCGTGCCACTGCTGTTCGCGTTCGTGCCACTGCTGTTCGCGTTCATGTTCGCGTTCGTGCTCGTGTCCGCGTTCGTGCCAACCTGAGGGTTAATCACCATCCCGCCCCCCTTTCATAGTTGTGCGTCCTAGATTATGTTTTTTGTTTTCAGGAATTTTTTTGCAATATCGTCATACCGTTTCTCTTCAACTTCAAGTTGATAGTTCATCTCTTGCATTTCTTTTACTGAGATGGCATTGTTTAGCATTAGGAGAGCTTTGCGTAGTTCGGGGTATTGGTTGAGCAGTTCGGTGCGAGCTACAATTCCTGCTTCATATGGTAGTTCCACATTTTTGTCGTCTTCGAGGATTGTTAGGTTGTACTTGTGTATTTGTGCGTCAGTGGAGTAGCTGAGTACGATATCGGCTTTCCCTGAGTTGAGTGCTTGGTATCTGAGTCCGTCGCTTACTTCTTTGATATTTTTGCGTGGGAATTGTAGTCCGTACCCGTTGATGTACCTTGGGAAGGCGTCGGCACGGGATAGTGATGATAGTGATCCTACCATCCGCAGGTTTTTTTCGTTCCCTTTGATGTCGGATATTGTTTTTAGTCCGTATTTTTTGATTACACTTTGTGGTGCTGTGAGTACATGGCTATTTTGGAACCCGAGTAGTCCTACCCATTCGATGCCAAACCTATCTTGGTACTCTTTTTTCAGTTGCGGGAAGATATCTTTGTCGGTTTTTATGGTATCGGGGTTGTGTTTGAGCACTTCTATCCAGCCGGTGTAGGTGTATTCAACGTACACGTCCACTTTTTTGGCAACCATTGCCTGTTGAACAATCCCTGTTGATCCAAGGTTCATCTTTTGTTTTACTTTGAGGTCGGTGTGTGCTTCTATCACCTGCCCCACCATGCTTGCGAGTATGTACTGTTCGCTGAAAAGTTTTGATGCTACAACAACTGTTTTGCCGTAACCCACTGTGGGTGCAAGCACTAAGATAGCCGCCATTACTACCATGTGTATACTTTTCAATTTCCGTGTGTTCTTTGAAGGCTCACTCATAATAAACTCCTTGTTAATGGTACTCGTTGGAATAACTAGTCTTCAGGTGTTCCGTATTTATATATCTTCAGATTTTATCGATAATGACGCGTGTACGAAATTCTTCCACCGATAAACCCCACTACTTGATCAACTGTAATGCTCAGAATGGCAACCAGAATCGATCCGATAACAACCATATCCATATTGTAAGTTGAGATACCTCGCCAAATGGGCACACCCAGACCACCAGCACCAACAAACGCCGCTATTGCCGTCAAGGCAACAGTCATCACAGCCATGGTACGTATCCCCGCAACAATCATGGGCACACTAAGGGGCAGTTTCACCCTTAAGAGGATTTGCCACTCGGTGGATCCCATCCCCCGTGCAGATTCGATAAGCTGAGGCTCGATGTCGTTCATAGCCGCATGGGTATTGCGTACAACAGGTAAGACTCCGTAAAGCACAATGGCTATCATGGCCGTTGTGTTGCCGATACCTGTGAAGGGGAGCAGTAAACCTAGGATAGCGATGGATGGTATTGTGTAAATGAAATTGATGACGATAAGTGAATACGTGGCGAGACGTGGACGCTGAGAGATGTACACACCAAACAAAACACCCGACAAAGCAATAACAACAATTGCCGATACCGACAAAGCCATATGTTGCAACGTCCAGTAAACATAGTCGTTGCTCAGGAGAACCTCAATACTTGAAGTTACGAAGCCCATATCTGCACTTGTAGCCATAAAAAACCCCCGACGTAACATGCCAGATATTTTTACAAACTACTTCATACAGCAAAAAATTTCAACAACTAATTAACTCGAATGTGCAGATACGTCGCCAAATGCTCCACCATGTGTCTTGCTGAAAGTATGGAGGTAACCACTGACGAAATCGCCAACAAAAGCATACGGCTGAAACGCCGATAACTGATCCACACCCTCGCCGTAAGATACAAATCGTATGGGCAACCCCAAACCCTGAACAATCTGAAACAAAGAACCAGGTTGCAAATGGGCATCAGCTTTGGTCAGAATAATGCCAGTGGGAGCGATGTAATCTGAAAACACTTTCGCTTGGAGGATAGAGTTGCTGCCAAGTGTGGCGTCAATCACCAACAAAACCTCGTGGGGAGCATTCTCGGACAACTTTTTCAGCACCCGTGCAGACTTCTCCAACTCACGCATGAGATTGTCGTTGCCCTGTAGGCGACCGGATGTGTCGCACAGCAGTAGGTCAACATCGGTCGCTACCCCCCTGCTAAGAGCGTCGTACATGACTGCTGCTGAGTCGGCACCCTGCTGTTGGGAGATTACCTCTACGCCAACGGTGTCGCCCCAGTGTTGCAACTGATCCACCGCCGCTGCACGGTATGTGTCCCCTGCGGCAATGAGCACTTTTTTGCCCAAAACATTTTTGTAGTGATGGGCAAGCTTAGCAATACTTGTTGTTTTGCCCACACCGTTGACCCCCACGAGCATTACCACGCTTGGTTGAGCATCTTTCTGAAGCAGGGAGAATTCGCCGTTGTCGTTCCCCCGCGAGGCTGTTGTGGCTGTTGTGGCTGTTGTGGCTGTTGTGGCTGTTGTGGCTGTTGTGGCTGTGTTTGCGGGCAGTTTGAGCATATGGAGCAGGTTTGTGTTGAGTTCCTCCACGAAGTGCATCATGTTGTTTATGTTCCCTGTTAGGGTATCGGCTCTCAGTTGTTCCACCGCTTGGGTTGTGGCATCGAGCCCCATGTCTGAGGTGATGAGGAATTCTTCTAGGGGGTCAAGTGCTTCTGTTATGTTCCCTTTGTTTAGGGTCATCCCTTTGAGTTGTGTTGCGGTTAGTGTTGGCGTGTGCTGTGTTTGTTGGTTATTGTTGCCACCGTCTTCATTGTTATGTTTTTTCTTGGCGTTAGTTTTGTTACTTTTGCCAAAGATATTTTTCAACATGTAAGTTATGTCTCCGTTAGTTAAGCAAGGTTACGTTTGGTCTGTGCAATGGGGTTGGTTGCTAGTTTTGGTTGTGTATTACCATTTGTTCCAAGTTGGCTCTTGCGATTTTTTTGGATGGTTGCAGGCTGATTTTGTTCACCTTGCAGAATACTTGTTTTCTTGAGTAGGTGGGGTTGCCTTCGGTTTCAGTTTCAGTTTCAGTGGTAACGTTACCTTCGGTTTCAGTTTCGGTTTCAGTGGTAACGTTGCCTTCTGAAAGTGCGTCCATATCTGTTGTTAGGTTGGTTGTTGCTGTGTCTTCTTTCTGTTCAACATTGTATGTTAGGTAAACATAGTAGAACCCTTCCGATACCGCACCTTGAAAGTCGGTTACTTCGGAATCTATAATTGTTGTGTTTGGGATATGGAAGGTTGTCTCCGATAAAATGACGGCACGTTTGAACTCCATGTCGCAAACGGAAACTGCATCTTTTTCGGAAAGTTTGTACTGCTTGCTCATGTATATCCAGTAAAACAGTGGCACTGCGATTGCCACGGTAACCACGCCAATAACGGGGTAAACGATGAGGCGTTGTTTGGCGATAAGTACTACAACTTTGGTTGTGTCTGTTTTGATGTGGTTTAGTATTTCCAGGAAAAAACTTATATAATCTTTTGACATAATCCCCGTTGCTCATACTCCCTTGCCCTAAAGGCGTGAAGCATTATTTATAACGTTACCTATCGTGTGTGCTAGATTGGTGGTGAGTGGTTTTGCTAGTTGCTACTGTCTAGCCGTTGTTATCACCGCTACCCGTGCTGTATTTGCTACTTTTTATCTTTGTAGGATCTAAATTTTTAACACTATCCTGCTCAGCATTGAGTGTATCCATCTCTTGAACAGTCTTGGTGTATGATTCGTGGAGTGTTTTGAATAGTGCATGCTCTAAGGCAATACCATCTTGCATACTTTGCACACATTTTAGTCCGATTTTTTGCAGAACTTCAAGTCGTTTCTGTTCTAGATTTCGTTTTTCCATGGTAATTTTGCCAAGATGCATGTACTTGAACCCTGCTCCTTTGGCATATTCTACAGCCCTTGTGGCAGTATTTGCAGCCTTTGTGGCAGTGTTTGTAGCCTTTGTGGCGGTGCTATCCACTACCTCACCCCTCTTTTCATCATTTTGATTACTCATTTTTCAGACCTCCAAAAAAATAGAACAAAAAACAGTAAGCTTTATCTTAACATACAGAAAGACTGAGCCGGATACAGTCTTTCTTAATAAACAAGACGACACTAACATCGAGATTAAACGCAACACTACCCTATTAAGTAGCACAAAAGTTTCTGTTTTTCAATGAAATTTACCACTAACGCACCGTATAAAGAGTTTCATTCAGCTCTCCGCCTCTTCCCGCTATGTTAAGGGAGCACCTTTTGAGTAAATTTATTGATGATGAAATTTTTAAAATATGATATGCTAAGTTTGATTTCGAACAGGGATGAATATTTGCACCATAGGTGTATATTTTAACCATACAAAGACAATAACCGAAAGAACACACCACTCCGCACTATTAGCCAAGCCTACTGTTAACAAGCACCCAACAGCAGGCTAACAGAAAACACGAAGGCTTAAAGAGGATACTAAAATGTTTGAATTATTTACAGACCGCTCCAGAAAAGTAGTAATCGCCGCACGAGAAGAAGCCGAAAAAGCAACCTCCCCCACAATAAATACCGAGCACATACTAGCTGGACTCATACGCGAACCCTCTGAACAACTCGAACACCTCTTCCGATTCCTCAAACTAAACACAGAAGACATACGCCAACAAATAACCAACCTCTACCCCGAACCGGGATCGTTTCGCCGAAGAACCAACGCTTCCATACCCTTCAGTGCCCTCTCGCAAAAAGCACTACGCAACGCACCCCTCGAAGCAACCGAAACACAATCCAGCTCAGTCAACCCCGAACACCTCTTCCTCTCACTACTCAATATCAAAGAAGGGAAAGCAGCTAGCCTACTCAATACCCCAAACATTGACGTGCTAAAAATGCGAAGTAAACTCATAAAACTCGAACAGCAAAATCGCAAAAACAACAGCGACTCCTCAAATACACCCATACTCGACGAATACGGCACCAACCTCACAGCAATGGCTCGCGAAGGGAAAATCGACCCCGTTGTCGGCAGAGATCGCGAAATCGACCAAGTAATTCGCTCACTCTCCAGACGCCTCAAAAACAACGTCATGCTCGTCGGGGAACCCGGTGTAGGCAAAACTGCCGTCGCCGAAGGACTCGCAAGTATTATCGCTAGCAAAAAATGCCCCATCGAACTCAACAACAAACGAATCATCTCCATCGAAATGGGCAAACTCATTGCAGGAACAAAATACCGCGGACTATTCGAAGATAGACTGAAATCCCTCATTGCCGAAGTGGAAACCGATGGGAACATCATCCTCTTCATCGACGAAATACACACAATCGTCGGGGCAGGATCAACCGAAGGATCCCTCGACGCATCAAACATGCTCAAACCCGCACTCGCACGCGGACGCTTCCAATGTATCGGTGCCACCACTCACAAAGAATACAAAAAACACATCGAAAAAGACCCTGCTCTCGAAAGACGATTCCAAGTCATCGACATACCCGAACCAACAATTGAAGAAACACTGGAAATCCTACGTGGCATCAAAGAAAACTACGAAACTTACCACAACGTAACCGTATCCGAAAAAATACTCACCGAAATCGTATACCTCACAAACAGATACATCACAAATAGGTTCCAACCAGACAAATCCATCGACGTTTTAGACGAAGCCTGTGCCAACGTCAAAGTACTCAACACCAGCCTCACAACAGAGCTACTCAACTACAAACGAAAAATCATCAGCCTCGAAAATGAACAAAACCTACTACTAAGAAACAACGACTACACCACTGCTGAAGGCGTTGAAGAGGAACTCTCTGAAGTATACGACGCCTACAACCAATCCAAAGAAGACATGAAACGTGGCATCGCACTCAACCCCATCGAACTCACAATGGACGACATCTACCTCGTTGTATCATCCATTAGCAAGATACCCGAAAACTTTATCAAATCCTCCGATTACGACAAAATATCAAAAATGGAAGCAACTCTACGTCGCGAAATTGTCGGACAAGACGACGCCATCGACAACATTGTCAGAACTATCAAACGTGCATTCGTCGGCATCAACTCACCCGACAAACCCATCGGATCATTCCTCTTCCTAGGTCCCACAGGTGTCGGCAAAACCGCCATCGCCAAATGCCTCACCGAACAACTACTCGGATCGCAAGACTTCCTAATACGTGTGGATATGAGCGAATACGGTGAGAAATTCAACGTGTCAAAACTCATGGGAGCACCTCCAGGGTACGTTGGATTCGACCAAGGGGGAACACTCACCGAACAGGTACGCAAAAAACCGTACTCAGTAATCCTCTTTGATGAAGTGGAAAAAGCACACCACGACGTACTCAACATCATGCTTCAAGTACTCGACGACGGGTACGTTACCGACAGCTACGGGCATATTGTGAAGTTCAACCACTCAATTATCATCTTCACATCAAACCTCGGATCGAAAGAAGCCATCTCCGACAACATTGTTGGGTTCGGAAACGACCCCGGTGGGAAACATATCGACAAAGAGATATTCACTAGTGCCGCACACAAAGCACTGGAAAAATACTTCCTGCCCGAATTTATCAACAGACTCGACAACATTGTTGTATTTAACCCACTGTCCAAAAAAGAACTTCGAAAAATTGTGGACTTGCAAGTCAAAGATCTAAACAAAAGGTTGGCTCGCAAAGGGAAATCTGTGAAGGTTTCAAGCAAGTTCAAAGACCTTATCCTAAACAACGACTACGACTTCAAGTACGGTGCAAGACCTATCCACCGAATGCTCAGAACGCACTTGGAAGATCACCTCAGCAACCTGATTGTCGAGGGGGATCTGCCCGAAAACAACAAAATCTCGGTATCCGTGGAGGACGGCGAAGTGGTAATGAAGTAAGGCTACACTGCGAATATTTTGACACGCTAAAGGGTGCCATGGTGATACTTAGGTATGATCGTGGTGCCCTTTTTCACAAGGTCGCACGGGGGTGCGTCGTGTTCGGCGGTGCGTCGCGTTCGGCGGGTGAGTCGCGTTCGGCGGGGAGTCGTGTTCGGCGGTGCGCCGCGTTACGCAATGACGGTGGCACGCGATACGGCAACAGCGTAAGTACGGCAGTGAGATATGGACACATCCACAACAATCTTCGCACCAGCACCTGAGGCACTGTGCCTCCTAAGGTGCTCATTGTGTCCATTGTGAGCATTGGAGGGCATCGCCATGAGGCGACTGAGAATAAGTGCCTCTGTCTTTGGCGATAGGTTCAGTGTTACTTGCGGTGCCACGGGCACAAGTGCCACGGGCACAGGTGTTGCGGGCACAGGTGTTGCGGGCACAGGTGTTGCGGGCACAAGTGTTACTTGCGGTGCCACGGGCACAAGTGCCACGGGCACAGGTGTTGCGGGCACAGGTGCCACGGGCAGAATCTCCATGGAGTGGAACGTTACCCCATTTGTAAACCCTGTTTGCAGTGTTTTGGCTATGGATTCCTTGGCTGCAAACCTCCCTGCGAGGAATGATATTCGTTTGTTGTGCTTTAGGAACAGCTCCATCTCATTAGGTGTGAGAATGCGTTGTGCGAACCTGTCCCCCCGCTTGAGGAAGGCGTTTTGAATCCGTTGTATTTCGATAATATCGCATCCGATCATCCGCCCCCCCTGTTTTCATTATTTTTTGTCGTTGTTTTTAGAGTACGCGAATAACCGAGTGTAGTACTCCGAGGTTGTGCAATTCGGCTGCCCCTGCGAGGAGTACATATACCACGAGGAACCATACTGTGTCGAATATATTTGGCAGAAGTGAAGGTGTTTTTACGCTGTAGTCTTCGGGTGAGTCGATTTTGGTGCTTCGCGGGAACAGTAGTGGGACGCGGTTTTTGTACTGTGTAAATTCATCTCCAAACGCCCCTGTGAGTCGTCTTTCTTCCTCTTTCATGAGTGGTATGTAGTAGGCTAGGAATGCTCCTGTAACCACAATAAGTATTGTGAGGCTTCCGAATGCCAGCATTATTCCTATGTACCCTAGTAGGCTGAAGAAGTAGAGTGGGTTACGCGTAATGGAGTATGGTCCTTGCGTGATTAGTTTTTGTGTTTTGTATCCTGAGATGTAAACAGACGAGTACGCCCGTCCTGCCATTGCGACCCCTACGAGCAGTATGCCCACGTACCCCATTAGTGTTTGCAGCACGGTGCCTGTCAGCACTGGCTCGATAAACAGTAACGCGATAAAAAGCCCTATCCCCCCGATGAAACTCAACATTTTTCTAAATTTTGTAAATTTATCCACTAGGCAAACTCCCAATCATTGATGATTTTTTGTATCCAACTACGTCGTTGTTAATGTTGTTAATATTTTTAAAACTTAAACTCGAACTGTCCTAAGACATGGGCAACTTTCTCAATAATTCGCCGTTCTTCTTCTAAGGTTTCGGCTTCGAATGTTGCTGAGAAGCGTATGTACGCACCTGAGTCGTCCCACGGAACCGACACAATAAACGCCTCCTTGATGAGGAACGTGCAAAACGACTGAGCATCGGGGAAAGCAGTTACAACACCGTCTACTACGACACCTTGTGGAGCCTTGATGTAAAGGTAGAATGTGCCCTGAGGAGCAAGTGCCTCGAACCCCAATCCGGTCATAACGCCATGGAGAGCTGTTAGGCGTCGGTGATACTTCTCAACCAAAGGTGGAATAATCTTTTCGGCGTTGTCCAAGGCATAAGCACCAGCATGTTGAATGGGGCGAAACTGACCGCTGTCAAAGTTATCCTTCACCGCTGCAAACGCACCAACAACAAAGGGGCTACCAACTACAAAACCGAGACGCCAACCTGTCATGTTAAATGTTTTCGACAGGGAATACACCTCGATGGCACACTCCAACCCTCCCGGCAGGGTGAGGATGGACGGTTGACGTGCCTGTTGACCATCACCATCACCATCACCATCACCATCACCGTAGACTAACTCGCCATAGGCAACGTCGCTTACTATTACAATATTGTTTTCCCGTGCAAAATCTATTGCCCGCTGAAAAAATTCTGTGGTGGCAACAACTCCTGTAGGGTTGTTGGGGTAGTTGAGATACATGAGCTTGGCACGCTTCAGAATACTACTCGGCACAGCATCGAAATCGGGGAAAAAGCCGTTCGACGCCTCAAGGGGCATGTTGTAAACCTCCCCCCCAAGGTTTTTGGTGGCTGTACCCATAACAGGATACCCCGGCACGCTCATTAGGGTAACGTCATCAGGGTTGATAAACATGAACGGTATCATGGCAAACGCATTTTTCGTGCCAACAACATGGTTTATCTGAGTTGAAGGGTCAACATCCAAACCGAAACGCCTTTTTAGGTAACGACCAGCACTGTCGCAAAACTCGGAAACGCCGTTGTCGGAATAGAACCTGTTCTCAGGCTTAGACGCCTCACGATACAGGGTATCCACAATGGCAGCATCAGCACCCTCGTCGGGCTCCCCAATCCCCAAATCTATGAGCTCAGCCTCTGGATTCAGCTCCAACGCCGACCTCTTCGCACGCTTAATCCTCTCAAACTTATAAACAGTGGTATCCGTGCCGTATTTCTCGCCACCAAGGCGTTGAGCAATGTTCCCCCGAATGAGGGTATCCCCCGCAATACTGCTAATCATGATCGCCCTCCCCCGAGGTATTAGCACCTAGTGGCGGTGCTACCCAACGATCAAACTTGACCCAAACAGAAAGTATACCCACGAATAAAGACATTATCGCAATAACAATAAGAAAACCCATTATCGAAGCGATTGTTAATGCAAAAACTTTGGGCAGTGTGTAAGGGCGATTGGTAAACACTATCACTCGCATGGTATCTAGACCGATGTAAAAAAATATGGACACCGGAACAGCTAGCAATGCATACAACAAAGGTACTGGGAGGACAGGAAACTTTGTTGCCATGAAAAATAGTGCTAAACATGAAGACAGAAGTGCGTAAGATTGGTTACGCGTAAAGTGAATGGTGAACGCACTAGAGCTCGCAACAGCAGGATGAACGCGAGAAACACCCTCCAAACGCAATAACGTTCCCAGTCGACCCGTTACAACCAAGGTGCGGTAAAGCACACCACCAAGATACATGTATGTTACACCGTTGAACACCACCGCCATGTTGATAACAATAAGAAGAAGATCGTACAATGAATCACTGTCAATACGTAGCTCTGAAGAAATTTCCTCTGCAGACATATAACTCATAATACCCGCAATAAGATCGTCGTAACCGTGTATCATGACCGAGCCGTAAAGAGCCACCAAAGACGATACGCCAGCGATAATCAAAGGGAGTAGCAAATTATACACACCGCGAGAATAAAGAACAAACAAAGCAACGGACGGAGGTATGATAAGTATCGCCGAGCCAAGGGCTGAAGCAATATCGAAAGAGGAACCAGCAAGAAGAACCATTACCAACGCAAGATCCTGCCACACGATGATACCGCCAACAAGCCGAGGAGGCTGAGGAGACTCAGAAGGCTCAGATGCACTCACAACCCTGTTGGCAATGGCAACAGCACGACCATGCAAATATAGTAGGAAAAATAGGTTGGAAAATATGGCAAGGTAGACGATGGGAACAACGCTAGACGATATGACAAGCATGGACAACATGCCAAAAAACAAAAACCTGTTCGAAACAAGCATACCCAACAACCCTGTCAACTCATTATTCCTATTATTCCTATTATTCCCATTTGAATCCATTCTTACTGCCTCTAAATATTAAATGCTAAACATACTAAAACGAACCCAGCATCCGCCAACCGAAACACAGTCGTGGAGCGGGTATTTGACGTTTGTGTGTGCGTCAACTGTGTGTGCGTCAACTGTGTGTACGTCGGTTATGTGTGTGCGTCGTTTATGTGTGTGCGTCGGTTATGTGTGTGCGTCGACTGTGTGTGCGTCGATTATGTGTGTGCGTCGTCTGTGTGTGCGTCGGTTGTGTGTGCGTCGACTGTGTGTGCGTCGACTGTGTGTGCGTCAACTGTGTGTGCGTCGACTGTGTGTGCGTCGACTGTGTGTGCGTCGGTTATGTGTGCGTCGACTGTGTGTGCGTCGATTAGTGTGTACGTTAACACAATCGTGCTTGGGGCTTTAATCAGCAAAAAGGGGCACAATACCAAAGCCTAAGCAATACTCATGCTCCGAGTCATTGTACCCCCCTCCTGCTACCCCTTACCTAAACACAACCACCATGGAACGCCCTCTGCGTAAGGACAACACCCTCTGCGTAAGGACACCATCCTCTGCGTAAGGACACCATCCTATGCATAAGGACAACACCCATGGTGTTGAGCGTTTATTTTTGTACGATCAAGCCGTAAGGGATGAGTGCTATCGTTCTAGAAGTTTTTATAGCCCTTGTAAGCTGTCTTTGGTGCCTGTCGCAGTTACCTGTTGCACGTTTTGGCAATATTTTACCACGCTCAGTCAGGAACGATTTCAACAGTTTTGCATCTTTGTAGTCGATATCGGTTTTATTTTCGCAAAAACGGCAAACTTTCTTCCTAGGGTGCCTACGCTTATTGAAGCGATACCCCCCGCCTGTAGAACCACCGGAACCAGTGGATCCACCACGGGAGTAACCACCGCCGTGCCTTGGCGTGCTTGTTGTGCCCGATGTGCCCGATGTGCTTGCTGTGCTTGCTGTGCCCGATGTGCTTGCTGTGCCCGATGTGCTTGCTGTGCTTGCTGTGCCCGATGTGCTTGGCGTGCTTGCTTGATTGGCAGTACTGCCTGTACTATGTTCAGTCATAGTTAGTCCTCTCTTTTTTGTTTCTTAATTTCAATTTAGTTAAAATGGTAGGTCAGATTCGTCAACATCGCTAGGGGGTGGAGTATTGTGGTTGGGTTGCGACTGTGATTGCTGTTGTGCAGGTGCTCCGCCGGCATTATCCTGGCGACCGCCTAGCATTTGGAAATTCTCCACAATAACTTCATGTCTACTACGTTTGGAGCCATCGTTTTTGTCTTCCCACTGCGAGTAATTGAGTCGTCCTTCAACAAGTATTTGTCGCCCTTTGCCCATGTAATCACGCATTACTTCTGCTTGACGTCCAAAGGCAACGATATCGATAAACATTACCTCTTCACGCTGCGATCCATCGGCAGCCTTCCATCTACGGTTCACCGCAATCGCTGTACGCACGTTGGTTGTTCCGCTATTTGGCAGTGTTCTCACGTCCAAATCCCTTGCAATATTTCCGAGTAAAATAACTTTGTTCATAACTCATCCCATATTTAACTTAAGGTTCAGTGTTTTATGATTCGGAGCTTTCGCTTTTGTCCGACTCAGAAGATTCAGCTGTTGCAGTCTCAGTAGTTGCAGGTGCTTCTGTTGCAGCTTCTGTAGCAGTTTCAGCTGTTGCAGGTGCTTCTGTAGCAGGTGTTTCTGTAGCAGTTTCAGCAGCAGGTGTTTCAGCAGCAGGAGTTTCCTCTTTAATGTTAAACTGCACCTTGCTGTCCATTTTGAATTTTTTGCCGTCAATGCGTACAACAATGTTTCTTAGGACATCGTCGTCGTAACTGTATCGACGTGCAAGTTCGGTGAGTGCTTCCCCTTCGCCTTGGAATTGTACAAGGTAGTAGAAAGCTTGCGAGTGTTTTTGAATAGGGTAGCTAAGGTTGAGTTTGCCCCAGTATTTTTCGTCAACGATTTTGCCACCGTTTTTTGTGATAACCCCTTTAAAGAATTCCACCTTCTCCGTTTGTGCGTTGGCGTCCAGCGTTGGTGCCAACAAGAAAACTGTTTCATATGTCTTCATGAAACCATACCTCCCGGTCTGTTTTTTTCAGGTTGGCAACCTCTGTTTTGCTTGAGCATTATTCAGCCTTGTTGCCAACAAGGACTATCACTGTACCACACCATTTATTCGGTGTCAAGGGTAACCCTAGGCAACCACCTTCGGTGTTCTTCAGGTCATAATTTACAACCATGGGGTTGGCTTATTTTATAAACTGTGCTACCCTGTCATATTAATATTGAATCGGTGGGGCATAACTCCTCAGTTGTAGTTTATTGTTCTGATTTATTGTGGTTTATTGTCCCCCTAATTTAAATTTCAAATCAAATATAAAGGTGGTGTTCCGTGTTCTCACATAAATTTTTGCCCTTCCAAGGGTTAACATTCGATGACGTTCTGCTTGTGCCCAATGAAAGCTCTGTGTTGCCGTCAGAGGTCGACACCGCAACATACCTTACGCACAACATCAAACTCAGCATCCCCCTGATTAGTGCTGCAATGGATACTGTTACCGAGTCCGACATGGCACGGGTTCTGTCCCAAGAGGGTGGTTTGGGTATTATTCACAAAAATATGCCCATTGAGATACAGGCTCAAGAGGTGAGCCGTGTTAAGAAGTCTGAGAGTGGTATGATTACCGATCCGTTCACCGTAACACCCTACCAAACCGTTGGTGATGCGTTGGATCTCATGCGTCTTTACAAAATTAGTGGCGTACCCGTTGTGGAGGGCACCAAGCTCAAGGGGATACTCACCAACAGAGACCTTCGCTTTGTAACCGATACCGCCGCCAAGGTTGAAGATCACATGACCAAAGAGAACCTCATCACCGTGCCCGTTGGCACATCCCTCGACGATGCCTTGGAGCACTTCAAAAAAACCAAGGTGGAAAAACTACTCGTCGTCAACGACAACTTCGAACTCAAAGGGCTCATCACTATCAAAGACATCAACAAACGCAACAAATACCCTGACGCCTCAAAGGACTCTTTCGGTCGACTACGTGCCGGTGCAGCCCTAGGCGTTACACCCGATACCCTACAACGAGCTTCAGCACTCATTGAAGCCGGCGTGGACGTGCTCGTTGTGGACTCAGCACATGCACACTCAGCTGGCGTTATTCGTACCGTTGAAGAGATACGTGCCTCGTACCCAAACATCGACCTCATTGCAGGCAACCTCGTAACACCCGAAGCGGTGCGTGCCCTTGCTAAAGCAGGTGTGGACGCTGTTAAGGTCGGCATCGGGCCGGGCTCCATATGCACAACACGCATTGTGGCTGGCGTCGGTATGCCGCAACTCAGTGCCATCCTCGCATGTGCACACGAAGCACACAAACACGGTATCAAAATTATCGCCGACGGCGGTATCCGATACTCTGGAGACATCGCCAAAGCGTTAGCAGCTGGTGCCGACACCGTCATGATAGGCTCACTCTTTGCCGGAACAAAAGAATCCACAGGCGAAATGGAGCTCTTCCAAGGCAGACAATACAAAACATACCGCGGAATGGGATCAGTGGGTGCAATGACCGGTGGCAAAGGGGACAGATACTTCCAAGACGATACTGGTGGCAACAAACTCGTTCCTGAAGGGATTGAAGGACGTGTCGCCTACAAAGGTTCTGCAAGCGAACTCATCAACCAACTAATGGGCGGTATCAAAGCAAGCATGGGCTACCAAGGCACTCCAACCATCCATCTCATGCAAAAAGAGAGCCGTTTTGTGCAAATATCACTGGCAGGACTATCCGAAAGCCACGTACACGGTGTTTCAATCACCAAAGAGGCACCAAACTACTGGCGAGGCAAATAAGTTCGCCCAAAAACATACAAATATGGTACAATAAACACGCCGAAACCGAATACCAACCCAAACGAATACCAACTCAAACGAATACCAATAGGACACGCTATAAAATGAACACCTCCAACAACCAAGAAACACAGCCACAAAGCATACTCGTTATCGACTACGGCTCACAGTATACGCAAATTATCCTGAGACGACTACGTGAATCCTACATCCACAGCGAAATCGCCTACCCTAGCATCACACTAAACGAAATTGTACGCAAAAAATACCTCGGCGTAATACTCTCTGGTGGTCCAAACAGCGTTGGCGACAAAAATGCACCACAAATCCCCCACGGACTCCTCCAAAGCGGTATCCCCATCTTAGGTATCTGTTACGGACTACAACTCATCGTCCATAGTGAAGGGGGACGCGTAGCCTCCGGTGGCAAACACGAATACGGCGACGCAACACTCATCGTGCCACCAACCAACACACACAACCAAACACACCCCCTTTTGCAAGGTATCCCACACGAAAGCCGAGTATGGATGAGCCACGAAGATGAAGCACACACACTGCCCCCCCATTACCGTGCCATCGCCTCCACGGACAATACCACCAACGCTGCCATCGAACATATCAGCAAACCCATTTACGGACTACAATTCCACTGTGAAGTTGCCCACACCGAATACGGCTCCATATTTCTGGAGAACTTTGCGAAAAACATCTGCAACGCACCGCAAACATGGACTCCCAGCAACCTTGTTGCCACCTCTATCAAACAGATACGCCTAGAATCCAACGGCAAAAAAGTTTTGTGTGGCGTTTCGGGGGGGGTGGACTCCACCGTTGCTGCAGCACTTGTGCACAAAGCCATCGGCAACAACCTCACATGCATGTTCATCGATAACGGCTTGCTCCGCGAAGATGAGGTTGCCAATGTGCAAGCCATGTTCCGCGACGTGCTCAAGCTGGAGCTCCACACCATCCATGCCAAAGACCTATTCCTCAACGCACTTGCTGGCATAACCTCCCCCGAAGAGAAACGGAAGGTTATCGGTGAAATGTTTATTCGTGTTTTCGAGGAGAACGCTCGCAAGCTTGGTGAGTTCCACTACCTCGTACAGGGGACGCTCTACAGCGACGTAATCGAATCCCTTGCTAGCAAAGAGGGTGTCTCCCAAACAATCAAGAGCCACCACAATGTTGGGGGGTTGCCCGAGAAGATGCAGTTCGACCTCATCGAACCCTTACGTAACCTGTTCAAGGATGAGGTGCGACTCCTCGGCAAAGAGCTCGCAATACCACACAACACACTATGGCGACACCCATTCCCCGGACCCGGTCTTGCCGTTCGTATCCTTGGGGCAGTGGATGAGGAAAGCTGTGCAATTTTACGCCAAGTGGACAAGATATTCGTCGAAGAACTCCACAACGCCAACCTCTACCACAAAATATGGCAAGCACTAGCCGTACTCCTCCCCGTTTACACCGTCGGCGTAATGGGGGATCAACGCACATACGAACGTGTTGCCGTTTTGCGTGCAGTGGAAAGCACCGACGCCATGACCGCAACATGGTTTCACATGCCCCACAAAACTCTGGAAACACTCTCCAACCGAATCGTTAACGAGGTACGAGGCGTCAACCGTGTTGTGTACGATATCTCCTCCAAGCCACCCTCAACAATCGAATGGGAGTAGCTTGGCTCCAACACAATAGCAGGCAAATAGTAGGCAAATAACATGCAAATAACAAGGTAATGGCAGGTAGATACAAACATGGACATGGCACTAATCATCACACAAGTGGCACTTTTCGCATCCCTCATCATCATTGTGGCAATCCTCAAAAAATATTTTATCCACGACTGGGCAACGCTCATCAGAGTTTGGGGGTGGTCGATGATAGGTCTTGCCTCCCTCGCCATGCTCACAATCTCCATTATGCTCATATTCATGGGCAACACCAACTCCGTTTTGCTCCCCATGGTTATCGGCTCCATGGCAGGCATAATGTTTACCTCACGAAAGTTTTTTCCACGATTATTTCGTCGTGTACAGTCGTTGGTTATTGTTGCCTACGTTGCTGTGTCGTTGGGTATGGTGGCGTTCCTCTACAATAGCGGATCGTTTTAGCATGCCTCATCTGTGCAGAATCCCCTTGACTTATTTCCACTTCTCAAGTATTAATACTTAGAAGGTGTTAAATAAGCTCGAAAACAACTAAGTTTAGGAGATACATATATTATGATAACTTTGTTTGACCTCAAAAAAGGGGATACCGCAACAGTTGTACACATAGACGCCGACACCGAACTTCGCGACCGACTATTCTCTTTCGGCGTCCGTAGCGGTGCCGTTCTGAGCGTCCAAGAGGTATCACTCACTCGCCAAACAGTCAAAGCCAAGGTTGGTGCCAGCATGATAGCCTTACGCGGATCGGAAGCACGGAGCATTCGGGTAATAGCCTCATGAGATCCTACAAAATAGTCATGGTGGGGCAACCCAACGTTGGCAAAAGTATGCTCGTCAACGCCCTGTCCAACTCTCGGTTCAAAATAGGCAACTTCTCCGGCGTTACAGTGGACAAAGCCCAATCGAGTACCATTCACAACGCCACCAACCTCTGCTTCATGGATCTACCTGGAACATACGCCCTCACAAACTACTCACAAGAGGAGCGTATCACTAATGAATTCATCAACGAATACGAGTACGACCTCATTCTCAACGTTGTGGACTCCACCAACCTAGAACGGAACCTTCTACTCACCGCTCAACTGTTGGAGAAAAACCGCAACATGATTCTCGTCCTAAACATGGACGACGAAGCTGAGAAGGAGGGTATCAACATCGATGCCAACCTTCTTAGTCGTACCCTCGGCGTTCCGTGCGTCAAGGTTTCCTCCACCACCAAGGAGGGGGTTACGCAGCTACTGGACACCATCATCCATATTTGCGAGTCGCCCAAGCCCACCTACAAGCTTGTTTACAGCAACACTGTTGAGCAGGAGATTAGCAAGATAATCGCCGTCCTCAAAAACAAAGGGTTCAAGGATAATCTTGATCATCGTACCCTCGCCATCGCCCTGCTGAAAGAGAACCCTGACGTTTTCAAACGCCTCCACAGCCACCCCATCTGGTTAGAGCTTTCTCAGGTTGTGCAAAAATCTTTGGAGCATTTGTACATTCATTACAACACTAAAATTGTTCGCGATATTTTTGCAGAAGAGGTGGGGGCATTTGCCAAAGGGACTGCCACAGGCGTAACGAAAACTGTCCATGGCAAGCACGCCACAGCTTCCCCTCAATCTATTACTAGCAGAATCGATGCCCTCTTGATACAGAAAATTGTTGGTCTCCCCATATTTTTGTTTTTAATGTGGGGTCTGTTCCAACTCACATTCCGCCTCGGACAAATACCCATGGACGGCATCGAATACGTTTTCGCCACACTTGCCAACTACACCAAAGATACCCTCGGCGACAATCAGTTCAGCTCCCTCCTTGCCGATGGTATCATCACCGGTGTTGGTGCAGTGATTATGTTTTTGCCCAACATTCTTATCCTGTTTCTCGGTATCGCCCTACTTGAAACCACAGGTTACATGGCACGAGTAGCCTTTTTGCTGGACGGATTCTTCAACCGTTTCGGTCTCCACGGCAAAAGTTTTATTCCACTTGTTACAGGTTTCGGTTGCTCCGTGCCCGCATACATGAGTGCTCGTACCTTGAAGAATGATCGCGATCGCCTCCTCACCATGTTTATTATTGGGTTCATGAGTTGCGGTGCCAAGCTCCCTATTTATGTTCTGTTCGCTGGTGCCCTATTCGGAGTGGAGCACGCGGGTAACGCCCTGTTCGGTATTTATATCCTTGGTGTTGTGTTCGGTCTTGTGTCTGCCAAGATACTCAAAATATTCGTGTTCAAGGGCAAAGATGAGCCGTTTGTCATGGAGATGCCCAAGTACCGACTCCCATCCCTCAAGCTTGTGTGGCATATGGTAACCCTCAAAGGTATCATGTACATCAAAAAGGCGGGAACATTCATTCTGCTCGCTAGTATTTTGGTGTGGTTTGCAAGCAACTACCCGAACCAACCCAAACTAGAAGCCTCGTACAATACTCAAATAGAGGCTGCCCAAACTGTTGAGGAGCAGGACAGGCTGTCTCAGGAGTACGAAGAGGCAAGGCTGAGCAATAGCTACCTTGGCACGCTGGGCAAGGTTACGACACCACTATTTGCACCACTAGGTTTTGATTGGAAGCTAACCGTATCTATCTTCACGGGCTTGGCTGCCAAAGAGGTTGTTGTTGCCACAATGGGGGTTCTCTACACACTAGGTTCGGACGTGGATGAGAGTAACGATAAGCTACTGTCAGCTGTGTCGGAGAATGTTCCTCCCGCGGTGATGGTATCGTTTATCCTCTTTGTGATGATCTACCTCCCCTGCATGTCTGCCATTGCTGTGTTTACCAAGGAGGCGGGTGGTTATAAATATGTCTTCTACCTCTTTGTGTTTACCTCTGTGGCAGCTTGGTTGGTGTCGTTTGTTGGCTACAACCTTGCACGTTTGTTGATTTAGGTGTTGTGAGCGTTCTTCTAGCCTTACGTTCTTCTAGCCTTGCATTCTTCTAGGCTTGCGTTGCGTGTAGGAGAGCCTGTATTTTGCTGTTGGACAGTTCAATACGGAATGAATCTTTGTACTTGCGTTTGAGTCCGACTTTGACCAGTTCGCCATCAGTTAGCTTGTCCAGTTCTTTGCGTAAAACTGATGGCACATTTTCTATGCAACTTAGGTGTCCATAGCTTTCTAGGTTTTTGATAAGGTCGGCAACTTTTTCTTTGGATCGTGGCACGGCTAGTGAGGTTTTTTGGTGGAATCCGACAATTCCGTAAACCATCTCTTTGGCACGTTTTTTTGCGAAAGCTGATTTGTTATCTTCACAGAACCCTTCGACTAGTTGTTGCATTCGTTGTTGTTCTTTGATTAGTGGTTTTGCTTCGTTCCCGTATTTCTCTTTAATTTCGCCTATTTCCTTTGTTTGTTGGTATTCGATATTTGTGATTGCCACATTGAGTGCACACAGTTCTTTGAGAATTTTGTCTACGTCGTCGAAGTTGTTGATTTTATTTTCGTTGTTCATTGTTTCTCCTTGGTTGTTTGTTATTGTTTTGCGACCCCTTTGATTTTTTCGAATGTACGCAAACCTCCCATTCCGAGCAGTGCCATTGTTAGCGTCATGAGGTCTGAGCTGTCGTCCAGCCTTGGCACGTTTTCCATCCCGATGAGGAGTCCTAGCCAGAGTGATAGAAGGAACTGCCATGCTAATGCTGCCATGCACACAATCCCTATGCCCGGTCTCCACATGGATGCTAGCCCCCCCCTTCTTCCCTCCATCTTGTTGAGTTCTAGTTGTAGTTCATCCACGCCGACCTGCAGTTTCATTGCTTCCAGAACGATTTTGTCTTTTTGTAGCTCCACCCCTTCGCCTGTAATTGCTTCTCGAATATTGACTGCACTTTCGCTAAGGTTTTTAACTGTTCTGCCAAACATAGTTTTTCTCCATCTTTTATTTGCTGTATCGATAGTAGTCCCATTCTAGTTCTTGTACTTTGTCTTGGTCGATGTCCACGTGAATAAATTTTTCACCTATTCCGAACCGTACAAACCCTACTCTGTCGAGTGCACGGTGAATTCGTCGTCTTGTTCTTGCGTCGGGTGTTGCGATGTCCACGGCTAGCCCTTTTCGGTGTGAGCTTGTTTCTTTTGCACCAATGGCTTCGTTGTGTTTGAAGCACCTGAATCCGCTAGTAATGACAAACGGCACCTTTGCCAAACGTCTCGCATCGTCTAGCATCTCTTGTAGCTTTGGAACAATCCCTCCTCCCGCACATTTTCCGCACCTGCATTTGAATTCTTCCTCTTTAAAATACTTCATCCATTGCCTCCCTATTTTTTGATCACCTAAGGGGAGGCTACTACTTTTCAGGTCTAACTTTGTCCTAATTTTTAGATTTTCATGCTAATCATTGTTTTTGTTACAAGATATTTCTTACGATTTGTGTAATTTTTTCATTATATTTTCTCAGAAAGTGAACTTTTCGCATTCTATTTAATCGTACACTTAACATTGTTCGTAAAATAATTAGTCAGTATTAAAACTTATCCAAATATGAATATTATTTTCAGGGGTAAGATTTTTCGTTGCCCACATTTACGTACATTGTTCTTAAAGTATAAAAATAGTAGTACCCTGAATATTCCATATCTTTGATTTTCTGGAGGACGAACTATGACAACAACCGTAAACAAAAAGACTGTAACCCGCATAGGGCTCATTACCCTAGCAATTCTCACCGTACCATTGGTGCTTGCATCCTGTGGCGATAACAAAAAAGATGATGGCAAAGACGCTGTCAAAGCTGCTACTTCAGTAGTATTCCCCGCAAGTTACCGCGATGGTACTGATGGTAGCCCCTACAGTATTGTGAATATTCACATCGATAAAGACAACAGCCTCAAAAGCTCCCGTGTGCTCCCCATAAACTTACTGCCAATGGGTAGCAACAGCGTTGACCTTAGTGTTATGAACGGCAACGCAGTATCCACTGCACTCACTGCTGCCCTTGAAGGGAACGTTGTTACGTTTACCCGCACTAGTGGCGACGTTACAGCAGCTAGCCCTGCCGAAACCCTAAAACTCATCGTAACTGCTGGTGCTAATACAGAAAATATCCCTTTAAATCTTGTGGATGACGCACAGTGGGTAACTTTTGACAAGGTAACAGTGAATGCCATCGGTGCTGGTGGTGTTGGTACTGTTGGGGATGTGGTAAGTGTTGCAACTGAAGCTGAGCTTGCCGGTGCCACTGTTAGCGACGTGCCTATTGTTACTGCTCCTGTTGCGGAAAACAAGTTCCGTGTGTTTTACGATCAAGGCACCACTTCTATTAACCCTTCCAACCCCGACATTTACGTAACCAACAGCAACCCCGACTTCTTCAACACCAAACTAGTTTTTGCTGGTGGCGAAGGTGTTGGTAAAGGTTGGTATTTTATTGTGATACCTAAGGAAAACTCTGCTGACAAGACTGCTACAATCTCGGTGAAAACTGTTGAGGGCGATCTTGTGGCTATGTTTAAGGTGAAGGCAGTTCCGCCTGTTGCCATCGATACTGCTGACCTCCCATCTAGCTACGTTACTGGCACACCTGAGCTCTCCGTACGCCTTGACAACACAAACACAACAACACCTGTGTTTTCCGATATCGACGTAAGGGTTCCCACAGCTGCTGGTAAGAGTTCCCGTACCCTCCCCGTAACGTTCCTACCTGCTGATGCCGACCTAAACCTACTTGAGCTAACCCTGTACAACAACAGCACAACAGCAACAATGCCAACTAATATTGTTGCTGAATACGACAAAGCAACAGGGCTTATTTCGTTTGACTTCAAAGACGCAACCCCTGCAAACGACTTAGACAGCTACTACACACTCAAGCTTACCCTTGCTGAAAATAAGTTCTTACGAGTAGGTATTCAGCATGTGCTCGATGCCGATTGGAAAGCAGTAACATCCTTGGACTTGGTGCAAGCTAAAGACCGTGCAAGGAGCACCGCCGCCGTCGAGGGTGGTGGCTTAGCTGATGCCCCTGCGGTAAGCAAGGCTAGTGCCGGCGACTTTGCTGCTGGTGATGAGATTATGGTCAACTTCTATGCAGCTGGCGACACGGGCGTACAGTCCCCAGCTATAGCTAACGGAGACCTCAAAAATGAACCGGGTGAAGTTGACATTACTAACAAATTCCTTGTTCGCTTCAACGACAAGGATGTGGAAAATAGGGCTGAATCCAGCAACCCTGACGTGAAGGTTGTTATCTCCGGTACGGATGCTTCGTCGTTTACATACGACCTGTTCCAAATAGCTGACCACTCGTACTGGTTAAACATTGCCGCAAGTGGTGCCGACAAAGAGGCAACTGTTACCGTTACATCCCTCGAAGATAGCACTAAGGTTGCTGTGCTTAAGATAAAATCTCAGCAGTACCAAAGTACTCCATAACTGTAACTGCTAACAATGCCTGATGGCACAAAATAACCCAACCCCGTTAGTTGTGGTTCATGCAGTTTAGTTGCACGAACACACGACAACAACCACTGCAGGGGTGTCCAAGGAGAATTATTCCCCATGGGCACCCCGTTTTTGCGTTAATCAGCAGGCTTCGTCAGCGAGCTTCGTCAGCGAGCTTCGTC
>CAMZNJ010000064.1 GCA_947313825.1 uncultured Deferribacteraceae bacterium | reverse complement strand
AACACTCAAGAACTACACAAGTATACACGTTAATTAACTCATTTTCAATTTAGCAAATATAATATTGCAAAGTTTTTCAAGAAACACTACAATTAAAGACTATGAACACTTTTAATATAAACTCAACGCCGATACTTGTAGGAACCTCTGGATACAGCTTCAACGACTGGATGGGAACATTTTACCCCGAAGATACAAGCCCAAGAGGACTACTCGAATTCTACACAAACTCAGGTTTCAACTTCCTAGAACTAACTTACACTTTCTACAAAATGCCCCTAGCATCAAGAATGGAAGAGATGCTCAGAAAAACTGAAGGGAAAATAAACTTCTCAGTAAGAATACCCAAAGAACTAATCAGATACAACGTGGAAGAAGGACTCCTAGAAGAATTCCTAGCAGGAATAAAACCACTACACGACGCCGGAAAACTCGTATCAATCTTCGCCGACTTTCACCCAAGCTTCGTAAGCAAAAAAACCAACCTCGAACACATATTCAGAATGAAAGATAAATTCGGCGAACTACCATTATTCGTCGAACTAAACAACGTCAGCTGGTACAAAGAACGATACACCGAAGAACTCAAAAACAACGAAGTAGGGATGATTGCACTAGATATGCCCAAAGGGAAAGGGTTCCCGCCACTCTACCCCGTTGTCTCACAAGGAGTCCTGTACATCAGAATGTTTGGACGTAGCAAAAAATGGATAAATATGGACGACAAATACTACAACTACAACTACTCAGATCAAGAAATCAAAGGGATGCTAGAACTCATAAACAACAAAGCCGTAACAGCTAAAAAAGTATTCATCTCATTCTGCAACGTACACAACGGAGCCGCACCAGAAAATGCACAAAGATGTATCGAACTAGCCGCTCAAGGTATTAGCAACTTTGTCCCACCATCGGTCGCAATGAAAAATAAGCAAAATAAATAAAACTACCAAAACACAGCAAAATCATCTTGATACACACAAAAAAAAGGTTTGATACACCACACTGCCTCGAATGGGGAGCGGGGTATCAAACCTTTTGTGCGTATTTTGAATAACGTAACATCGTAGCGTCGTGGCTAGAAGAGGCGAGTAGTGGCGTGGCTAGAAGAGGTGAGTAGCAGCGAGTAGCAGCG
Organism: uncultured Deferribacteraceae bacterium; assembly: GCA_947313825.1. Lineage (GTDB taxonomy): Bacteria > Chrysiogenota > Deferribacteres > CAMZNJ01 > CAMZNJ01 > CAMZNJ01. Next base: position 25,677 of record CAMZNJ010000064.1, on the reverse strand, counting down.
AATAGCGGCTAGAGGCTCACAACTTCAGTTATCTCAGGTATCTCACGCTTAAGGGCAGCTTCAATGCCATGTTTGAGCGTCATCGTACTGAATGGACACCCAACGCATGCCCCTTGCAACTCAATGGATACAACCCCTTTTTCAGTAACGTCGATTAGTGCAACGTCGCCACCATCTCGTTGTAGCATCGGTCTTACCTGTTCCAATACGTCTTGGACTCTGTCTTTCAGGCTTTGGCTCATGGTATCTCCTCGTATTATTGTTTTATTTTGGTAAGATTTTTCGTAATCTTAGTGGTGTTCAGGTCTATCGCCCTTGTATTTGTGTATCATGGCGTTGAGGTCGTCCAAGCTTTTGCCGGTTTTGGTGTAGTAGTCTTTGAGGGCATCTTCCAAGGCTTCCTCCGCCATAATGGAGCAGTGGACTTTTACTTCAGGAACGCCGCCCAAGGCAGAAACAATATCGTTGTTACCGACTTGTATTGCCTCTTCAATGGTTTTCCCTTTGATGATTTCTGAGGTCATGGAGCTGGAGGCGATTGCTGCAGCACAGCCGAATGTTTTGAATTTGATATCTTCAATAACGCCGTCGTCAGTGATTTTCAGCATAAGTCGCATCATATCGCCGCAAGCAGGGTTTCCCACTTCGGCAACGGCGTTTGCATCTTCGAGGTCGCCCATGTTTCGGGGGTTCATAAAGTGATCCATGACTGTATCGTTATACGGTGATTTCATAATTTTTCTCCTTAATCCGCTTTGGCATACTGAAATAGTATTGTAAGCTTTTTTGTCTATTATGTAACTTATTTATTGAATGCAGGGGATATTGCACACAACCTGTCAACAATATCAGGGGTTTCGGCAATTACGCGATCAACATGCTCCTGAGTATTGGTGCGAGAAAGGGACATGGTTACAGATCCGGCACAAATATCGGTGGGAACCCCCACAGCGGTGAGTATTGGTGAGGCTTCGAGATCGTCTTCATCTTCGGCAAGGATGTTGGACGCACAAGCAGAACCAGAAGCAACGGCAAAACCTTTGACTGCATACCACATGAGGAGGGACTCCCCTTCGATATACTCAACCCAGAAGCTAACATTACCAGGGAGGCGTTTCGACATGTCCGACTCGCCAGTAATGTGGATGAAGTCGTACAGGGAGGTGATGCGAGACATGAGATTCTCACCCAATGCTTGGAGCTGTGGCACGTAAGAGCTCATCTCTTCGCGAACAATACGGGCTCCTTCCCCCATGGCAACAATACCAACAATATTTTCACTACCAGCACGAATACCTTGCTCTTGACCGCCACCCTCCGTAACAGGCAAAATTTTGACACCCTTGCGAATGTACAAAGCGGCAGTGCCACGAATACCGTAAAGGTTGGTGCCACTAATGGACAATGTGTCGGCACGGAAGGTGTCCACGTCGATGGGAAGAAGACCAGCACTAGCAACAGCATCGATGTGGAGATGGGCACCAGAAGCCTTGACAAGCTTGGAAATAGTGGCAATATCTTGGACGGTGCCTATTTCAGGGTTAGCATGCTGTATGGCAACAAAAACGGTGTCCTCGTTGAGTAATGAGGCAAGGTGGTCGGTGTCCACATGACCTTGGGGGGTAACCTTTGCCCAAGAGACCTTGTAGCCTTTGCTGATAAGGCGTCGGGCAGGGTTTTGGAGGGAGTAGTGTTCCAGTTCGCTGAGGATGATATGTTTTTTGTGAAGGTTGTCGGGGTGGGAGATGACGCCTTTGAGGGCGAGGTTGTTGCTTTCGGTTCCTGAGGCGGTGAAATATACGTCATCGCTGTTGGCTCCCATGAGTTGTGCAACCTCTTTGCGAGCCTCTTCCATTGCCTCGAATGCGTCTCGTCCAAGGTGGTAGAAGTGGCTGCTAGCATTGCCGTACCTTTCGGTAAGGAAGGGGAGTATTTTTTCTACTACACGTTTATCGGGTGCACACCCAGCGATGTTGTCTAGGTATATCATAGAGTTCCTCCTTTTTGGAATAGTTACCAGAGGTATTTATTTAACATTAGTTTAGTATTATTTCAATGTATAAGTCCAGACAATCTTTACAGATGCAGTAAAAAATTGCAAGGTAGCCTGTGTTTAAGCGAAATATATTTGCCACTGCATTTCAGGGCTATAAAGATTGCTTAGTTTATATTGTTTTTACCTAGGTTTGGTGGTTATGTCGAACTCACCAGTAGCTTGGTTGAGGGTAAAAATCTTATTTCGAAGTATCTCCCCTTCATTCCCAAACGATGTAATTCTTTTACCATTATAGTGTATGGAAGCACCGCCGATATTGCCGATGGTAATTGTGAACTGGGTTTGGAACTCGAATGGTAGCGTAATGCCATTTTCGCCGGTTACCTCAATTATTTCGCCGGTATCGCTTTCAATATGTACCCAAGATTCGCCGGTAAATTCGACGTAAGCTGTTTGGGTTTTATTGGGGTCGACAAGGCTGAGTATGTTGTCGTTGGGTATGGCATCGGCGTAGGTAATGTTTGGTGGGGGTGTGGTAGTGTCGTCAATGGGCAAGGAGCGGAACTGGTTCATGCTTCCGTTGGCGATGTCGCTGGTGATGAGTGCGATGTAGTAGGTGTTGAGGGTTGGTGTTAGCCCTAGGGAGGAGGTTGCGAGGTAGTTGTAGGGTATGGGGGGTGTGTCCTGTGATACGATATCGGGTGTGGTATCGACAACGTCTATGGGGTCGGGAGCGATGAATACGGGGTCAATGTTGGATGTGTTTTTGTTCCATAATGCTAGCCCAATGACAACAACCGTGAGGACAGCTATCCCTGAGAATACGGCATAGAGTAGGGTATTGTTTTTGTTGTTGTTTGGTGGAGCATGGTCATAGGATACGTCGGGCATGTCTTTGAAGTTGATGTATGACAGAACGTTTTCGCTGTTATTTTTTATGTTATTTGTGTCGTTTGCGGGGGCTAGTTCTTCATTAGAGTTGCTTGTGTGCTCTGATTTTTTTTTCGGTTTTTTTGTAGTTTCAGATTTTGGGGTTCTTGAGGCTACTGCATGGGGGGTGCCTGTGGAGTTGTTGACAATATTTTTATTGTCGAAGATATTGCGTTGGCATTCGCTGTCGAAGAGGTATTCGATATCTTTTTTGTAGTTGAAGTTTAGGTATTCGGCGTATTTGCGTACAAAGCTACGTGCATGTGTGTAGGATGGGAGTTGGTAGAGGTTCCCCTCTTCGATGAGTTGGATGTATGTTTTGCTGATGTTGCATCCACGAGAAACCTCTTCGAGGGATAGTTTTTTCTCTTCACGAGTTTCATTTAGGAGTATGCCAAGATTGCCGTAGTACATAGTTGAGTCCCCAAGTTACCCCGTGTTTAGAGTTGGTTGTTGTTGTGTTGTTATTATGGTGGTTGGATAAACCACAAATCATAATACTACATTTACGGCATTGGTGTCAACAGGTTATAGATATTTTGCATAGAGTGTTTGGGGTTGTGCATTTCGGTTTAGATGTTGGAGTATCCTACTTCGCCGTATGTGTAGATGTGTTCGCGGTTGTGTTTGTTGCCAGTGATGATGTGCCCTTCAGCTGTGATGCCTCGTTCGGTGGTTATTATTTTTGTTTGGGGTTGTTTTCCGGTGTGGAAGCTGATTTCCCGCCCGATGTTTTGTGAGAATTGTGTCCAAAGTGATTGAATGTGGAGTTCGTTGTCTTTTGTTTGGTTGCTTAGTGTGTGTGCTTCGAGGATGCTGGAGGCGACTATTTCGTAAGCGTGGTACATGTTGAACTTACGACCGGTATGGAGGCGGATGGATGTGCCTTGTGGTAGGTGTTGCAGTGTTTTGTTTGTTTGGTTGATGTTTAGACCGATACCCATGACCATGGATGTTGTGGAGGAGCCCTGGTACGTTGTTTCGAGGAGTAGTCCGCCAATTTTTTTGTTGTTGAGGATAATGTCGTTGGGCCATTTGAGGTATGTGTTTAGCCCGATGTTTCGCAGGTTTTTGCAGAGGCAGTAGCCGGCGATGATGTTCATGCGTCCCATGGTTCGTCCGTTGTCGGTGTTGTTGAAGGGGGGTAAGCTTATGGACATGTAGAGCCCGTCCCCTTTGATGGATGACCACTGACGCCCGCTTCTGCCGTGTCCACTAGTTTGTGTGTCTGCGGTTACGATGGTGTAAGGCGTTGGTGTGTAAGGCGTTGTGTGTATGGTGTTTACGCCGTCGGTGCCGTTTAGGAGTAGTGTGTTGGTGGAGGCTGTGGAGGTGAAATGGAGCGTGTGTAGTTGTGGCAGGTTGTGTTGTGTTTTGAGGTTTTTTGCGATTCCCTTAAGTTTATATTTTCTCACGCTTGGCAACCTTAGAAATGTATATTTTGAGGCTAATGTAGGCAATAACAGCAAGGGTGATGAAGACAAATGCCCAGTTGGAGTATTTGTCAAGGTGGGCAGTGAAAGCCTCTTGGTTGTTGCCGAAATAGTACCCGATGTAGGCAAGGATGGATGACCAAATACCTGCACCTAATGCTGTGAATATGGTGAAGCGAAGCAAGGACATGCGAACAAAACCTGCGGGGAACGAAATATACTGACGAACAACAGGAACTAGGCGACCGATGAACACAGCCATGTTTTCGTGATTAGCGAAAAAACGTTCGGAAAACTGAATGTACTCAACCTTGAGGAAGGGGATTTTGAGGCTGTACAGTATTTTCCTGCCGATGGTGAGACCAAGGAAGTAGTTGACGTATGCACCGATGAGGGAACCAACAATGGACGACAAAACAACTAAATAAATATTCATGGTGCCTTGGCTTGCCAAATACCCCGCAGCGGGCACGATAACTTCACTGGGGAACGGAATAAAGGAGCTCTCGATACTCATGAGAAAAATAATACCCCAATAACCGAACATATCGATGAGTACGAGCATGGCAACGGCAACTGTGTGGATAAAATCGAGTACGAAGTGTATCGGTGTGAGTATAAAAGATATCATAGTGGCATCTCGGATAAAAGGCATTACGCATGATGCAAACCGCAAACCTTGAGCCAAAGTAGGAGGGAGGTATGGCACCAAAGGGAGGGTTGCAACCGTATAAGTTTACAAGGTTAGGAGCTTTGTTGCAAGTAGTAAGTTTGGCTTACGTGCAAGATAGGTGCGTGGGTGCGACTTGCGTGGGTGCGACTTACGTGTGCCTGCTTACGTGGGTGCGACTTGCATGTGCCCGCTTGCGTGGGTGCGACTTGCGTGGGTGCGACTTACGTGGGTGCGACTTACGTGTGCGTGCGACTTACGTGGGTGCGACTTGCATGTGCCCGCTTACGTGGGTGCGACTTGCATGTGCCCGATTACGTGGGTGGCATGAGGTCGCGTGCCTGCTGTATGGCTTGTTGTGTAGCATCCCCCGCAATCATGACAGCAATCACCGATTCACGTTCAGCCCCCTTAACTTCGCGTATGCTGGTGGTGGACAGCTCTGTGATGCCCTCTGCTGAGATGATGGGTTGCACACTTTGTACCCCTTTTTCGATGAAAAAGTGTTTGCTCCCTTGGGCAGCGACAACGGGCAGGTGAGTGATGACAATAATTTGTTTGTTTTGGCTGATTTTGCGGAGTTTGTTCCCCACCTTCTTTGCAGTGATGCCGCTGATGCCTGTATCGATTTCGTCAAACACCATGCAACCGATGTTGTCGGACTGCATGAATACCTCTTTGAGTGCGAGCATGACGCGTGATACTTCCCCACCAGAGGCGACTTTGGCGAGTGGTGCGGGTGAAAACCCTTTGTTTAGGGAGATGAAGAACTGTACGCTGATGCCACCGTCTTTGTTGAGTTCCTCTTTTTCTTTGAAGTCTACGTAAAAGGTTGCGTTGGGGAGTTCGAGTTCGGCGAGGATGTTGGTTACTTTTGCACAAATATCTTTGGATATTTGTTTACGGTGTTGGTTGAGGGTATCGGCTTCGCTTTGTGCTTTTTCCAGGGAGATGGCTACGGATTGTTCGAGTTTTTGAATTTTGGCGGAATCGTATTCGAGGTTATCTATTTGTGTTGCCAGATGGTTTGCGGTGTTGAGTAGGTCGTCCACAGTACTGACGTGGTGTTTTTGCATGAGGGATTTAATTTTGTGGTTACGGCTTTGGAGTTTGTCCACGTCTTGGCTAGTGTTTTCGTTATTGTATTGATCGAGGATTTCTTGCAGGAGTGTTGAGGCGATTGAGGTAGAGTTGGCGGCTTGGCTGAGGAGTTCGCGGGCTTCATGGGCGTTAGGTGCGAGGGAGCTGATGTGTGAAAGTTCTTTGATTGCCTGTTGCATTAGTGTGTTTAGGTTTGTTTCGTGGTAATCGATAATATTGAGGGTGTTTCCACAGGATGTTTGTATTTTTTCGCTGTGTGTCAGTGATTTGATACGATCTTCAATATTGTTGTCAGTTGCGGGGTCGAGGTTGAGTTCGTTGATTTCGCTGATGTAGAACCGGTGGATATCTTCACGTTCACGTATGGATTCGATGTTGTTGATTAGTTTGTTTAGAGTATTTTGTTCCTCTTTGTAATTGTGGTATGCCTGTTGGAAGTTGTTCAGTACATTTGGATCGAGCATGTCATCGATGAACCCGAGGTGGTGGCTTGCGTTGAGTAGTTTTTGGTGTTCGTGTTGTCCGTGAATATCTGCTAGGAAGACGCCTAAGGTTTTGAGATCGGCGACGGTTGCCATGGAGGAGTTGATGTAGACGCGATTTTTGCCGTTAGCGTCCACGTGTCGGCGAATGAGAATTTCGTCCTCGATGTCGAATTGTTGGCATAATTCATCGGGTAGCCCTTCGGGGGTGTCGAATAACCCTTCAACAGAGAGTTTGGTAGCACCAGCACGCAACATGGAGCGGTTGAACCTGTGTCCGAGGAGGAGTTTGAGCGAGCCGATGAAGATGGATTTACCCGCACCAGTTTCGCCTGAGATAATGTTGAGCCCATTGCCAAACTCAATTTCAACATGTTCGATGACAGCAACGTTGGTTACGCGGAGAAGTCTAAGCATACGACCTCCTGCCCCAGTGTAGCTTTTCGTTAATCAAAGAGTAGAAGTTGTAGTCCCATTTGATAAGTTTGGCTGTTTCGGGGGAGAGGGATACCTCTATGTAATCGTGGGGCAAGAACCTGTCGCGAAGCTGACCGTCGGCGGTAACGTAAGCATCGCCATACCCTTGGGTGCCGCGAAGAATGATGGTGTGGGCACTAGGAACAACGATGGGTCTGTCGGACAGGGAGTGGGGCGAAATGGGCGTAATAATGAATGAGCTTTGATCGGGATGAACAATGGGACCACCAGCCGCCATGCTGTAGGCGGTGGAGCCTGTGGGAGTGGCGACGATAACACCGTCAGCATGGTATTGGCAAACCATCCCGCCATTCACAAACATCTCTAGGTTGATTAAAGAGGGTATCTGACCACGAGCGATAACAACGTCGTTGAGGCAATGGTAGCTGGAAACAAGATTGGCAGGGGGGAACGATGAGCTGAGGTGGTGGGGGTGGTGGGGGTGGTTGTTGTTGGCTGTGGGAGGCGTGTTGTTGTGTGCTTGGGAGGGTGATGTATGGCGAGTCTGAGGACGCATGTGTTTGTAGTGTAGCTTGATACGACTCTGAACAGTGTATTCGCCACGCAGGAGTGCGGTGAAGTACTCCTTGAAATTATCGGGAGCAACTTCAGTGAGGAAACCGAGTTTGCCCATGTTGATGGCGATGATGGGTTTGTTGTAGGCGTGATCGGTGGAGATAACGGTGCCGTCGCCACCGATGCTGATAACAAAATCGATGGACTCAATAAACTCATCCTTGGAAGAGAGGTTTGACGTAGTTGTATGGATGATTGAGTTGATATTGAGGGGGGTAGCGGGTGTGTCGGTGAAAACGGTGCAACCGAGGTTAACCAAGAACGCTTTGACGTTATTGATAACAGTCTCTATCTCAGGGCTGTATCGTTTAGAGATTATAACAAAGGTCTTCATACACAACTCCGTGGATAATAGTTCGAATATAATCCTCATTCTCTCCTATTTTTATACCACTTGAACACGCCTTTAGACAACATAAATATTCGCGATTACCTTTGCCTCCCAGTACAGGGGAGGGGGTCAGCCCTGTGAGGCATAGTTGCGACTCCTCGGCGTAGCGGAGTACCTGAAGGATAATTTTCTCATGAACAGAGAGATCCTTCAAAATACCATGTCGCATGGGGGTGCCACGATCAGCCTCGAACTGAGGCTTGATGAGCATCACAACGGTTGTGGAGGGGCGAGAAGAGGTGTCAGCATGTAAAAACTGAACAATACTCGGGAAGATGAGGCGAAGGGAGATGAAGGACACATCCCCAACAATAATATCGAGTGTCTCGCCGATGGTATCAAAATCAATGGTGCGAAAATTAGTCTTAGGAATACTGCAAACATTGGGATGAGATTCGATGGAGTGGTGCAAAAGGGATTCGCCAACGTCAACGCAGTAAACCTGAGACGCACCACCTTGTAGCAAAACATCAGTGAAACCGCCAGTACTAGAACCGATATCCAAGCAACGCTTACCATGGGTATCCAAACCGAACACACTAACACCATGGGAAAGCTTGTAGCCACCACGACTAACGAAGGGGAGACGGTTTTTGAGGCGAACGTTGGAATCAGTGGACACAAGTTTGCCTGCTTTATCCACACGGTGATCATCCACGACGACGAGTCCTGCCATGATCATCTTGGCGGCCTGTTCACGGCTCTCACTAAGTCCAAGGTTATGCACGAGCTTGTCCAAGCGTTCCTTACCAGCTTTACCCTTAGGTTTGGGCATGCTGTTTCGTGTGGTTCTTTTTTTGCTCATGGTTGTTGCTTGAAGCTATCCTTGTTTGCTATGGTCGGGCTCATTGGCTAGGGGGTGAGGGGAGCACTCTATTGAAGGGTTTTGCAAAATACCTTGTATGGTGCGGTAAATGCTTTCAGAGTCCAAGAAACACTGTGCTCGAAGTTGGGCAACGGAGCCGTGCTTGATAAGAGTATCGGGAACGGCTAAGTGGGTCATGGGGGACGAAATTCCGTATTTAGGAAGCAACGACTGCAACATCTCACCAGCACCACCAACTTGGCTACCATCCTCGACGCAAACAATATGCTTGCGATCGCGAAGGTGCTCGCAAAGTTTGCTCATGTTGAGGGGCTTAACAAAGCGAAGATTAATAAACGCAACTCGAACACCTTCCGAAAGAAGACGCTCGTAAGCACTGTGGCACTCCTCAAAAATATGACCGATGGCGATAAGAACAACGGAAGCAGCCTCACACTCATCAACTACCTCTGCCTCACCAAGAACAATGGGAGACGGTGGCATATGGGGGTAAGTACTGCCGTTACCTCTGGGGTAGCGAATAGAGCAGGGCGAGTTGAGGGTGAGGGAGTACTCCAACATCATCTCCAACTCTTGGGTATCGCGAGGGAGCATGATGGTCATGTTTGGCAGGCAACGCATAAACGCAATATCGAACAGACCATGGTGAGTTGAACCATCTTCGCCAACTAAACCGCCACGATCGATACAAAATACAACGGGGAGGTTCTGGATGACAATATCGTGAACAAGGGAGTCGTAACCACGTTGCAAGAATGTGGAGTAGATGGCGACGTAAGGACGCATACCCTTGGCAGCAAGACCTGCAGCGAATACAACTTGGTGTTGCTCGGCGATACCAACATCGTAAAAACGTTTCGGATGGGTTTGCTGAAAAATATCCAAGCCTGTGCCAGTAGGCATGGCAGCCGTTAGGGCAACAATATTCTTCCCCTCAGAACTACTTGCCATGGAGGTGAGCTTCTCTGCCATAACTGACGAATAAGACCTCTTCACAGGCGTAGCAATGGCGTTATCAGCATTAGCAGTGCTGTCAGTGCGACCTTGGGGTGCCACTTCAGGGGAAGGGTTACTGTTGGGAGGCAGATTGTTGGGGTCAAACGAGCCGATGCCGTGGTAGTCCAAGGGGTTTTGCTCTGAGGGTGAAAAACCCTTGCCTTTGACCGTGCGAACATGGAGTACGCACGATTGTGGATTTGCCTTGCAATTGAGGAGGGCGTCGTGGAGCTCAGTCATGTTGTGCCCGTCAATGCTCCCCATGTAGTCCAAGCCCATGTTGGTGAAGATACTTTTAACGTTAGAGTTGGCTTGCGAGTCCTGCATGTGTTTGGAGAGGCTCCCCACTGTTTTCGAAATGGACATCTGGTTGTCGTTGACGACGACAATAACCTTGCCCGGTATGGAGGGGATGTTGTTAAGTGCTTCAAAAGGAAGTCCAGCGGTGAGGGCTCCATCGCCAATTATGGCAACGGTTTCAGAACTGTCGCGGGTGAAATGCTTTGCTGTGGCAATACCCATGGCACCTGAAATAGAGGTACTAGAATGACCAGCACCGTAGTGGTCGAACGGGCTTTCGGAACGACTTTGGTAACCGGACAAACCGCCGTAAGTACGCATGGTGTGGATACGGTCATGGCGTAGGGTGAGCATCTTGTAAGCATAACACTGATGACCAACGTCAAAAATTATGGAATCTTTGTCGGGGGTAAATACTCGCAAGAGCGCGATGGTGAGATCAACAACCCCCAAGTTGGAGCTAAGGTGCCCCCCTCGCTGAGAGCAGAAGTCAACAATGGTACTTCGCAAGAGACTACTCAACTTTAATAGCTCATGGTGCTTCATGAGTGGAATATTTCTGTAGCTCAGTTGTTCGTTCAATCTGCTACTGTGCATGTAATAAAACCTCCACCACATGAACGCAAAGGGCTCAAACGGTCGCTGTAACGTATAAATAATCGAAATATAAGCAAACTTGCACACATGGCAAAAGTGGTATTAAGAGTCATCATTAGAGGGCTCGGTGCCGATGCTATTTGCTAGTGTAATTAAGTCCGCCAATGCCTCGCTGTTGTAAGCAGGCACGGTAAAGTTATCCAGAAGGGCAAGGGATTCGGATAGCAGCTGTTTATACAGCTTTATGGATTCACTAAGCCCGAAAATACTAGGGTAGGTGAGTTTGTCGTCGTCTTGATGGGAGTCGCTATCTTCGATATCGTCGTATATTTGGAACGCTAAACCAAGCTTCTCCCCAAAAAGGGCAATGGTAGAGGTATCGCGGGGAGACGCCTCTGCAAGGATACCACCAAGTTCACAAGAGTAGCGAAACAGGGAAGCCGTTTTGTTGGTGTGTATAAACTCGAGGACGGCCTCCTTGGACAAATTGCTCATGGTGGACATACCCGAGAGGGAGTAAGACATGTCAGCAACTTGACCAGCAATAAGACCGGTATGACCTGCATACTGAGCAAGCTTAGTGATTGCATTGACGCGTACGTCGCTACTAAAGCGGGTGTTACTGCTCATTATCTCAAACACTTTGGTGAGGAGGGCGTCCCCCGCGAGGGTTGCAAGCCAATCGCCGTAGGCAGCATGGGTGCTAGCTCGTCCACGCCTAAAGGCATCGTTGTCCATGGAGGGGAGATCGTCGTGGACAAGGGTGTAGGTGTGGAGCATTTCTACGCAAACAGCCATGGGGATAGCCTCACGGTGGGTGTGGGCAAACAGCTTGTACGAGCTAAGGGTTAACAGGGGGCGAAGAGCCTTGCCTGTGGGGAGAAGCGAATACAGCATTGCCTCCTCAAGGCGAGGAGTATGGGGGCTATAAGTGGGGAGGGATGCCTCCATGTAGTCGGCAATGGTTTTGCAGTATTTATCGGAAACGGCGTTTAGTTTATGCATAAAATTCACTTAATCTAAAGGTAGGGCACATGGGATTGGTTACCTCGAATTACCTCGTTCAGTACGTCGCATGGTGTACACTTGCCTCGCTTGCTAAAATGTTATCCCCTTCTAAAGTAGGTGGGGGCAGATAGGGACGGCAACACCAAGTTTGAAGTATTGTAACTGATTTCGTATGTAATGTCAAAGTGAACTCAAATTAAGGGGAGTTACCCTCTCGGTTATCAGTTATCAATCATTAACCATCGACCACCAACCATTAACCATCAGTTATCAACCACCAACCATTAACCATCAGTTATCAACCATCAACCATCAGTTATCAACCATCAACCATCAAACATGGGCGTGGGAGCCTAAAATGGTAAATCCGTAGTATTTGGGTTACTAGTAGTGCTGTTGTTATTGCTGTTGACATTGGGGCGTATTTGCGGGTTACTTGACGGTATATTTGTTGTGGTAGGATCGATGCCGACGCGTTTTGCTTGTTCTTTTATCTCGTTGACGCGAACCTCAACACTGCTCAAAATCCCACGACATTCTTTGCCGAGATCCATCCCCTCTTCGAATAGTTTGAGGCTTTCGGCAAGTGTTACGTCGTCATTCTCCATGGTGTCAGCGATTGTACGTAATCGCGTCATCATACTTTCGAAGTTATTAATATTGTTGGTCATAGGTGTACCTTCTTGTTATAAAATTTATGCTTCTATCTATATTATTAATTTATCCCTGTGGGCAGTACTTTAAAGTTAGTTTGCTTTGGAAATATTTGTGAGAAAGTCTAATATTTCCTGAGCATGGTTTTCGACGTTAATATGGTATTCGGCTAGGAGTACGTCTTTGTTTTGGTCGATGACGAATGTGGATCGGATGATGCTAGAGCTTGCTGGGGCGAATAGTTTTTTTTCGCCGTAAGTACCGTAGGCACTAGCAACGTTGTAGTTTTCGTCGGATAACAGTAGTATCGATAGGTCTCGTTTGTTGATGAATTTTTTGTGTGTGTCGCAACTATCGGGGGAAACGCCAACAACTTCATAGCCGAGGTTGTGGAATTCGTGAAGGTGTTGCGAGAAGTCTTCTGCCTCTTTTGAGCAGTTTGGGGTATTGTCCTTGTTGTAAAAAAACAGTACAATGCCTTTGCCGGGGAAGGAGTCGAGTGTGTACTGTTTGCCATCACATGCGAGGAGGGTGAAATTTGGTGCACGCTCCCCTTTCATAATTTTTATTGTCATCATAATGGTTTCCTCTTTATTATTGTGCCTTTACAGTGATTCCGTAGCAATATTGTTAGGTAGTGTAAGAGGTTACAGCACGACGATGGTTCACTTTTTACTAAGTAATAAAATGTCTACCAACTACTTAATCTAATAGTAACATTTTTATAAAACTATTTTCAAGACAAAAAATATTTATTTTACTAGCTACATCTCTAGTTTACTACTAATGCCAAGGGGCTGGCGTAACTAAATACCTTGTTCAGTATTTATACACAATTACTACTGCTGGCTCACCGGTTTAATTTTGTTGCTGTATTTTGTTGGCTAAATTAAATACCTTGAAATATATTGTAACGATAAGCTATAATAATAAGTTGAATGAGTATCGGTGCGGAGGAAATGTTTTGTTTACAAGAGTTAAAGGGTTTCGCGATATTTACGGCATAAGTTATCACTACTTCAATGGGCTAATGTCCATTCTAGACGAACATGCTCGCCGTGGTGGGTTTACACATATTGAACTGCCAATGCTGGAAAAAGCAGGACTTTTCTCGAAAAGTGCGGGTAATGAAAGCGATATCGTAAGCAAAGAGATGTACGTTTTCAGCAACACAGCCAGCAACAAAAAAACAGAACCAATCGCTCTAAGACCTGAAGGAACTGCTCCCGCCGTGAGGGCGTACATTGAAAATAAAATGTACACACAGCAATACCGAATTGACAAAATCGCATACGCAGGGGCAATGTTCCGACGAGAAAGACCGCAGAGAGGACGTTACCGTCAGTTTTATCAGTACGGCGTAGAGGTGTTTGCCACCAAAGAACCACATGCCGACGCAGAGCTGATTACCATGGCTTACGACGCCATCACTGAATACGGACTGAAAGGCGTAGAGGTGTGCCTAAACTCCATCGGGTGCAAAGACTGCCGAAGGGAGTACGAAGATGCCCTGAGAAACCACTTTGCCAACCACAAAGACAGCCTATGCCAAGACTGCCAAGAACGATACCACTCACGACCAATGAGACTGCTAGACTGCAAAAAAGATGCTCAAAATACTCACACCATCAACGCACCAAAAATTACCGACTACCTATGCAACGAATGTGGCGAACACTTTGACGGAGTGAAAAACTGGCTCAATACCATGGGAACACCATTCACCGTGGATACCCGCATCGTACGAGGGCTAGACTACTACATGAGAACAGCTTTCGAACTTGTACACACGCCCGAACACAACAATGACGCACCAAGCTCAGTAATATGTGGCGGCGGACGGTACAACGGACTAGTCAAATCGCTAGGAGGTCCAGACGTGGAAGGTGTCGGGTTCGCCATGGGGATGGACAGGATCATGGAAGCACTAATGGAACAAGACAAAAACCATGACGACCAAAACGACCAAACCAACGAAGACCACTCACAAACACTCCTCACCGCAGACGCCTACATCGCCACACCACTCAACACAAACAACCAAACACTAGGACAAAGTATTGCAACTAGCATTACGAAAGGGTTGCGTCGGGCAGGGCTGTGTGTTATCATGAACCCCACATGTTCGTCCCTCAAATCACAACTAAAAGCGGCAAACAGATACAACGCAAGGTTTACCATTATCATCGGCGACAACGAAATAGCCGAAGAAGCCCTGCTTGTACGCGATATGGCTTCAGGGGAACAGGTGCACATACCCCTAAACCTTGACGAACACAACCACACAAACACTAACACACACACCGACTCGGAGCTGTGTGAAGGTATTGTCGACCTTATTTTCGGCGGCGACGTTGAGGGTATGGCAGATGTTATCCCTGATTATACTGATTACGACAACGACGATGATTACGATTACGACAACGACGATGATTACGATGACGATGACACTAATATAAATAAATAAACACAGTCAAACAAAACAACAAAACCAACTACACGAGGTAAACAGAATGAGCCTAGGTCGAGAACTAACAAGGGAATTCCAACGCACACACTACAACAACGAATTACGTAGCTCCAATAAGGGCGAAAAAGTTGTACTCAACGGGTGGGTGCAAAATAGGCGAGATCATGGAGGAATTATCTTCATCGATTTACGCGACATCAAAGGGGTAACTCAGATAGTTTTCGACCCCAACTTCTCCCAACAAGCAAAAGAAGCTCACGCACTTGCCGACTCATTCCGTGGCGAATACGTCATCGCACTGCAAGGCACCGTTGCCAATCGACTAGAAGGGATGGCAAACAGTCGACTCGAAACAGGCGAAATTGAAGTTTTTGTGGAAAATGTACAACTACTAAACGCCTCACAAACACTACCCTTCCAACTCGACGAATACGACAACACAAACGAAGAACTAAGACTCAAATACCGATACCTCGACCTAAGACGCGTTGCCATGCAACAAAATATCCTCACAAAACACAACATGTACAAATCCATTCGCAACTCACTCTACAACATGGACTTCAACGAAATCGAAACACCATACCTAACCAAAAGTACGCCTGAAGGTGCAAGAGACTTCCTCGTGCCAAGCAGGGTCAACAAAGGAACATTCTTCGCACTACCACAATCACCACAAATATTCAAACAACTACTAATGGCCGCTGGATACGAAAAATACTTCCAAATAGTAAAGTGCTTCCGCGATGAAGACCTACGTGCCGACAGACAACCAGAATTCACACAACTCGACGTCGAAATGAGCTTCGTAATGGAAGCAGACGTCATGAACATGGCAGAACAGGTCGTAAGCGACGTAATGCTCAACCTCCGTGGCACAAAACTAGGCGACGTACCGCAAATAACATACCAAGACGCCATGGACAAATACGGCAACGACAAACCCGACATACGTTTCGAAATGCTACTGCACAACATCACAGACGTTGTAAAAGGGAGCGGCTTCAAAGTGTTTGACAATGCCATCAACAACGGCGGGATCGTCAAAGGGATTAAAGCCGAAAAAGCCGACCTCAGTCGCAAAGATATTGACGACCTAACAAACTATGTCGCACAGTTCGGTGCAAAAGGACTCGCATACATACGCATCAACGAAGACGGACTGCAATCACCAATAACCAAATTCCTAGGCGACGAAATCACCGCAAACATCGTCAAACACATGGACGCAAAAGTTGGCGACATAATATTCTTCGCTGCAGATGCTGTGGACACCGTCAACGACTACATGTCCCGCTTACGCCTAAAACTAGGGGAAAAACTAGGACTCATGGACGAAAATCAATTCAAATTCCTATGGGTCATCGACTTCCCACTACTAGAGTACAGCACCGAAGAAAAACGTTACATGGCTGTGCACCACCCCTTCACAGCACCGCAAGGGAACGTCCTCGACCTTGATGACAACACAGATGTGGGCAACCTGAAAGCACGTGCATACGACCTCGTATTAAACGGCAACGAAATCGCTGGGGGATCCATAAGAATTCACAACAGCCAAACACAAGAAAAAGTGTTCGAACTTCTGGGAATCAACGCCGACGAAGCAAACAACAAATTCGGCTTCCTACTGGATGCCATGAAATTCGGCTTCCCACCACACGGCGGCATTGCTTTCGGATTAGACAGACTCGCAGCAATACTATGTGGCGTTGACTCAATACGCGACGTCATCCCCTTCCCGAAAACACAGCGAGCAACTGATGCCATGTCCAACGCCCCCACAGAGGTAGCACCTGCACAACTCTCTGAACTAGGACTAATTCAGAAAAAATTTGATAAATAAAAAATATACGGAACAAATAGACCAAAATAACAGAACACAATAAATTCAAAGGCTTTTCGAGTGTTCTGAAGCAAATTCCTTGAACTATTTGCAAAATTTATTATCAAAGATTAAAGAAATCTATTGCAAAGTATTAATAAAAGGGGTATTATGGACGATATAAGTATCTAAGAGGAACTGATTAGTAGGAGAGACCGAAATAAATAAACGGTTGTCATCAGCTTTACCACAAACTTTTAGGTGCATTATAACTAATACCAACGAAGAATATTAGACATTTGGAGGTTTAATAATGAGTAGGATAGTTTACTTATCTCTAGCCGTATTCGGAAGCATCTTTCTAGTATCATGTGGCGGTGCCTCAATCGACCCAGACGCTTCCCCAGTAGCAGCATCAAACTGCGAAACAGGCTACAACACTGACATGGAACGTCAGTTACAATCCTCGGTGTACTCCCTCAACACTGACCTAAGTGGAGTAGACGAAAAAACACGCAAAGAAAATAAAATGCAGTACGACGAAGCTGTCAACATGCTAAAAATAGCCGACTCTTCCATTGCAAACTGTCGCTATGACGAAGCTAGCTCTGCAATAGATGAAGCAAGAATGTATTACAACTCACTCGTGGGTGGGGCTGTAATGGCTGAAATACAAGGACTCGGTGCCATGACCAACTACAAAGTTATGCGTGGCGATACTCTATGGGGAATATCCGACAAACAACTGAACGACCCCTTCCTATGGCCTCTAATCTACTGGAGCAACTCACGTAGCATTAACGACCCTGACCTAATCTACCCTAACCAAATGCTCAAAATTTGGGCAGATTATGAAGCCAATCACAAAGCTAAAGCTCGCAAAATGGCAAGCTCACGCGGTGCTTGGTCCCTATACGATAACAAATAGAGTTTAAAAAGAAAAAAACTCAATTTTAATCATGAAGGGTTTCGGTTCTTGTAGCTGAAACCCTTTTTTTGTGCTAAACTAAGGGGAAATAAGGCACACCAATTACGTCATTATGCTTTGCAAATCAAAACTAAACCTGAATATCTTGCAACTGTAAGGGTATTTTGTGCCGATATTATAACAAAGGGGGTTCAGTATGAATATCATAAAGGACTTTGACAGGGAGCTTTACGACGCCATCTTAAAAGAGGAGCGTCGACAACTAAACAACATCGAACTAATCGCCAGCGAAAACTATGTCTCAGACGCTGTTCGCGAAGCATACTCCACTGTGCTAACAAACAAGTATGCAGAAGGGTACCCAGGGCGACGGTATTACGGTGGCTGTGAACATGTTGATATTGTCGAAAATTTGGCAATTGATAGGGCAAAAAAAATGTTTAATGCCAACTATGTCAATGTGCAACCACATTCAGGCAGTCAAGCCAATTTCGCAGCACTAATGGCTCTTTGCAACCCTGGGGACACTGTCCTTGGGATGGACTTATCACACGGCGGGCACTTAACCCACGGCTCACCTGTTAACTTCAGCGGCAAACTCTTCAACTTTGTGGGGTACACCGTATCACCAAAAACATTCCTCATCGATTACGATAACGCCTTAGCAATGGCGAAGAAGCATCGTCCTAAAGTTATCATTGCGGGTGCGAGTGCGTATTCGCGATCCATTGATTTTGCTCGGTTCCGTGCCATTGCTGACGAAGTAGGTGCCTTTCTCATGGCGGATATTGCCCACATTGCCGGCTTGGTTGTTGCAGGGCTTCACAACTCACCTTTGCCACATGCCCACCTTGTTACCACCACTACACACAAAACATTGCGAGGTCCCCGTGGTGGCTTGATGTTGTCCGATAATGAGGAGATTGCCAAAAAGATGAACTCCTCCATTTTCCCCGGAAGCCAAGGTGGACCACTACTACACGTTATCGGTGCGAAAGCCTTGGCGTTTAAAGAGGCACTTGATCCGAGCTTCAAAGCTTACCAAGAGCGTGTAATTGCTAATGCACAGTCGTTGTCGAACAACCTCGTTGGTCATGGGTTTGATGTTTTGAGCGGGGGCACAGATAATCACCTTTTACTCATCGACCTGCGTTCTAAAGGGATTACCGGGAAGGATATGGAGCACCTGCTTGATCGCGTAAGTATTACTGCTAATAAAAACTCTGTGCCGTTTGATACGAGTTCGCCCACGATTACTGCGGGGATACGATTCGGATCGCCAGCCATGACTAGTCGAGGTTTTGGAACTCTCGATATGGCTAAGGTGGGCGATTTTATTAACAAAGCGTATGAACAACGTGAGAGTGGAACTGCCATCGAGGCTATTAATAAGGACGTGCAGGAGTTTGCTTCCTCGTTCCCCACGTTTAAATATTAGTGAAGTGCAAATATTAGTGAAGTGCCAACTCTCAGCACTTTCAGGTGTAATAAAATAATGAACAATGTATCAAAGCTACACAATACTGCCACGTCTTGGGACGACTACTTTATACTAATGTCGCATATGGTCAAAACAAGATCAACCTGTATTCGCAGGGCTGTTGGTGCTGTGTTGGTCAAGCATAATCGCGTTGTTGCCACGGGGTACAATGGTGCCCCGTCTGGTTTGCCCCATGCGTCTGAGGTGGGTTGTTTACGCAACGACTTGAACATACCGTCAGGGGAGAAGCTGCACATATGTCGTGGATCCCATGGCGAGATGAATGCAATTGCACACTGTGCTCGACACGGCATCTCTACCGATGGTTGCACCTTGTACAGTACGACAAAACCTTGCTCCATGTGTCTCAAGGTGATTATCAACGCGGGCATTACGAGGGTTGTGTACAGTGAAAACTACAACGACGGCATGGCTGACACAATAATTAGTGAGATTGGCGACAAAATAGAGTTTGTGCATTTGACGGTCGAATCTTCTGAGTATGAGAAGATGTTGAGAGTGTTTGAGCATCTAGCGTACCCGGACGCACAATAATAATAGCAGTAGCAGTAGCGAGCGTACACAGTAGTTGCTGCTACGCTTACCCTAATACCATACCATATTGCCACGTCTTAGTTAGATAACAAATAGGGGCAAGGAGAGTTTTTAGTTTGGGGTCTAGCTTGTGAGAAAGTAGTATTTCTTGGGCAGATTGAGCTCCACTATTATAATAGTAGTACTAATGGAGCATAATACTGTAGGTGCTTTCTATCAAGTATTTAGGCTAAGGTAACGACTAGCTCTTGCCATCGTTGTTGATCAAGCTTTGAAAGCTGTCATCCATAGGTTGTGTTGGTGCAATAGTTGAGATAGCGTGTTTGTACACCATCTTGGTATTGCCGTCGTCAACAACAACGACGAAGTTATCGAAACCTTTAATAACGGCATTTAGCTTAACCCCATTTACTAAAAAAATGCTACAAGGCACCTTAGCTTTACGTAAGTGATTCAAAACAGTGTCTTGAATGTTGACTTTCTTAGTGTCCATCGTGTGTTTACCCCCTCTAATCTTATCTATCCCCCATATCGTTTATTTAAACTTGTATAAGTTACTGTAACGACTACTTAAGTATAACATGGAAATAACAAAAAATGCAAATGGTATTATCTTCGTGGCGGATAGTTTGGTGTTTGGTAGAGGTTTGAGTTGCGGAACCACGTGAGTTGTCGTTTGGCAAATCGTCGTGTTTTTGTGGCAATGTTGTCGATAATATCTTGTAGTTTTGCGGTATTTTCTGGTTGTAAGTAGTTGAATATTTCGGTGTAGCCAATCGCCTGAAAGCCCCTAGAATTGCTGGGTTCGTACCCCATATTGATTAGGTTTTGAACCTCGTCAACCCATCCATTTTCGAACATTAATGCGACGCGATTATTTATTTTTTGGTAGAGCAATTCCCGTTGATTTGGGACGACAAAAACGTTGTAAGTAAACTGTGGTTGTGTGTGAAATATTTTTTGTGCATGTGTAAAAGTTTCCCCTGTGGTTTGGAAAATATGTAGTGCACGGATTATTTTTTGTCTATCGCCATGGGTGATTTTTTCGGCGTATGTTTTGTCCACTATTTTCAGTTGTTTGTAGAGGTTGTCCACAGGTGTATGTTTGTGTTGCTCGTAGAAGTCTGCTTTGGTTTGAGTAACTTTTTCCGGTTCTTGGAACATTCCGTTGACTAGGGAGTTGATGTACATTGCTGTTCCGCCGACGATTAGGGGTGTGTTCCCCCTTTTTTGTATCTCTGAGATTAGGTTTTCGCATCGGGATACAAACGCACCTGCTGAGTAGGGTTCTGTTGGGTCTAGCGTGTTGATTAGGTGGTGGGGTATGGTTTTCAGTTCGCTGTGGTTCGGTGTAGCTGTGCCGATATCCATGTATTTGTATATTTGGAAGGCGTCGGCACTGATTATCTCCGTGTTGGATTGTTGTGCAAGTTGCATGCCCATGCTTGTTTTGCCGGAGGCTGTTGGTCCTGTGATAACTGCAATTTTGTTCAGGCGTCGTCTCCTGTTCGCATCTAGAGTTGTGCGTCTTTGTTTAGCGTCCAAACATGGACTTAACTTTGTCCAAGCTTATTCGCACCATGATGGGGCGTCCGTGTGGGCAAGTAAGGGGGTTGGATGTTTGTGATAGTTGATGAAGTAGGTCTTGCATTTCGAGAAGCTCTAAGGCGTCGCCTGCTTTGATGGCTTTGCGACATGAGAGGGACATGCTAGTTTTATCGAGTCTGCTTACAGGGGTGTCAGCCGCGAGCTCGTGAAGAATTTTACGCACAGATTGAGCCACATCGGACTTGGAAACCTCCATGGGCACCTGAAGAATACGAATACTTTGGCTATCGTCGTTGTGTTCAACTTGGAAACCCTGCTCGCGTAGGTACGATGAATTCGCAACAAGGGCGTCGTTTTCCTCTTGGGACACATCCATGCTCACAGGTGTGTGTAAGTGAATCGTCGGTTTGTGGGTGGTTTGTTCGAGCTGCAACTTCTCGTACAGAACCCTTTCGTGGGCAATGTGTTGGTCGACAAGAACAAGGTCGTTGTGTTGGTTTGCACAAAGTATGAAGGTGTTGTCTAGCTGTGCCAAGGCGGTAAGGGGGGACGTTGCTTCGGTGGTATTATTACCACTGTGCACGGTACTGCCGTTTATGTCGCTAGCCATACCCCTCGGCAGGGACGACTCCGGCAGGGACGACTCCGGCAGGGGGCTACTACTTTCAGGGTTATGGGCTTGTGGTGAGCGGGGAATACTAGTGCTACGTCCGTGCTGATAGCTGTAGTAACCTGAAGAGTTACCACTTTGCGGGTCGATGGTTGCAGAAGTGGTACTGCCCTGTGCCTCCCCTTTGTACTTCTTCCCCTTGAGGTACAGCTCATCACTGTTGGCGTAGTAGTTTTTTGAGGGGTAGAGGCTTCTGTTGCGTTGCTCTTGTATGTTGCCGTGGTGCTCGCCGTGGTGTCCGCCGTGGGCAACATTCTCCATGGCAACATTCTCCATGGCAACAGTGCTCAGAGCCTTCAACACACAACGGTGCACCAATGAGAACACATTACGCTGATTCAGAAGCTTGACCTCAAGCTTGTTGGGGTGAACATTCACATCTACTTCAGAGCTGTCAACAATAATGGACACAACTGCCATGGGGTAGGTGTTGGCGGGCATAAGTCTGTGATACGCCTGCGTAATGGCGTTTGTGAGGTATGGATCGTTAACAACGCGACCATTGATTGCAAACATAATACCGTTACGACGAGGTTTCTGGATAGTCGGATCTGTGGCGACAAGGCAAACGGTGGTTTCATCTGCATCAATCTCTGCAGAGATGAGGCTACTAACGCCAAGCATGTGGGCTGCCCGTGCCTTAAACGGTAGGTGTTGCTTCATGGTGAAAACCTCTTTGGCATCGCTAGTCAAGGTTACCTCCATGGCGAGGTTGACCGTTGCGAATAGCTTGACAAATCGCGTTATCTCCCTTGTGTAGTGCCCTGAACTTTTCAAGAATTTGCGTCGTGCAGGGACGTTGTAGAATAGGTTTCGCACAATGACACGTGTGCCTGAAATAGGCTCAGCATCCGTTACAACAGCTTGACCGGCAGAATTAGTGTTGGAGTTAGTGTTGGAGTTGGTGCTGGAATTAATGGTGAGTCGCTTGGCGTCGTATCCACTTCGCATGCTGTGTATTTCAAACTCAGAAACAGAACTAATCGCCGCAAGTGCCTCCCCACGAAACCCCATGGTTTTTATTTGCGTTGGGTCGTAATAATCCTTAACCTTGCTGGTGCAGAAACGCTCCACAGTGTGAGGCATGTCTTCGGGGAGTATGCCCATGCCGTTGTCGCGGATAATAATGCTTTGAAGTCCGCCGCTCTGTATGGCGATATGAATAACAGTTGCACCAGAGTCGAGTGCGTTCTCCACTAGCTCTTTGACAACATGCATAGGGTTTTCGGCAACTTCACCGGCAGCAATCTTGTTGCTAATGTCGGCGGGGAGCTTGTTTATCTCATTCATAACTGTTACTCGAGTAAATTAAGTAGTAGTTTAATTTATTACTGTGGTGCGTAGTCGTGGTGCGTAGTCGTGGTGCTGTTAGTTTCTCCCCATGAGGTATAAAAACATGGCCTCATTGTACCCCTTAATAATATGACCATTATAAATAACCCAAGGTGTTACATCAACATTGAGGTATAAATTCTGAAACACAATATTATCGTAAGCAAGTTTGATGCGTTCGGACTGTACAAGGCTCAGAAACTGATCGGGGTTGCTGGACATATTGGCAAAGTAGGTCAGGGTATCGGTGCTATTGAGCTGGCTAACCTTGTGGGAGGTGAGCGTATCTAAGAAATCCTCGCCCATGGATTGACGCCCCATTATCCTCGAGGCACTAAAAATATTGGTAAGTAGCTGACCCTTAACATAGCGGCTCTCTTGGGGGAACGGGAGGAGGTAAATGTCCACGGAGGGGAGTTGGCGGAATAAGGGTAAGTAGTTGCGAACGAGCATACCTGTGTAGGTATTGTCGAGGTTAGCAACGATAAGCATCTTATTGCGACCGCGACCATTGCCAAAAATAAGTGCGTAGTTACTGTAGTCTATGTTTTGAAATGTTTCTGGCGGGTTATCGTACCGATACCTGTCGCCGTATTCAATACCGCTACCAATCTCGATGAGATCAAAAGTTATTACATCACCATCGGAAACAGCAGTGTACGTTTGCATTAACTGTTGGTTGTAGTACTCCCTAACCTCCAAAAGATAGAAACCGCGAAGGGCAGGGATAGGCTCAATTACCCTGGACTGGAACTCAAGCAGGGGGCTAATACTCAGTGTGAGAAAGTTGTTCACAAACTTAGTAATCTCATGGGGGGAGTATGGCTTAGTGCTATGGCGAGCATCAAGCTGGTTGTAGCGAGTGGCACGTATCCCCGACTTGGTGTAAAACATATGCATGGCCATGTATTTGTCGGAAGAATAAAAATCTACCACTTGAGAGATGGCATCGTTGCGGATGGTGATATTAGTCGCATAAAAAGGTGTGTCAAGGAGCTGAGTTCGCGTATTAATGCGGTACTCCTTGTAGTTGGTGTAAAAAAAACGCTCCATGGTTTCCACAGCACGATCAAGATTAGTAATGCTGGGCTCAGCAAAAGTTTTGGGGGCTAAGGTGAAGCTTAATATGAAGATGAATAAAAATACAAGTAGGGACAAGGGGCGTAGAGAAGCTACAAGAAGAGTAGTGGGGAGCGGGGAGATTGGTGTCGTAAGTTGGTGTTCTGTGTACATTGATATTGTTCCCATCAAGATAAAAAAGGGGCAGATATCTAAACGACACCTAGCCCCCTTTTATCGACCTACAAAATTCGCTACTCTTACGAGGTACACCCCGTGAGGTACACCCCGTGAGGCACACCCCGTGAGGCATACCTCGTGAGGTACACCTCGTGAGGCGAAAAATGTGTATTTACAAAAGTTGACCTACTGTCTACAGCATACTGTCTACTGTGCAGCCATTGCAGCAGCAAAAGCGTCCTGCAGGGAGCTGGAGCCAAGGTCGATTTGCTGTCCATTAACAAACACTGTTGGAGTGCTGTTGATACCTATGGATAGCCCGTAATTTTGGTTTGCACTAACCCTATCCATAACCTCTTGGGATGTTGCTAGGGCGATGAATGCTGTTGGGTCGCTGGTCATATCTGCGAAGTAGTTGAGTATATCAGCATCGGCAAAGTTTGAGAGGGTTTCAGCGTTTTCCTCAGTGTACTTGAATATTTGGTCTGTGAGCAGTGTGTTCCCTTCCATGGAGCTGGCAACGTGTATCTGAGATAGTAGGCGTGCTTTAGGGTGAATGCTGTCAAGTGGGAACTCAAGGGCATACACAGCAATGTTGTCGTACATGCCACTGTTTAGTAGGGGCATGAGCTGATCGTGTAAAATAGCACAGTATGGGCACTGGAAGTCGCTAGCAATAACAACTTTCATAGCTGCATCAGCATTGCCGTATATTGGGGTTAGTGTAGCGTAATCGAAGTTGCCCATTAGGGGAGCACCAACACCAGCAGAGTTGTCAGCATTTGCTGTATGTTTAGTAATATACATTGTTAGTAGTGATTCTTGTGGGTTTTCGAAAGAGATAACATCAGGGATAATATATTTGCCATCACTGATAATGTAGAAGGTGTCCGCGGGCATACCCATGGATGGGTCGAATGAAATATCAACTTGTAGGAAGCTGAATCCGGGGACTTCGGCTATCTCCTCAAGGCTAGTAACGGTAACGTCTACTTCAGATCCGATATTGGATTGAATATCGTCGGTAAGGTATTTATCGACACTGCTTTCAATATCGGCAGTGCTGGTGGTAGATTGCGAACATGCAACCAAAGATACAGCGACAACGCTGACCGTTAGCATAAGTAGTAGTTTTTTCATTATAGAAACCTCCTAGTTTCTGAAAAGTTAAATTTAGGCGTAAACGTCAAACA
>CAMZNJ010000063.1 GCA_947313825.1 uncultured Deferribacteraceae bacterium | reverse complement strand
TTGCCCCCCCGTTGCAACGTTCGTATTACTATTACGTTGGGTTCGAGCCGTGCTGTAACCTAGTTGAAGTCCACGCTAACGAACGGTTCGCCGATGGATTCGGCGAGCTGTTTGTGCACAATTTTGCCGTTGTACACATTGAGTCCGTTTTTGAGGTGTGTATTTTCGGCGAGTGCTTTTGAGATACCTTTGTTGGCGAGTTCTACGATGAATGGTATTGTTGCGTTGTTGAGTGCTATTGTGGATGTTTTGGCAACGCCTCCCGGCATGTTGGCAACGCAGTAGTGGATTATGCCGTCGATTTCGTACACAGGGTTGTCGTAGCTTGTTGGTGTGGATGTTTCGAAGCAGCCGCCCTGATCGATGGACACGTCCACGAGTACTGATCCTTTTTTCATGGTTTTGATCATCTCTTTGGTAACAAGTTTTGTGGCTTTGGCACCAGGGATGAGTGCTGCACCGACAACGATGTCAGCTTCAGCCACACTTTTTGCGATAGCGTCTTTGGAGGAGTAGAGTGTGGTGATTTTGTTGCCGTAAAGTGCGTCGAGTTGTCTGAGGCTGTTCATGTTTCTGTCAAGTGCGACAACTTTTGCACCGATACCGATGGCTGTTGCGATGGCGTTGCTTCCGACTACTCCGGCACCGATAACGCAAACAGTACCTTGTGCGACCCCCGGAACGCCGTTGAGTAGTACACCTGAGCCGTTGTTGCTTTTGAGTAGGTATTGGCATCCGCTGAGTATTGAGAGTCGTCCTGCGACTTCGCTCATGGGTGCGAGTAGTGGTAGTCTTCCGTTGGTGTCGGTTACGGTTTCGTAAGCGATGGCAGCGGATTTGGATTCTTTGAGTAGTTCTGTTTGTTCGGGTAGGGCAGCTAGGTGTAGGTATGTAAAAATGGTGTGTGATTTAGTGAGCAGTCGGCATTCGTCGAGGGTTGGCTCTTTGACTTTGACGAGTAGTTCTGATTGTTGGAAGAGTTCTTCGACGGTGTCAATGATGGTTGCCCCTGCATTTTTATAATCGTTGTCGGAAAATCCTATTGCGTCTCCAAGTCCTTTTTGTATAAAAACGGTATGTCCATGGTGTACTAGTTCGACAACACTAGAGGGTATAAGGCTAGCACGGTATTCGTGCACCTTAGTTTCTTTTATAGCTCCAATCTTCATAACAATATCTCTCCTTCATTTGATTTAGTATTTCTTCAATATTTATTATAGTGGTATGAAATTACCATATTGTCAAGATATTTTTTATGAGTCTTTGGTTCCGGTATGCGTCTTAAAATGATACTCAAAAATTAAAAGTTGGCTGGTGCCCTTCGGGGTGAAATTAATTATACCAGTTGTTTTGAATTTATGGTACGATGTTAACGGGTCATACTGTGAAGATATGCTAACCAGTTGTGGCATGTGCAGTATGGCAATAAATAACGCTCAAGAGAGGTATATATTATGATAAGATCTATAACCATAGGAACGACGCTAACCTTTATTCTTGCCCTAAGCGGAATCGCCTTTGCTGCACCTGAAGATGTTGTTGTTTACAATAAAACGAGTGGCACAACCGTAATTCTTGACAGTGAAAGGGACGCTGTGCCGAGTGGCATAAGCGAATTCAACTTCCACAACACAATGATTATTGGAGCAGAGTTCAACGACCTCCCATACAAAAGCTTCTCCCCAGGCAGGAGTGGTAACAGCTCCTCATATGTTGGCGACTACTACTCCAACCTCATAGACACCAACATCTTCCGTGTCAAGCTCGGGTCGTCGGTGGAGTTTAACCGACGCAACTCAGCAACACTCTACGTCGCATACCAAGGAACAAACCTCGATAACGCATACGGAATACTTACCGACGACGAGCTTGCCGGACTGGACGGCTCTTGGCCTTACTACAATATTGCAGGCTACCTAAACGGTGCTGGTGCAGAATTCGAATACGGCTTCAGAATATTCCCCGCACTAAGCATAAACCCATACGTCGGGGGGTACATATCAACAGGAATGGTGTGTGCAAAGGACGACTACAGCGACAAATACCTTGCCACAACAACGACAACACCACAACGCTTCCACGAATGCTACAACGTTAAAGCGAGCAACTACGACCTAGGATCACGCATTGTGCTACGCACAAGGTTCAACGTTGAGCCATACGTCGGTTTCGCCTACTCGCAAACAAACATGAGAGGCAAACCGTATGAAGCTGTGGGCTACTCTGTGGGCATTCAAACACGCTTCGCAAGCTCGTTCACATCATTTGTCGTAACAGAATAGAATACACGATTGATTAACTTGAATACGCGGAGGGAGCAATGAGGGCGATTATACTATTCGGAAGCATACTTGTATTAACACTGGGTGGGTTTGCCCATGCCTATGGGGCACCAAGTGTTGTTGTTATACCCAACCCTGAAGAGCCTGTTAAGCCTCAGCCACTTGCTGAAACTGATGACAGCGTAGTTAACAATAAAAAAGCTATTGTTATCGATTTTAGCACAGGATTTTCAGACTACTCGGCCATAAAGAAGAATAATCCCGTTTACAATACAGGGACGTCTTCCAATAGTATTATCAGAGTAAATATAGGCTCCTACAAAAAAGTTGGTGGCAATGGAGGTGTTTTCGAATACTTCTTTGGCTACCAAGGCTTAGAATTAGGGGATGGAGTACATATTATGTCCAAAGAGGAACTCGTCGCCTCAAACTACACAACAACAGTGAGCACCATGGATGGGCTCGGTGTAGGTGTTGCCTACTTTGTCAGGGTTGTGCCCAATGTGGGCATAGGGTCGCGGGTTCAAGCTTACTCCTCGGGAGTTACGACCTGTGTAGGGGCGGACTCATACCGACCTGAACTCTACGATCAGAACTGCCGTAATTTCAAAGGGTACAACGCCGATGTGGATCTAACTGTAAAATACTATGGCAAAAGTGGGCTCAGTGCCTACCTTAGTCTACTACAGTCCTACGCAAACATAAGGGACATAGGCTTTACAGGCAGAGGCGTGGTGCTAGGAGTTGCATACAGTTTTAAGCCTATTTTTCAGTAAAATAAATAGGCTAGACACAAGGGGTTTATCATGTTATATAATCGGTACACTACTTTTAAAAGAAGGAGATAGAGTATGAGAAATATAATACTAGCTGCCATGGTTGCAGTTTTAACCGTATCAGGAGTGGCGATGGCTGCACCCGAAAACAACAACGACAAAGGTGTATTCCTTGTTCTAGGTGCTACTGCTGGAGCTACATACTACTCAACACTTGACGACAACCTATTCGACCTAGGTTTAGTGCCTAGTGGTTACAACAAGCTCGGTATTGGGTACAGGTTTAATGAGAAAAATCAGGTTAGTGTTTACATAACACCCACATACGGACTCTTAGGCGAAGATAGCTTCTACACTACCCAAGGGCACACAGCGGCAGACAAACCAAAATCTGACAAGGATCTCTTTACAGCTGCTGGTGGAGTACTTTCAGGCGGGGGCTTAGGTGCTGAGTATGTTTTCAAACCATCACCATCTTACGGATTTGGACCCTATGTTAACGGCAGAAGCTACACAGCTTTAACATGCGACAACTTCTACAAAGAGAGCTCCAAGAATATGACTTGCGATTACTCCAAGGCTAGCAGTTTCGAAACCGGACTGTCGGCGAACTACTACTTCAACAATGGCTTTAGTCCTTTCGTTGCCCTAGGGTACTCACAAATGAACTTCGACTCGCACCCATACCACGGTACCAGTGTAGTTGTGGGGCTCAATTACATATTCAACCCTGTTCGCAATGCCGATACAGCCGCACTAATAGTATTTTAGTACGAGTACCCTAGTACGAGTACTCTAGTACGGTGAGCACAGCTCCCTAAGAGCACGAACAGACTAATCAAAAGCAGGGGAGGGTTATTACGCCCTCCCTTTTTTGCGTGTAAATACCCCTAACCACTTGAAAGCACGGTGCTGTATGCCTATATTTTGTTTGGTAATATGCACGACGTAGGGGGGATGTTTATGAACACCACAATCACACGACTAAGTATGTTGCTTTGTGCAATACTTCTTTTCAGTGTTGCAAGCATTGCCATTTCGGCACCAGAAGAAGCCAGCACAGGCAGTGAAAATAGTGATAAGGTTACGCAAGACACAAATATTGCCCTTGGATTCAGTGTTCATGCTGACCATGGGTTTTACACCAGCACCAACGATGATTTGTCCAACCTAGGACGCCTCAGCTCCCTTTACATAACAGCAGGGTTGAGCAAAATCTACAAAGGGAAACATGAGCTGAGTGGCTACATTGGCTACCAACTAACAGCCTTGGAATCATATTACGGCGATAGCAGAGCCGAGGCTAGCCGTCCCGATGGTGCAACAGGGTACATGAACGGCGTGGGCGTTGAAGGGTACTACACCTATCGACCATACAAATACCTAACGGCAGGAACATTCACAACCCTGTACGCCTCCACAGGGCAGGACTGTAGCGAAGAAACACACACCGCATGCAGTGTCGCCAAAGCAAACAAAATTGACTTAGGATTGACACTCGGAACCAACATCGGCGAAAGTTTCAACCCCTACATGTACGTGGGATACTCGCAAATGAATTTCCGACTCAAACCGTACGAATCAACAAGGATGGGCATCGGCATCAAAGGACGTATCACAAATACACGCCTGTTCGGTGCTGACACCAACTAGGGGCTGAGGTACTGCTGTGCGGTGCTGTGTAGTGGTGGAGCTGTGTAGTGTGGAGCACGGTTCGTGGAGCACGGAGCACGGAGCACGGAGCACGGTTCGTGGAGCACGGAGCACGGTTCGTGGAGCATGGAGCACGGTTCGTGGAGCACGGAGCACGGTTCGTGGAGCACGGAGCACGGAGCACGGAGCACGGTTCGTGGAGCATGGAGCACGGTTCACGCTCACGCTCATGGCGAATAATATGGTGTAGATATTTAATGTTGCTAAGAAACTCTTTTTGTGTTAGTGTTGTATTAATACTCAACAGGGGAGCTCTTATGCTAAGTTCATATCAACCGTATAGTTTGCCAGTAAAAGTGTTAGCGGGTAGTTTACTAATTACGGTAATGTTATGTTTTGCATCTGTTGCTGTTTCGGCTCCTGCCCTCTCCCCCCCGCAGGATAGCAGAGGTTATGTTGGCGTACCCTACGACGAAAACGCTACAACAGGTGCTGTTACGCGTCTTTCGTTTAGTGCCTCCTTAGAGGTTCCCGTGCTTGGTCGCTCTAACTATGCCGACGCCTATGGCTCATTTGTTAGATACCCCTTAGTAGGCTTTACAGCTGGGTTCTCCACCCTTGTGAACCCCCACCACGAATTTCGATACAGTGTCGGTTTTAAGCGTGCTTTCCCCATAACCTGGATAGATAAAATTATTGAATACCCCCAACTCATGACTTTCATGTCGTACAACAGTGTGGGGTTAGAGGGTAGTTACTACTATCGACCTGTACGCTGGTTTGGCATAGGACCTACTGCTAAAACTTATGTTGTGTTGGATAGAAAACCGCAGGAAATTGGTTTGCTCACAGGGACTAGGATCATGCAAGAAACGGAAGATCTCTCCAATGCGATACCCATCGTTAGCGATATCGGTGGGCAGGTAAGGTACTACACTAGGGGGAAGCACTCCCTGTACGCTTCGTTCCTGCTTTCCAATTACTACAAGGGTAGCGATTCGTGGTTCTACTCCCATGTTTATTCAATAGGCGTAATTGTTGATTTGTAACCGACGGTCGTGCTGACGGTCGTGTCTGTGGTGTTGGCGGTCGTGTTGGCAATGCTGACGGTCGTGCTGACGGTCGTGCTGGCGGTCGTGTCTATGGTGCTGACGGTCGTGTTGGCGGTGCTGGCGGTCGTGTTGACCAGTTACGTCAGTTTCTCAACCAACATGGTGTGTTGCGGGCGTAACCAACCCTTGTCGGCAATGGTTTTCTCGAAGTGGAACTCTTTGCGACACATGGGTGTGTTGTCGTATGAGTCGTAGAAGTGGTAGCAGCACTCCTGCACGTATTTGAGGATTGTCCAGTGCTCAAACCTGCTTTTGTACTGTAGCAACACAACGTGGTTGTCGCTTTTGGCAATATGTTTCTCCACAATCTCAAACAGATCCTCTTTCTCCCCTTTAAACGTGTCTAGGTATGTGATTTTCATGTTTGTTTGTTGTTCATCGGGCAGTTTGTAGTTGCTGTAGTGCTCCACCAAGAACCTCATCTGTTCGTATGTTATGCCGTGGATAAACAACTCTTCCATCCATCCTTCGCGTGTGCAGAATTGTTTAAGCATGTCCAGTAGTAGTATGTTTGAGTCTTTGAATTTGATGCCGTAAAGTAGCCGTACGAGGTTGAGGACGGTGTAAACGCCACACAGCATATTGTCGCCTTGGGAGAGTGGGTTGACCTTGTGGCTTTGTATATCGGCGTCGTCTAGTGTAAAAATACTGCTCACGCTTCACCTCTGTTGTTTATCATTCTGTTTTGGCACAAATCTTTCCCAATTATAACATACCACTCCCCAAGGTATCCACAAATTTATTGCGTAACAAAGTTTATGGGTAGTAGATTTTGTTTGTCAAAGGGTATAGAATTGTGTAATATTTAGTATTATGAATATGTTGCAGAGCAATTGTTGCAACACTAGAGGTTTCACTATGTTATTTCAGGATATTATCATGAATCTGCAACGCTATTGGGCGGATAGGGGGTGCATAGTTACGTCTGGCTTGGATATTGAAGTTGGTGCGGGTACGTTTAACCCTACAACATTCCTCCGCTCTTTGGGGGGCAAGCCGTTTAGTGCTGCCTACGTTGAGCCGAGCCGACGACCAACTGATGGACGTTACGGCAAAAACCCCAACAGGCTCCAACAGCACCATCAGTTCCAAGTCTTTCTCAAGCCTTCGCCAGATGATATTGTGGATATCTACCTTGGCTCCTTGGAAATGCTAGGCATCAAGAGCTCGGAACACGATATTCGGTTTGTGGAAGATAATTGGGAGTCCCCAACACTAGGTGCGTGGGGCTTGGGCTGGGAAGTCTGGCTGGACGGCATGGAAATTACACAGTTTACCTACTTCCAACAGGTCGGGGGTAT
Source organism: uncultured Deferribacteraceae bacterium (assembly GCA_947313825.1). Classification (GTDB taxonomy): domain Bacteria; phylum Chrysiogenota; class Deferribacteres; order CAMZNJ01; family CAMZNJ01; genus CAMZNJ01. The sequence continues at coordinate 449 of CAMZNJ010000063.1, read as the reverse complement.
CGCCATGGAGATGGTTCCGGGGGAGATAACATACGGCTTGGAACGAATAGCCATGCACCTGCAAGGGGTGGACAGCGTGTACGACCTCAAGTGGAACGATAACATATCTTACGGCGATGTGTTTTTGCAAAATGAAGTGCAGTTGTCGAAATACAACTTCGAACATGCCGACGTCGCAATGCTCTTCGGACTGTTCGACACTTACCAACACGAATGCCATGCCCTCGTGGAGGCAGGTCTGCCCATCCCTGCTTACGAATACTGCCTCAAGGCGAACCATGTGTTTAACTTACTAGATGCACGATCGGCTATTTCGGTGAATGAGCGGGCGGCGTATATCGGTCGCATTCGAAAGATGTCTGCTGGGTGTGCCTCTCTGTACCTCGAGGAGCTTGCGTCGTAACGCTTTGACGAACTGCCGACGAACTGCCGACGAACTGCCGACGAAC
>CAMZNJ010000062.1 GCA_947313825.1 uncultured Deferribacteraceae bacterium | reverse complement strand
TTCGCGTTGGATTAGTCCGAGAAATAGTACGTCTACAATTGTGAGCTGTGCAATGCGAGAGGCTATGGCAGAGGTTCGCAACAACCCCTCTTCGGCAATAGTGAATAGTATGTGGTCAGCAAGATCTGTGAGAGGTGTGTGTGAGTTGCTGGTGATGACTACAATTGTGGCACCGAGGTTACGCCCCTCTTTCACGGCAAGCAATACTTCAGCACTACGCCCTGAGTGTGAAATGGCGATAATGGTGTCGTTCCTGTTTAGTGTGGCACACATGGAGAGTTGCGAGTGGTAGTCGGTTTGATGAATGGCACATTTCCCTAGTTTGAGAAGCTTGTAGGCAAGGTCTTGAGCGACCAACGACGAGGCACCGATGCCCAGTAGTATTATTTTGTTACTGTTTTTCAGGGCAACAATAACCTGTTCGAGTGTGTTGTAGTTGATATTTTTGCATGTGGATTCGATGGCTTGTTGATTATCCATGCCGATTTTGGTTGCCACAAGCTCTAGTGGGTCGGTGAGGGAGATGTTGTTGTGTATCTCTTGTGCAGGTGTTTTGTTGGGTATGCGAGCGAGTTCGATGCGTAGTTCGGTGTACCCTTTGTACCCTAGTTTTTGGATTAGCTTGATGATTGTGGATTGTGCAATATTGAGCTCTTTGGCAAGTGCGGACGAGGTCATGTCCGATACTTTTTGTGGGTGTTTGCAGATGTATTTTGCGATTTGAGCCTCTGTTTGGGACAGGGAATCGGCTCGGCTTTTGATGTACGCTACGGTGTCCATTTTTACCCCTTAAAATTACTCTTAGATTTGAGTAGTTGTTATTCTAACATTATTATACAGCAAGAATTCTGCATAAGTATAGTGTTAAAAGTGTTTTTGCAATATTTTTGAAATAAAATATTCTAAGTTGTTGACATTTATAAATTTTTTATTCATAGTAACGGGGTAAATAATAATAGTGTTGTAATTAATGGCGTGGAGGTTCTTATGGTAGAAATTAGCAGGATGGTAACGGAAAGTCGTAACGAAAGTAGCATGGACATTGACACTAAGTCCACTGAAGAGATTTTACGAATTATTAACGACGAAGACAAAAAAGTGCCCGAGGTTGTTGCCAAAGAGATAGGCAGCATTACCACAGCTGTGGATAAAATTAGCCATGCATTCTTAAACGGTGGTCGACTTATCTACATCGGTGCCGGCACAAGCGGTCGCCTTGGTGTCCTCGATGCTAGCGAATGCCCACCCACATACGGCACACCTGCCGAGATGGTTGTGGGGCTCATTGCCGGTGGCGAAAAGGCTATCCTCAAGGCGGTGGAGAATGCAGAAGACTCCCCTGAGCTCTGTGTGAGCGACTTGCAACGGATAAGCTTCTCCAACAAAGACATACTCGTGGGCATTGCTGCTAGTGGACGAACACCCTACGTTATTGGTGGGCTCAATTACGCCAAATCCTTGGGAGCGACGACAGTTAGCATTAGCTGCAACCCTGATGGGGAGATGACGAAGATTGCGGACATTGCAATTACCCCTGTTGTGGGGGCAGAAGTGGTAACAGGGTCGTCGCGAATGAAGGCTGGTACGGCACAAAAACTTGTTCTCAATATGCTCACCACAGCCTCCATGATCAAGATAGGCAAGGTTTATGGCAACTTAATGGTGGATGTTGAGGCAACCAATGAGAAGCTGGTTAAACGCCAAACTCATATTGTTGTTGAGGCTACTGGTGTTAGCGATAGCGAGGCAGATAACGCTCTGAATCAATGCGGACGCCACTGTAAAACAGCCATATTCATGATACTTTCCGGGCTGGATGCCACAAAAGCAGAGGAGATACTAACACAGCAGAACGGATTTATTCGCCAAGCACTCGCCGTAACACAGGAATCGTAGGCTAATGGCAAAATACAAACAAGAATTTAAACGGTTTTATTTCAATACAAAGGAGAGGAATAGTTATGGCTTCTAAAAAAGTAAAGAAAGCTTCCCACGCAGACATAGCCAAGGATTTGCTTGAGTTGTCTGGCGGTCGGGAAAATATTAGCAAGATTTACGCTTGCATGACGCGGGTACGAATTGTTTTCGTGGACGAAAGCAAGGCACAACTTGAGGCAATGAAGGGGCACAGTAGTGTTCGTGGCTACGTAAAAAGTAGTGATGAGCACCAATTTGTTCTCGGTGCGGGTACATCTCGCAAGGTGCTGGACGCCATGGAGGACTTGGAGAAAGGTTTGGGCACCGACAGTGCTCCCTCCTTGGGAGACGCTAAGGACAACAAAGCAGCCATGGATGCTAAGTATGGCAACCCTGTGGGCAAGTTCCTCAAGCGTGTGGCAAACATATTCATCCCCCTTATCCCCGGTTTTATCGGGTGTGGTATTATCATCGGGCTCAACAACACTCTGTCCACTTACACCGACTTCAACGAGATATTCCCAAACATTAGTATGTCATTGGCGTTGTTTGGTGGTGCGATTTACGCTGTAATGTTTGTGTTAACAGGTGTGAACACGGCTAAAGAGTTTGGCGGATCGCCTACCATCGGTGCCATACTTGCGGCGATTATCATGTCTCCCGGTTTGGGGAATATTGAGCTACTTGGCAACAGTTTGCTACCGGGTCGTGGTGGTATATTTGCTGTGTTGTTGGTGGCGGCGTTTGGAGCATACGTTGAGCGTTCTTTGCGTAAGCGTGTGCCCGATTCGTTGGATCTGGTTATTAGTCCTGCAATTACGATTATCTTTACGGGGTTTGTTGCGTTACTGTTTTTGCAACCTTTGGGCGGTGTTATTGCCGACGGTGTTACGGTTACGTTTACGTACATGATCGAAACGGGTGGTTTTTTCGCTGGTTTTGTGATGGCAGGGTTATTTTTGCCTTTGGTTATGTTTGGTATTCATCAGGGTTTCCTGCCTATTATGGCGGAGATGCTCAACCAAACGGGTGTTAATGCGTTGTTGCCTATTTTGTCCATGGCAGGTGCGGGTCAGGTTGGTGCAGTTATTGCTGTTCTGATTAAAACTCGCAGTGTGTGGCTCAAGAAGGTTATTTGGAGTGGCTTGCCTGTTGGTTTCTTGGGTATTGGCGAACCGCTCATTTACGGTGTAACATTGCCTTTGGGGAGACCGTTCATAGCGGCGTGTATCGGTGCTGCATTCGGTGGCGGTTGGATAGCCATGATGCAGGTTACTGTTACCATTCCGGGCGGAATATCGGGGTTGTTGCTTCTTTCGGCGGATTCCCAAGGTTCATTCCTTAACCATGCCCTTGGTTTGATTATCTCTTACATAGCTGGGTTTATTGCTGCCTACTTCATCGGGTTCAAGGATCCTGTTGACGAGGAGATGCCAAGCCCTGGCGGGAGTGGCGTGAGCAGTTTGGGGCTTGCCAAGTAGTATGCATCACACCGGCACACCACTTGCAGAAATAGTTGCACATGTTATTTAAATGTGTTGCAAGAGGCGAGCTAGTAGTGTAACATACGGTCATTACATTTGTATTTACGGTACTGCGTTGATAGTCTCGCAGAGTATATCGAACTAGTAAGGGGTTGTGGTATCTTAATTATAGGAGCCTGCAGCCCCTTTCTATTTTCGAGATGCGTATGGAGCTTGTCAGTGGTAATTTTTCGATAGATTTACGACACACTACTACTAATTTTATTCATACATGTCTGTTTTTATGGTTAAAAATAACTTATGGAGCATACAATGAAAAAGATATATATATTTGCAACGTTGGGGGTTCTGTTACTTGCGATTACTGCCTGCGGGGACTTGGAGTCCTTGCTTTTAGATTCTGAAGATACACGGTTTATCCGTATTGCTGGACTTGGGGAGTCGATACCCATAGGCACAGAAGATGGTCTGATACTAACAGTAAGCTGGTCGTTTGGACCGAACGGTGGCGATAAGTCCTTGGATAGCATCACATGGGAGGTGTCTGACACCACTAAAGCGACTATGGTGTTAGATCCGGAAGCACCTAGTCGTATCGCTGTGGTGGGTCTTGAGCCGGGCAATGTGGGGATTTCTGTAACCGTGGAGAGTGGTAGCGGTGAGCAAGCCCTTGTTACGACGCGTATGTACCCTGTTGTTGACGGCAACGCTTCCTCCTTCGCCTCTGGGGACGGGGACAGCAGTGTCCTTGACAACGGGGACAGCAGTGTCATTGGGGACGGAGACAGCAGTGTCCTTGACAACGGGGACAGCAGTGTCCTTGACAACGGGGACAGCAGTGTCCTTGACAACGGGGACAGCAGTGTCCTTGACAACGGGGACAGCAGTGTCATCCATATGGACAGCATAGCTGTGAGCCAATAGCTCCTCGCAACGCTAGTTCCTAATTGCACCTTTGAATTGAACGCAACAAGAACAGCAACAACAGCAACAATAGCAACAATAACATAAACATATTTTCAACAAGTCGGGGGTTACAAGAAGTGTCAGTATTTCATTTGAACGTTACAAAAGAGGATTTGAAGGGTGCGGAACTAGCAATTTTACCAGGGGATCCCGGTCGCGTAGAGAAGATAGCCTTGGGGTTGGAGTCGCCGAAGTTTTTATCGAGCAGTCGGGAGTTTACCCTGTATGTTGGTCATTTGGCGGGTAAGGCTGTTGTTGTATGCTCCACGGGGATAGGTGGACCATCCACGTCCATTGCCGTGGAGGAGCTCGCTCAACTTGGCGTGAAGGACTTCTTACGCATCGGTACAACTGGTGCCATACAGCCACACATAAACGTAGGTGATATTATTGTTACCACAGGATCTGTTCGCTTAGATGGAGCTAGCTCCCACTTTGCACCTATGGAGTTCCCTGCTGTGTCCGATTTTGCCATTACGTCTAGCATGGTGGAGGCAGCCAAGAGCCACAAACTGCCTGTTCACGTTGGTGTTACAGCTTCGAGCGATACATTTTACCCAGGGCAAGAGCGTTACGACACCTTTTCGGGGCGTGTGGTTCGTAGGTTCCGCGATTCAATGGCTGAGTGGCAGAGCATGGGCGTGCTAAACTTTGAGATGGAATCGGCAACGCTCCTAACAATGTGTGCAAGCTCTGGGTTACGAGCTGGCTGTGTTGCTGGCGTTATCATCAATCGCACCCACGACGAGATACCGAATGCGGAGAATATGCAGTCGGTTGAGGCGAACACGATAAGTGTTGTGTTGGATGCTGCTAGGCGTGTGCTGGCGTCGTAGTCGGCGTCGGCGAGGTGCTTGTGTGTGCTAGGCGTGTGCTGGCGTCGTAATCGGCGTCGGCGAGGTGCTTGTGAGTGCTGGCGTCGGAGTAGTGGTCGCTGTCGTGTGCTAGCGTCGTAGTCGGCGTCGCTGTCGTGTTCTGGCGTCGTAATCGGCGTCGGCGTTGTGTGCTGGCGTCGTAGTAGTCGTCGGCGTTACCGAATATAATTTATCTCACGATCAATTAACTCAATTGTTTCATCAATCTTCTCAACATTTCGACCCTGCTGATTGTACACTGCCCTCAATAGTTTGTAGTCTTTGACTAGGTTTGTGGTGTACGAGAATGCCTCGTCTGTGGGTATTAGAATGGTTGTGATGTACTGTTCGGTGGTTTGTATGTTGGTTGTGGGATCGTTGAGCATGCGACTGACTGCGAGCCGAATCCCTGCTGTTTTGGTGAAAGCTTTGAGGTCTTTGTTTGAGTCTACAGTTTCCACAAATTCTTGGTGTGAGTAGTCGTTGCGATCGTAGTGTGCTAGTGCTTGGTAGAACATGGGCAGCTGGCTTTCGACGTAGTCGTTGCCGTATATAAAGTTGACGATGTTGAGTTCGTCGTTGCAGTTGCCTAGTGTTGCGAAGGTGTTAGCGTTGTCGACGAAAGAGATGTTGTCTAGTCCCCTTACTTGGTAGTGTAGCAGGTAGAGTCTTGCGACGTTGCAGAAGTCTCCTAGCTTGCTGTACTGGCTTTTAGCACTTTTGATACCTTGGTCGGAAGCGACTATCTGTCCTGTTAAGTATCTTTCCACAGATTTTTGTGCAATGGAGTGTCCGTGCTGTATGGCTGTTGGCACAAATTGCTTGTTTGAGCCACCTAGGGAGCATGCAGTTAGTGCAATTCCTGCAACGATTATCATTGCGATGACGGTGAAGTTTCGTTGTTGTGGTTTTGCGTTACGGTTGTGGTCGTTTTTGTTATTGCCAAGTTTATGCTTCACCATCGAGAAAGCTCCATACTATTTTATACTAAGTGATTCCCTTTTAGTCGAGGGATATGGATCGTGTGGTTGATTGTGGATTACTTGGCGATCCAACGAGCCAAGAGTTTTGTAGCGAGTCGATGAGTATTGTTGTTTCGAATAGTAGTGTGTCAACTTCGCTGAGTATTGGTGTTAGGTATATGCTAGCGTTTTCGATCTGTTCGAGAATTACGGGTGTGGAAAGGGCTGTGTCGGCTGCAATGCTTTCCAGTGATGCGATTGTGGAGTCTAGTGAGGCGGTGATGCGAGTGAGGTTGTTGACGATGTTGGATACAGATACGCGGAATTCGTTGCTTCGTACAAAGTAGCCGATTGATCCTGTTTCGCTAGTCAGGTCTTGTCCGATGACACCGAGTCCAGCGATGAATCTGTTGAAGTCGCTATCGTCGTCTGAGAGTTTTGTGGTAACGTTTTTGACGTCGCTGATTATTCCACCTGCGTCTCTCAGTATTGGTGCGATTGTTTTTGTAATGTCGACGAGTGAGCTGCTTTGGTCGAGAATGTAGAGTGTGTCTTCGGAAGGGATGACAGCTGATACTGATCCGCCGTAAAGTTCGATGAATGATGATCCGAAAATGGAGATACCTTGCCTCATGTGAGAGTCGATACGTACCCATTGCATGTATGATTTTGGTATTTTTGCTTGTAGTACTATCTGGTTTTGTCCACGTAGAGAGATACTGTGAACAGTGGCTATGGTGAAGCCTGAGAATTTTATGGGCATGCCGATAGTTAGCCCTTCACCGCTAGTTGCATAGATTTGCAGGTTGACCTTGGAGGAGAACAGGTTTTTCTTTACCCCCACGGTGAGTCCGACAAGAATAAGCACAGTTAGTGGTATTAGTAGGAATAGTCCTACGCGATACTCAATAGATTTTTGAGAGAGTCTAGCCATTGATAAAAATCAACCTCTTTGTTTATTGTTATGTTGTCGTAAAGTTTTTTGTTAGCAATATCTTCGATAATTATTGTATTTAGTATGTTTGGCATGTGCGAAAAGAATTTTTCGAGTTGTTGTTGTTGCCAATTTAGCATCTGAGCGGGTTTTATAATTATGGTAGTGTTTGGGTGTATGTATATTGCTTGCAAGTATGAGGCAACAAATCGTTCGTAACTATTTAAAGTATCAGGGTATTTGTTGAGAATGTAAAGCATAGAAAAGTTATTTAGTAAATTAATTGTGTCAACTTTGACTCTTTTGGGGCTTGAGCTGTAGAGGTATCTTGCTTGCAGTGTTATGTTGTTTAGTACGGTAACGCCGCTGAGTAGTGGGAATTCGGGTGCGACGAGGCTGACTTCGCGAGATTGTTTTACTAGGTCGAAGAGAGTATTTTGCATGCTAGTGCATTTTTCGGAATCTTGGAAGTAGTGAACGTATATCATATAATAGCCCCCGCAACGTTAATTATAATTAGGGAGTAGAATATGCTCATCATTGCGATGTAGAAGCTTTCGGTTCTGTTGAAGGAGTCGGACACGGCGTATGCGGCTTGGATGGGGAATACTGTGAGTGCAAGCCCCATGGTGGTGCATATGGCGAGGAACTGTACAATATCACCGGGGTTGATGGAGCTGATTAGTATAAAGTTGAAGTACTCTCGAGTAACACCGGCAATGGAGGGCACCATGATGTTCATGACGATAACCGAGATGAATGCCATGGTAATAGACTGTGCTACAACAGTGAGTATGCCTGCGAGAATTTGCGGTGTAAAGATGAGTCGGTACGGGCTAATATCTAGTGCTAGCATGGTTCGGAATTCGCCCCTGCTAGACATTTGTCGTGTGGAGTGGTAGAGGCGGGATGAGTATTTCAGGGCAAACAGGATGGATATCCCTGTGGGGATGATGCCCATGAGTATTACGTCGTTAATTAGGATTGTGGCGTAGTTGGGTTCGATATTGAGTGTGAGTGCCACAAGGTAGGAGATGCTGAACGACAGTATGAGTCCGATGATAATTGTGGACAGGGTGGCACTGGCACCGTAAAGGTACATGGCACCTCTGAGCACGGCGAGGGAGTGCCCCTTTAAGAAAGACAGGGTTAGGGTGTGGTATGCTGATAAGCTAGCGAGGTAGAGGCACATTGCAAGGTAGATGTACTGCTGTGTTGCAACTTGTCCTGTGGAGTAGATGATACCGTGAATATGCTGTTTGATTTTCATATTAAATCGGATATACCTCGCAGTGGTGTGTTTTGCATGGTTTTGTTTATTTTTGCGGTTGCGTACGGTAGTTATAATAGTGCAACGGGTAGCTGTTTTACAGAGGTTAGCGTCAATATTTTTGCTACTGAAGGGAAGGGGGTACGAATGCCCACAGCAAACACCTAGTTTATTATAAAAGATAGATACGAATATTACCATACTATTTTTGCGTGTGGGGATAAAGATTAAAAAATGCTAAAAGTAGGCAACATTAACGGTAATGTGGGGGATGCCCGTAGGTATTGACCCCCATCGGCTAAATCTGAAGCGGCTAGGCATATGTATAATTATATTGTAAAAACCTACTCTACTATTGTGTGAGGTGTTTTCTTGTGTTACAATTATGATGAATGTTTGTTCCACCCCCATGTGGACGTTGTCTGTGTCGGGGGGGCAACTAACTAACCAAAATACCTTAATGTATTGCATTACTAAATATCATACACCCTTGGAGGAATACTATGTCGACTACAAAAAGGCGTACGCTAAACATAGATGCTAATGCCGCTGTATCTTATGTTGCTCACTCGCTAACCGAAGTGATTGCCATCTACCCCATTACACCGTCTTCTTCAATGTCCGAAGATGCTGACGCTAGGAGTGCCGCTGGCAACAAAAATATTTGGGGCAGTGTGCCTCGAGTTGTGGAAATGCAATCGGAAGCTGGTGCTGCCGGTGCTGTTCACGGTGCTTTACAGGCAGGTGCCCTGTCCACAACATTTACCTCGTCTCAAGGGTTGCTGCTCATGCTCCCCAATATGTTCAAGATTGCCGGTGAGCTCACTCCCGCTGTGTTTCACGTTGCAAGCAGAGCCATCGCAGCACATGCACTGTCCATCTTTGGCGACCACCAAGATGTTATGGCAGCAAGGCAAGTGGGCTGGGCTATGCTCAACTCAAGCAACCCGCAAGAAGCAATGGACATGGCTCTCATCGCACATAGTGCCACACTCATCAACCGTATCCCTGTTATCCACTTCTTCGACGGCTTCCGTACCTCCCACGAAATACAAAAAGTTGAAGAGCTAAACCACGACGACATGCGTGCCATGATCGATGACTCTGCCGTGCGTCGTCATCGTGCTGCTGGTCTTCGTCCGGAAAACCCACACGTTGTCGGAACAGCACAAAACCCCGACATATACTTTGCCGGACGGGAACGTGCAAACGTTGTCTACGACGCCATGGTCGACGTTATGCAAACCGAAATGGACAAATTCGAAAAAATTACAGGACGCAAATACGGCGTTGTAGAATACCACGGTGCCCCTGATGCAGAAGATGTTGTTGTCGTAATGGGCTCATCCTTCGACCTATTCAAAGAGGTTGTTGACGAGCTAAACGCTGAGCATGGCTACAAAGTGGGCGTTCTCCTTGTTCGCCTCTACAGACCGTTCCCCACAGAAGCATTCCTCAAGGCTGTTCCTAAATCGGTCAAACGCATTGCGGTCATGGACAGAACCAAGGAGAGCGGATCCGTTGGCGAACCCCTATTCCTCGATGTTGTCTCGGCATACAACCGTTCCCGCGAGTACGATGAGTTTGCCAACCTGCAAACACCGTACATTATCGGCGGACGTTACGGACTCGGCTCACACAACTTCCTACCATCAATGGTCAAAGCCGTGTACGACAACCTTGCCTCACCCAAACCAAAACCATCATTCACCGTCGGAATACACGACGATGTTGGTCATACGTCCATCGATTACGACAAAAACTGGGACATTAGTAACGAGTCATCCTACTCAGCAATGTTCTACGGATTCGGCTCCGACGGTACTGTTTCCGCCAACAAATCCACAGCAAAAATCGTGGGGGAAAACACAGACAAATTTATCCAAGCATACTTCTCCTACGACTCCAAAAAAGCTGGTGGAGTAACAATATCGCACCTACGCTTCTCCGACAAACCCATCCGACGCCCATACCTCATCACACGTGCGGATTTCGTCGCATGCCACAAATTCGAATACCTCGAACTTTACGACATGCTCAAAAATATCAAAGATAACGGAACCTTCCTACTCAACTCCGAATACGATGCCGCAAACGTATGGAACCACCTACCACAAATAGTACGTCGACAAATTGTGTCAAAAAATCTGAAGTTCTACGTAATCGACGCTGTGGGTATCGGACGTGATATCGGGCTCAAACGCCGATACAACCTCGTTCTGCAAACAGCATACTTCAAACTCGCTTCCGAAGGGCTAGGATTCGAATTCGAAAAAAGCGTGGAATACATGAAAGACATGGCACGCAAAGCGTATGGCAAATTCGGCGACAAAGTTGTGGACATGAACATGCAAGCTGTTGACCAAGGACGCGACAGGCTGGAAGAAGTGGACTACACACTCAACAAAAGCCAAGCAGATCTAGAACAACACGCCGAAATAGCATTCGCACTAAACGCACACGCCACCAATAGCGATAGCAAATTTATCCGCGAAACAACAGCATTCCTCGTATCCGAAAGGGGCGAAGAACTAGCAATGTCAGCACTACCTCTGGACGGCAAATACCCCATCGGTACATCCAAACTAGAAAAACGCGACATAGCAATGCAAATACCAATTTGGGACGAAGAACTATGCATTCAATGTGGTGCCTGCTCATTCATCTGCCCACATGCCGCAATACGCACGAAAGCATACTCCAACGAAGAGCTTGAAGGGGCACCATCAAAATTCAAAGCCCTCAAAGCCAAAGGCAAAGGGTTCGACAACATGTCCTACACTGTGCAAGTATCACCGCTGGACTGCACAGGGTGCAACTTGTGCATCGAAGCTTGCCCCGTAACAAGCAAAACCGACCCAACACGCAAATCCATCAACATGGCTAACCCCATCGAGCACAAAGAGGAGGAGATTGAAAGCTTCGACTTCTTCCTAACCCTAAGCGAACCACCTGCTGAGCTCATCAACCTGTCCTCTGTAAAAGGCTCTCAGCTCAAAACACCACTGTTCGAATTTGCCTCAGGTGCTTGTGCCGGTTGTGGCGAAACGCCGTACGTCAAGCTACTCACACAACTATTCGGCGACAGACTCATGATTGCCAACGCAACAGGGTGCTCATCCATTTACGGCGGAAACCTGCCCACATCACCATACACATGCAACTCTGAAGGGTACGGACCATCGTGGGGCAACTCACTGTTCGAAGACAATGCTGAGTTCGGTTTCGGCATGAAAATCACCGTGGACACCATGGGCAAAGATGCCTTGCGTTGCCTCCATGCACTAAGGAGCTCCATCGGCAATGACGAACTCTGCGACGCAATCGCAAACGCAACACAAGACTCCACCGACGACATCGCACAACAACGCAAACGTGTGAGCGAATTACGCACTATTCTGGAAAAGCTCAACACTGAAGAGGCAACAAACCTGCTCTCACTCACCGACTTCCTCATACGCAAATCGTTCTGGATGCTCGGAGGCGACGGATGGGCATACGATATCGGTTACGGCGGACTCGACCACATCTTCTCCACATCCGAAAACTTCAACGTACTAGTAATGGACACAGAGGTGTACTCCAATACTGGCGGGCAAGCCTCCAAATCCACACCGTTCGGTGCGACAGCCAAGTTTGCCGCTGATGGAAAAGTTTCATTCAAGAAAAACCTAGGCATGATGATGATGACTTACGGACACGTGTACGTTGCTTATGTTTCCCTTGCGAACCCCACTCAGCTTCTGAAAGCCATGATCGAAGCAGAAGCATACGACGGACCATCCCTAATTATCGCTTACTCCACATGTATCGAACACGGTATCGACATGTCCAAAGGGGTGGAACATCAGAAGGTTGCCATCGAAACAGGTTACTGGCCACTGTTTAGGTTTGATCCTCGTTTGATTGGTGGCAAAAAATCTCCACTACAGCTGGATTCCCGTTTGGGCAAAAAGCATGTTAGTGAGTTTTTCGCCATGGAGAACAGGTTCCGCACAACGGCTAAGAAGCACAAAGACAGTTTTGACGCACTGACAGATGTTGCGGACAAGCATTACAAAGATCGCTTCCAGTACTTGAAAGATTTGTCAGCTTTGTACAAAGCTCAAGGGGAGTCGGGAGATTCACCTGAAGGCAAGTAATGGGACACTGAGTGCTGTTTGTTTACTATGAGTAAATAATTGTTGCAACGAAGGGGGGGTAGTGCTGTGAAAAGCCTGCCCCCTTTTTCGTTATGTGGTGTGGTGTGCAGGTGTGTGTCCGTACGTCCGTGATGCTTGTGTTCAGGTGTTCAGGTGTGCAGGTGTGCAGGTGTGCGTGGCGTGGTGCAGGTGTTCAGGTGTGCAGGTGTGTAGGTGTGCGTCCGTCCGTCCGTGGTGCTTGTGTGCGTGGCGTGGTGCGTGTGTTCAGGTGTGCGTGCGTACGTCCGTGATGCTTGTGTTCAGGTGTGCAGGTGGGTGTCGGTACGGCCGTCCGTGGTGCTTGTGGGCGTGGCGTGGTGGGG
>CAMZNJ010000061.1 GCA_947313825.1 uncultured Deferribacteraceae bacterium | reverse complement strand
TGAAGTTTTCTTTTGCTTGGTTGCCACTGGCTTTGCTTTGTGTTTGTGTGTATTCCTCTTCATAGTTGCCAATATCTTGGAGTGCTTTTTCGCCATGGGTTTGCTCTTTTATGGTCTTTATACCTTTTTCTATGAGGTCGCCTGCATCTTTGAGGGCTTTTTCAGCTTTGTCCACCCATGTTGTCCACGCTTTCATGTGCTCGATGGCAACGATGCGGGACATTTTCATGGGAACAGAGCCGGTGGTGTTGTTGATACATGGCACAATGCACAGCTCTTGAATGCGTCCCCTATCTAGTTTAGCTTTAAGATCATGTTGCTCTTTTTGTTTGCTGTAGAATGTGTCTATCCATTCAACTTGAGCCATATTTTGGGGCATTAGTCGACCCTGGTTGTACCCTTCGTACCATTGCGTAAAGTATGGATCTTTGAGCCAACCGGGTGTGTTCCCTGTTCTGTTGTTGATTAGTGTATGGACACCCATGTGGAAGTCGCCTTTGTTCATTATGCTCCCAGCTTTTTCCAGTGCCTCTGCTGAAATGGTGAACTGCTTCGGATCGAATCTTTTACCATCATCGTCAAATTTTTCGATTTTGCCAGCGTCAAGAGTTGCAATAATGCTCTCTAGTGTGGCGTAAGTTTCGTCGCCGATGTAGGCCTTGGTGCCTGCTTCAGAGGAGAAGTTGTACAAAAACGATGGTTCGCCTCCAAATGAGTTGGCAGGTTTACCTTTGGCGTTAGTGTCAGATTTGCCTTTTTTGGCGTTAGTGTCAGGTTTGCCTTTTTTGGCGTTAGTGTCAGGATTGTCTTTGCCCTCTAGTACCGCTTCGGGCAGGATGAAGTCGTGGTATGCTTTGATGAGTTTGAGGATATCTTCGTCGGTGCCTCGGGTTGTTTCGTTGTCGAGTTTCATGCGGTTTTGTGCTTCAAGGGCGGCATCCATCTCTTTTACGTTTGCCTTAGTGGTCTTCTGGTACTCTTCTAGGTTTAGTTCGGCGATACGTTTTTGGTTTAGTCGTACGAACTTGAGCCCCGCTTCTTTGATTTCGTTGGCGTCGTAGAAGTAGAGTACTTTTGTGCTATCGGTAACAATGTTGTCGTCGTCTATGGTTTGTCCCATTTCGTTTTGGATTTGCGGTTTGATGTGTGAGAGGCACCTGAGTAGGTCGTAGTTGATCGAGTTTTGCACGCCAATGCCGTTGTGAATGCCGTATGCGAGAGGGTTGTGGTTGCGTACGTCTGCATTTTTGTTTGCGTCGGATTTGGCACTGTCTTTGCCGAGGTGTACGCGAAATTCGGGGTGTGCCCTCATGCGTAGAGATTCGCCACGAAACAGTATCAGGAGCAGTTCGTACTCTCGAGCGAGTTGGTTTACTTCTTTGTGCTTGTGCCAGAGCTTTTCACGTAGATTTTCGGAACCTTTTGGGAAAAATAGTTTTAGTTTGTAGGCTTTACTTGCCATGTTCGGTCTCCTGTTGACACTTTAGTCCAGTTTTTTGTTCTGAGGGTGGTTAGTGTTAGTGTGGTTCGTCGGGCAAGGGGTAATGTAGCCGTCCTGCCTGTGTTTACGGTTGATGGTTAAGGGTGGAGCCTCGACTAAAGGTTAAAAAATATTAATAAATTAGATATATTTTACAGTTAATAAATCAATTTGTCAACAGTATGTATGTATGCACGTATATTATATTGGGGGTGAGTTCTTGATATTTCTTGGTTTCGGCTAGGGTTCTGTTAGGGTTTTGCGTGTGGTTCTGCGTGTGGTTCTGCGTGTGGCTCTGCGTGTGGCTCCCCATCGGTCTTGCGTGTGGCTTTATAATAAATTATTCTATAAATACACCGTAACGACGCCCTTTCAGAGGTGCAGAATAGATTATTCCATTTGGAATAAATTAACACACTTGGAATAAATTAACACGTTTGGAATAATTTACCACAGACAGGTGTTGTGCCCGCCCTACCTTCGTTGCTCTGCGTTGCTTTACCTTGCCCTACCTTGCCCTACCTTGCCCTACCTTGTTGCCCCGCTGTTCCTGCTTGTGTAAGCGTACAACAGCTCTGTTGCAGTGTCTTTGGCGGTATCGATGTAGCTAGTGTCCTTATGGATGGTGCTGGCAACGATGCCCCCCTCGTACAGTAGGTATATGGCTGTTGCGATTGTCTGCCGGCTAGCTTTGTAGGTCTTTGAAGTGGCTCCACTATGGACAAAGTGGGGCTCGAGGGCACTGTAAATACACTCCTGCAGGGCAATTTTGTAGCTAGCAACAATACTGCTCATTTCGTCGCCTAAGATGGTGGCATTTGTGCCCATGTATGTGCTGATGAAGGGGCACCCGAGGCTTATGTCGTCGTTGAAGAGTGTTTTGGCGTAATTGAACACCACTGTAGCCTTAGAAATGCTGTCGGTTTTGCGTTCCATGAGGGTTTTGATAACTTCCAGAGAGGATTTTTGCCTTCGCGTTAGGTATTCGACGCCGAGCTCCTCTTTTGAGGCGAAGTTGAGGTAGAATGATGATTTGGAGACCCCTGCCGCCTTTAGAATTTCGTTTAGTGAGGTTGCGTCGTACCCTTTTTGGCGGAAAAGTACGGAGGCTTTGGCGATTATGTTTTGTTGAATGTTGTGTCTCTTTTGGCTAGGGTTGAGGTTGTTCATGTTTATGTTTACGTTGCCTCCATGTTTATTCCTTGCCTGTATGTTAGCAGTTGTGGACTAGTCAGTCCAGCATAATCTTTAAGGCGGGGGATGTGTTCCCGTGTGGTGGTTTTTGAACCGAGTAGAGTTATGATTATTTGTTTGGGCACCTTCTGAGTATATTTTCCCGTACGATGTTGGTGTTAGCCGTTGCCCTGCGGTTCTCAATGTTCTGTGTGCGAGTAATAGCAGGGGTTTAGTGCTTAGTATTTAAACAAACAGTATTATATTGTTTTTCATAACAGTGTTTGCTTGGTTAAAATTACAATGTTATATAAAAAACACTCTTTCTTTGCGTGTGTGCAACGTGTTTAACTGCTTTCTGAATGGAAGTGTTGGTTGCGAAGGTATTCCGCACGCATGCAACGCACACCGACGCATGCAACGCACACCGACGCACACAACGCACACAACGCACACAACGCACACCGACGCACACCGACGCACACAACGCACACAACGCATATAACGCACACCGACGCACACAACGCACACCGACGCACACAACGCACCTACCCTCTTGCGGGTTACGAATACAATTATTTAGGGGTTAATAAGTATGTTTAACACTGAGCCGAAGTTTACTCAAAACGCACTGTCTATTTTGGAGAGACGTTACCTACAGCGTGGGTTGCCTGCTGAGGATAATGGTGTCCTTGGTGATGCTAGTGCCAGCACTGTTGAGACGCCTCGTGAGATGTTTATTCGTGTTGCTTCCAATTTGGCATTAGCGGACGCTAAATACGGTGCAAGCGACTCTGACGTTGCTTCTACAACGGGTATATTTTACGATGAGATGGCGAATTTGCGATTTTTGCCGAACTCCCCTGCCCTTATGAATGCGAACACCTATTTGCAACAGCTTTCGGCATGTTTTGTGTTACCTGTTGGTGATTCTTTGGGTGAAATTTTTGATTCGGCGAAAACAACGGCGATAATACATCGTTCGGGTGGTGGTACAACGTTTTCATTTTCCCATTTGCGTCCTAGTAATATGTTGGCATCTACTGACAAGGGTGTGTCCAGTGGTCCTGTGTCGTTTATGGGTGTGTTCAACGCTGCGACAGAGACCATTAGTCATACGGGGATACGTTGCGGTTTGAATATTGCGAGGCTCCACATGAGCCACCCTGATATTGAGGAGTTTATTTACGCTAAGTCTAGTGGTAAGTTTAGTTTGTCGAGTTTTACCCTTGCCGTTGTTATGGATAGTGCGTTTATGGAGGCGGTGAGCTTGGGCAGGAGCTACGATCTTCGCAACCCTTCTACGGGTGAGGTTGTTGGTAGTTATGATGCTCGTGGTATGTTGGGTAAGATTGTAGGTTTGACCGTTGAGAACAGTGGCACGGCACCGCGTATTATTTTTGATGATGGTGGTGCGGGTAGTTTGCAGAATTATGAGTCGTGCAACCTTGGCTCTATTAATCTTGGTAAGTTTGTTGTTGGTGGCGAGGTGGACTACGATGGTTTGCGTAAAACGGTGCATGTTGCGACCCACTTCTTGGATAACCTCATTGACATGACGCGTTACCCCACTGCTGAGATAGAGTTGGCGACAACGTCTAGTCGTAAGATAGGTATCGGTGTTATGGGGCTTGCAGATATGTTTGCGTTGTTGGAGGTGTCTTACGGTTCCCCTGAGTCGTTGTCCATTGCTTCTGAAGTTATGGCGTTCATCCGCAAGGAGAGTCGTGTTAAGTCTGCTGAGTTGGGTACGGTTCGTGGTTCTTTTGTTGGGTTTGCGGAGTCTGCGTTCCCTGATATGGGTTATTCTGCCATGCGTAACGCTGCTACCACGACCATCTCGCCAACACGTTCCATCTCGATTATTGCTGATGCGTCGTCGGGTATTGAGCCTTACTTTAGTATTGCTCACCGTCGTGTTGTTGGTGGTTCAGATACGAACACGCCAGCAATGAATTCAACGGACTCAATAGAGTCGATAGAGTCCAACCGCAACTTCATAAACGTGGCGAATAGTGAGGGCTTTTACTCGCAAGAGCTTATGGAGTCCATCGCCGATGCGAGTAGCTTGAAGAGTATTACGGATGTGCCGGAGAAATGGCGAAATGTATTCGTAACAACCTATGATGTTGCCTCTGACGAACACATTAGCATGCAGTGGGCTTTTCAACAGCATACTGATGGTTTGGTGAGCAAAACAATCAACATGGGGGAGAACGCTACCCACGATGATGTTGAGAGTGCGATTATTCATGCCCATGGCTTGGGGTGCAAAAGCATCGATATTTACGTCCACAAGGGCACGACGGAGGCACCTGAGCCTGTTTCGGCAAGTGGTGCTGTTGGTGGCGTTGCTGTTGGTGTTGGGGGTGCTGCTACCCTCCTCGCTAGCACGGACGAAATGAAGCCAGTGGTACGGGCTCGCCCCAAAGTGCTTGTGGGTAAAACCATGGAGATGATGACAGGTTGTGGCAAGTTGTACGTTACCACAAATATGGACAAGGACGGGAACGCCTTTGAAGTATTCACACGTATGGGTAAGGTTGGCGGTTGTGCCAGTAGTTACACGGAGGCAATCGGTCGTCTTGTGTCTGTGTCCATGCGTGCGGGTATCGGTGTGGACAAGATATCGCGACAGCTCAAAGGGATATCCTGCCATATGCCATACGGGTTCGGTCAAAACAAAGTGCTTTCATGTGCTGACGCTGTGGGCAAGGCATTGGAAGAGGTGTACGAAGATAATGTTATGATATCACCAAGTCGCAAGCATGATAACGATACGTCCATGATGGATGCCCTTTTACAGGGTACGACGCCACCTACTCCAAGGGAGAAGCCTAGCAAGAAGGCGGTTGTTGTTCATCACCCAGGGGCATGTCCTGAGTGTGGTGGTCCTGTGTCTCCTGTTGAGGGTTGCGATGTGTGTTATTCGTGTGGTTATTCCCACTGCCATTAATATTCGCCTTCGCCGGTGGTCTTCTTGGTGAGGGTGCTGTTGTTGGCTTGTGTTTCATGGATTAGGCGTAAAAAAGGGGAAGCATGTTCGTGTGCCTCCCCTTTTTGTTTGCGTACTTGTTTGGTTTTGTGAGTAGTACGCTGTGCTAGAGTATTGCTAGAGTATTGCTAGAGTATTTTGGTCATCAGGTTTGTAACTCTTTTTACGTAGTCCCCAGGGTTGTCCAGTGTTCCCCCTTCGGAAACGACGGCGTTGTCGTAAAGTAGTTGTGCATACCCTTTCAGGTCGTCGGAGTTTGCGTCTTTGGCATGGAGTTGTTGTAGCTTTTTCACAAGTTCGTGGTTCATGTTGATTTCCATCCCTTTTTTGGGTGGAGTGTATTCTTGTCCCATGGATTCGAGTATTCGTTGCATGTGTGGATCGGGAGCGAACCCTTGGTTTGTGAGTAGTGAGGGGTAGCTACGTAGTCGTGTGGATGGTACAACGTCGGATACGTTATTGGTTAGGGCTTCTTTGAGGAAGTCCACAAAGCTAGTTTCTTCGTCAGAGAGTTTTGTTTCGTCTTTGTTGTCATCGTCGTCGTTTGTTTTTGGTGTTGCGTCGGCGGCTGATAGTAGTTGTTTCCCTTTGAATGCTCCTAGGGTTCTGAATATCATGTCGTCGATGTCGTCTGTACCAAAGATTACTTCAATCCCTTTGCTTTGTAGTTCTTCAATGTATGGTGATTCTTGTAGTTGGCTTTTTGATTGCCCAGTGATGTAGTGTATGTTGTTTTCGTTTTCGGGAAGTCGTTCTATGTATTCGTCCAGCGTTGTGAAGCTTCCGGGTTCGGTTGCTGTTGATTCGAAGAGTAGGAGTGCGGCAACGTCTTCTTTGCGTTCCATATCGTAGTGCACCCCTTCTTTGAGTACTTTGCCGAATTCGCCGTAGAATTTTGCATACTCGTCCCGTTCATTTTTGAGTGTATTTTTTAGTGTTGAGAGTATTTTTTTGGATATGCTTTTGCGTATCATGTCCACTTGTTTGTTGTTTTGCAATATTTCGCGTGAAACGTTGAGTGGTAGGTCGTTGCTGTCGACAATACCTTTTACGAACCTCAAGTGTAGGGGTACAAGCTGTTCGCAGTTTTCCATGATTTGCACGCGTCGCACGTACAGAGTTGGTCCTATTTTGTAGTCTTTGTAGTAGATGTCCAGCTGTACTTTTGATGGGATAAACAGCATGGCGTTGAATTCGTTTGTGCCTTCAGCACGGTAGTGAATGGTTTTGAATGGATCGAGGAAGTCCCTTGTTTGTTGTTTGTAGAATTGGTTGTATTCGTCGTCGGTAACTTCAGATTTTGGTCGCATCCACAGTGCTTGCATGGAGTTTAGTGTAACGTCTTTCATTTCGGTGGTAGTTTCTTCGGTGGTATCAGCATCGGTATCAGCATCGGCATCGGTATCAGTATCAGTATCGGTGTTGTCAACAGGCACAACAGTTTCTTCCTGCATTACGATTGGGTATGATATGAAGTTGGAGTAACGTTTGACGAGTTCTTTGATTGTGTATGTTTCGAGGAAGTTGTCGCTGTCTTCTCCCATGTGTAGGATAATTTCTGTTCCTTCTGTTCTTGGGTTGTCTAGCTCGACAAGGGAGTAAGCACCCTCTTTCAGGGATGATTCCCATTTGATGGCTTTGGATGTTTTGCCGTTTTCGGGTACACGTTGCGACAGAACTGTTACTTTGTCTGCAACCATGAATGAGGCATAGAATCCGACACCGAACTGTCCTATGAGGTCGGCAGCAGTGTCGCCCCCTTCAGCCATTTTTTCCATGAAGGCTTTTGTGCCCGAGTGTGCGATTGTTCCTAGTGCAACTTTGGCGTCTTCTAGGTTCATCCCGATGCCGTTGTCGGTGATGGTTAGTGTTTTGGCATCGTTGTCGATGTTCAGGCGTATTTCCCACTGTTTTTCGTCCACACTTTTGTCGGTGAGCGATAGTACGCGAGCTTTGTCGATGGCATCAGATGAGTTTGATATTAGTTCTCGCAGGAACACCTCTTTGTTTGAATATAGTGAGTTGACTACAATATTTAGCAGTTGGCTCACCTCTGTTTGAAATTGAAACTGTGTACTCATGGTAATTAATCACCTCTCCTATTTTTTAATGAAATTATTCACCGCGTTATTTTACTTGAGTTAGCATAAAATGACAAGTTTAAGTAAAAATATAAATTGGGTGTTATTTCTGGCGGGGTTGGCGGAGTGTGTGGCTGGCGGAGTGTGTGGCTGGCGGGGCTGGCGGAGTGTGTGGTTGGCGGAGTGTGGGGTTGGCGGGGCTGTTTACTGTACTGAGTAGATTGATGGTTTGTAGATTAAGTGGAGTATTTTGTCGGATCGAATGAGGGTTGTTGTTTGGTCGTAGGATACGAGTTTGCCGGCGAGTCTGTCCCCTGTTCGCAGTATTATGGATATTTTGGCATATTTGTTTCGTAGTTTGTTGTTGTAGAAGCGATCTTGTGCATTTGTGGTTGAGTTTTCGAGTCGGTAGTCTTTGATGTTGGAGAACGATTTGGTAAATGTGGACATATTTTTGCCACTGGTGAAGTGTATTGCTATGCAGACAGTTTGGTGTTTTTGGATAACAGAGTCTCGCATTTTGGTATCGCGAATGGCAATATCTGCTTGTGAGTATGTGAGGATATATGTTTCGACGGTGAGTTTTCGCAACTTAATAGAGCATTTTGCTTGGTTGGTGATGATGTAGTCTAAGAAGTTGTTTTCACACGTATGCAACATATACCCTCCACGTTATTTTAATTGACTATTGACTACTGGCTATTGACTATTGACTATTAATTGTTACCTATTGAATAAGAGGCTACACTACTAATCTTTTCAATTGTACATGAAAAAATAGTTTTAGTCAAATTAAGAAGTATCAATAAAAGTATATTATTTGTGCAAAATATATCTGAGGTAGCCTCCCGAGAAGTTTTTGCATTTGAAGCCGTTGTTCATCAGAATACGACCTGCAATGTACCCACGTAGCCCTACTCTGCAGTACAGTAGGTATTCGGTGTTTTTGTCTAGGTCGCCAAGTTTGCCACGTAGTTCGTCCACGGGGATATTGATACTGTTGGGGATATGTCCGTCATCGTATTCACTTGGCGTGCGTGTGTCGATAATGACCTGCCCTTCGGTTGGTGTGGCAATATCGTCGTAGGAGCAGTGTACAACGTCGCCACGCATTTCGTCGGAGGCGATTAGTCCTAGCATGTTGTTTGCATCCCGTGTGGAGCCGTATGGTGGTGCGTATGCGAGCTCCATGTCTTCTAGGTCGAAAACGCTCATCCCCGCTTTGATTGCCACAGCGATAACGTCGATACGCTTGTCTACGCCATGTTTCCCCACAGCTTGCATACCGAGGATACGTCCGTTGTCGGGGTTGTAGAGTAGTTTCATGGTGATGGATTCGCTGCCAGGGTAGTATGAGGCGTGGCTTGCTGGGTGTGCGTAAACGGTTTTGTAGTTAATGCCTGCTCTAGTGGCGGTTTTTTCGTTAATGCCAACAACAGCAGCGGTGTAGTCGAGGACTTTGCATACGGATGTGCCTATTGCACCGCCGAATTTGCTTTCGCGTCCGAATATTGTGTTGGCGGCGATGCGTCCTTGTTTGGCAGCGTTCCCTGCAAGTGGCAGTCGCACTTTCGTATTGGAAACGATGTGATGGACTTCAATGGCATCCCCCACGGCAAGAATATTCTTATCGGAAGTTCTCATCTGATCATCCACAGCAATCCCGCCGGTTTCTCCTAGTTTTAGTCCAGCGTTTTTTGCAAGATCTGTGTTGGGTACAACTCCGATGGCAAGCACAACCATGTCTGTTGTTAGTGTTTCGCCGTTAGTTGTGGTTAGGGTTAGGGTTGCGTCAGTGTTTTTCACAATTTTGGTGATACTTGTGCCGAGCTTAACGTCAATGCCACTGTTTTGCAGTTCGTTGAGCAAGGGTGTTGACATCTCTTTGTCTAGGGGTGCAAACACCTGATCGGCAAGCTCGATGATGGTAACTTTTTTGTTACGTCTGTGTACCTCTTCGGCGATTTCGAGCCCGATGAAGCCAGCACCGATAACAACCACGGATTTTGCGTCAGTGTTGTCGGCAATCTGTTTAATTTTGTCCATGTCGGGGAGTGTTTGCAGTGTGTAAACGCCGTCAGTGGCGTGGGGTGCGATTTCGATGCCATGGAGCTCCATGGGTGGCACAATGGATTTACCGCCAACAGCCACTACAAGTTTGTCGTAAGTTTCGGTGTATTCGCGACGTTCGCCGTTGGAGGTGTCCACAACGGTTACTGTTTTTGCATCTTTGTCGATACTCAGCACTTCGCTACTTAGTCGAACGTCGATATTGAACCGTTGCCTTAGTAGTGATGGTTGTACGACGAGTAGTGAGTCTCGATTTGGTATTGTTTCGCCAACGTGGTATGGTAGTCCGCAGTTTGCGAAAGCGACGTACTCCCCTTTTTCGAACATGATGATTTCGGCTGTTTCGTCTAGTCGGCGTAGTTTTGTTGCGACGGCACCGCCACCGGCAACGCCACCTATGACTAATACTTTTTTCGAGTTTGAGGACATTGTTTTGATCTCCTTGTGTAGTTTTGTAGTTTTGTAATTTGTTACGTTATCGGTATCTTATCGGAAGTTTTTCGGGTTACATATTCAACACTACAAATATACCATCATAGTTTGCTATGTCAATCAACACTTTTGTTGACGTTTGTGTCCTGTTCGCGTTGTTCCTGTTCGCGTTGCTCATCAATGAGTTCCTGCAGGCGATTAAACAGGTTATGAATAGTTTCAAAGTTGTGTTCATACATGATGCTTATTTCGTAGGTGGCGACAAATGTGAACGGAGCGTCCATTTCGTCTAGTGCTTCCATGAGGTCGACGATGTTGTATGACATTTTGTCGGAGAATTCGAGTTTCATGTGTTTTGCTGTGATGACTATTTTGGTAACGAATAGGCGTGAGCCCCTTGCTTTGATGAGCATGATGTTTGCTAGGTTGCGGACTTCGTCGCCGAATTCCCCGAAAGTGGATTCCATGCCGTACAGTAGGTTGTTCATTTGTTCGATGGAGTCGGCGTCGGCTAGTGCTCTGTAGTATTCGAACCGGACGCGTGTGTCGTCGATGTACGATGCTGGAATGTAGTACGGTATGCTCACGGCGGCAATATCCACAGTGGCGAAGTCTGTTGAGTGCCCTTTCATCTCCTCCAGTGCACCCTCCACCATACGGATAAACAGTTCGTACCCGATTTTGACAGCCAACCCGCTCTGCTCTGCACCGAGTAGATTGCCTGCACCGCGTATTTCCAAGTCGTTCATGGCGATTTTGAAGCCGCTTCCCAGAGCTGACAGTTGTTGAATAGTGTGTATTCGTTTTCTAGCGATTTCGCTGAGAGCGGTGATGTCTTTTATGAATAAGTAGGCGTGCCCTTTTTGGTAGCTTCGACCGACCCGCCCTTTTAGTTGATAGAGTTGTGCGAGTCCGTACATGTGTGCTTGGTTGACAATCATGGTGTTGGCGTTGGGAACGTCTAGTCCGTTTTCAATGACGGTGGACGCGACGAGGATTTGTATTTCGCCGGCGTAAAACCTGAGCAGTGTGTCTTCTAGTTGTTTGATGGGCATTTGACCATGTGCCATGCCGATGACGGCTTCGGGTATCATGGTTTTGAGTTTGTGCACAATGCTCTCCATGCTTTGAACGTTGTTGTGTAGGTAGTACACCTGCCCGTTTCGCTGCAATTCAAACTCAATTGCCTCACGAACATGTGTGTTGCTGGAGATAATGTGCACACCAACCTCTTGACGCCTAGCTGGCGGTGTGTTGAGGGTTGAGACGGGTCGCAGTCCTGAAAGTGATAGTTGCAGTGTTCGAGGAATGGGCGTGGCACTTAGTGTTAGCACATCGATATGGGTTTTCAGTTTGGTGATGCTCTCTTTGTGGCTCACTCCAAAGCGTTGTTCTTCATCCACCACGAGTAGCCCTAAATCTTTGAAAACAACGTCTTGTGAAAGGAGTCGGTGCGTACCGATGATAATGTCAACATCCCCCCTTTCCAACTGTTGAAGTACAGCTTTAACTTCCTTGGGAGACTTAAGCCTGGATAGGTATTCGACGCGTACGGGGATATCCTTAAAGCGTTCCTTGAACTTAATAAAGTGTTGTCGAACAAGTACTGTTGTGGGTGCAATTAGTGCCACCTGTTTTGCTGATTCCACTGCTTTGGCTGTGGCACGAATGGCGATTTCGGTTTTGCCATACCCCACGTCCCCGCAAATAAGCCTGTCCATGGGTTTGGCGTTGCTCATGTCGTTGTAAACGTCGTCGAGGGCTGTTAGTTGGTCGGGTGTTTCTTCGAACGGGAAGTCGTTTTCGACTATTTTGAGGAATTCCCCTTGGTTATTGAAGGCATGTCCGGGAACTGTTTTGCGGTCAACGTACAGCTTGAGCAGATCCATGGCAATTTTGCGTGCTGCCTTGCGTGCCCCTTTGCTGGCTTTGCTCCAAGCGGTACTGCGTAGGTTGCTGACGGTTGGTGAGTCTGTTCCGATGTACTTTTGTACAAGGTCTATTTTTTGCAACGGAACATAAACCATGTCGCCGGATTCGTATTCGAGTGCTAGGTAGTCCCCCTTGGATCCACCGATTTCACGGCTTACAATCCCTTTGTAGATGGAGATGCCGTAGTCGACGTGTACAACGTAGTCGCCGGAATTGATGTCGGCAAGGGTGGTTCTGAAGGGTGAGCTTTCCACTTTGGCGTGGAATTTATTGTGCCCAAAAATCTCTTCAGGGGTAACAATAACCAGTTTTAGTGTGGGGAACACTGCCCCAACCCCTAGTTTGCGGGGATAAACACTAATGACATCGCCCTTTTGGGCATTTTTGTGTGCGTCTTCAAGGTGTTCAATATCTTGCAGTTTTAGGTTGTGGTCGTGCATAAATTTGTCGAGAAATTCACGTTGCATTTGCGATTCTATGGTCAGAATAATCTTAAAGTTTTCCTTTAAGTATTTCTGTAACACAGTGTAGAAGCCGTCCACAGCTTTGTATTTGTTTGACTTGTCGTAAGTGAATTCCTGCAACGACGAGTGGAACTGCAGTTGTTCCCATTCCGATTCCACGTTGTTTGCAAACTGAGTTTTGGTGTGGTCTTCGATGTACTTTTCAATGGTGTGTCGGTGGGCATAGTTTTGGGCAAAAATAGTGTCAATGCCCTTTTCAGCAATGATTTCGTCCATATTGGAGTACATTTTTTCCAAGATACCTTTGTGCTCCATGGCGTCAAAAATATAAACATGGGCATTCTTTGGAATATAATCCATGAAAGTGGCGTATTCATTGCTGTTGTGTACGAATGGGTAGAGCCAGTAGAAGCCAGCAATTTTCCCAAATTCGTACACACGATGACCGATGCTACTTCTTAATGCTTCGGGGGAGCCGCTCAGTATCCTCGCAAGGTCTGAACCAGCAATAACAAGGTCTGTGGCGGGTAGAATAGTTATACTTGAAGTAACGGTTGAGGTTTTCAGAGGTGTGCTATTCGTTCCGTTAGTTGATGATTTTGTGGGTATGGTAGTGGTGTTGTGTGGGTTGTAGAAGTCGATACGTTCTAGGTCGTTGTCGAAGAAGTCCAGCCTTACGGGTGCGTCTTGTCCGCTTCCGTAAATGTAAACCAAGCCGCCCCTTGTGGAGTACTGTCCCGGTTCGGTTACGTATTCCACGTTAATGTATGCGAGTAGTTCTAGTGCGTCGAGTAGTTGTATGCGTCCTATTTGCATCCCAACAGATAGGTGTAGTGTAGCGTTTTGGAATGTGCTAGGTGGTGCAATGTGTTTGCATAGGGCAGTCATGGTGGTTATTACCACTGGTGCTGTTTCGTTGGTATTGGTTGTAGTTTGTGCGTGTAGAAGTGCGTGTAGGGCTTTGTTTCGTTCGGCGGTTATGTTTGGGTTGACGTATGCCTCTTCGAGGGGAGCCGTTGCGTAGTCGTAAAATCTGAAAGCCTTATTTGGCAATGGTGGGGGGGGTGTGTTGTTGTTAGTAGGGGGGTGCCCCCCTTCACTACTTTCGGAAAGATTTGCCCCCCCCTGACCCCCCTTTTGGGGTTTGGAGAGGGTGTAAATGTTGTGTATGATGTCCACCGCGTTGTTATCCTTTGCAATGAGGATAAGGGGTGTGTTTTGGTTCCCTTTGGAGGCTAGGTTTAGGGTTTTTGGGAGGTAGAAGTCGAGTATGTTATTCAAGTGTACCTCATAGGTTTGGGGTTGGCAAAGGCGTCCAGCACCTAGCGTTCCCCCTTGCCTTTAGTCTTCGTTGTTGTCGGTATTAAGCCAGTCTACTAAGTAGTCGTAGATTTTGGTTGAAAGTTCGTCGTCGTTTTTGAGTTCGGTGATGTTTTTGAGTTCGTCGTCGTCAATGTCAATGGTTAGGAAGTTGATAATGCTTTCGAGGTTATCGTGAAAGAGTGTTTCTTTGCCATCTGTGAGTTCGGAAATGATTGTGGTGTCTTCGTCGATGTGCACAAATTTGATGTAGGACATTGTGCATGTGTTGGTTAGTTCGATTACTTTGTCGAGTAGGTCTTCCGAGCAGTACATGGCGGGGAATAGCACTGTATTTTTGTGAATAATGATGTCTTCATTCTCTTCAGTGTCAGTGTTGGTGTTATCCATGATGCAGGAGTATGAGTTGTTGTTGCTGTGTGTTATTAGTTTGGCGTCCACAAGGTTTTCCATAACGTCTTCGAGTTCTTGTTTGGATTGGAATTCGAGTCCACCGTGTAGTAGGCAAACTTCCATGGCGTTTTTGTTGTTTGTGTTTATTAGGTTGAGTGCGAATGCTTCGTGCAATGGGTTTCCTTCTATGTCGTAAAAGGGGTCGTGGTTGTCGGTTGTTGTTCCTGTGTGGAAAACTGCGTGTCCTAGTGCGTCTTTGGGGTTTGGGAAATCGTCTTCAGCGTTGAGTAGAGTTGAGAAGTCGCTGTCTGTGCCGTGTATTGAGTTGAGGTAGTATGGCATAGGTGTGGCAGATTTCTCTAGCGGGTCGAATTCGTCATTATCTATGTAGGTTGCTGAGCCTTCGTCGTCGTGATTGATTTCGTCGAAGCTGCCATATCTATCGTCGTAACTATTATCCATTGGTAATTGCCTTCCCGCCTGTGGTATTACGGTACTCCCCTTATTTTATAACTTAGACTTTAGTTGTTATGATTGTCCGTTGTAAAGTTGTAAAACTTATTGTTTATGGTTATTGTTCTATCTCTAGGACGGCTCATTATAACAGAAACATAGGATTTTGAAACAAAAAATTTATACATATTTGAGAAAAGTGTACTGAAAGTTATTTTGTGGGTTATTTTTTGTAATTTGGGTATGAATTAGCCTTCGTTGTCGAGGAAGCTTTTGTCGCGATCGATGAAGATGTTCCCGTACCCTTTGTATGCTTGTTTGCGTTTGCGTGTGGATCTGAGGTTGTCCACTAGTTCGCTGTGAAGGTTTTCAATGTGGGTTAATACTTTGTTGTGTGAGTTGGAGTATTGTTGAATCATGGTTTTGATTTGGGATTTGATTTGGTGGTTGTTGTCGATGGCGTTGTTTGTTAGTGAGTCGAGTACGTCTTGGATTTGCAGGAAGTTGTTGTTGTAGTTGTTGAGTAGGTTGTCGGTGTGTTGGTCGGTACTGCTGAGAATTTCCTCAGCAATACCAATCCCTTGTTGCAGTAGTATTTCTAGGTTAGCGAGAGTTGTGTTGTTTTGTTTGTTGTTCACGTTGAGAGTCCTGCTGTTTGTTTAGTATCCCGGTTTGCCGAGTAGTTTGAAGACGTTTGTTTTGTAGATTTCGACTCCTGGTTGGTTGAATGGATCCACTCCGTTGAGGTATCCTGCCATTGCGGTGGTTTTCATAAACATGTACATGAGGTATGCCAGTGTTTCTTCATCGAGGTTGTCCATTTCTAGGGAGATTACGGGTACGTTCCCTTCAACGTGAGCGAGAGCTGTTGCGTGCATTACGGTTTGGTTGACTTCGTTGACGGTTTTGCCAACAAGGTAGTTGAGTCCGTCTATGTCGCCGTCGAGTGTTGGTACGGGTATGTCTGCTGTGGGTTTGCCTGTGTTGATGAAAGTTTCGAACATGATATTTTTGCCATCTTGCACGTATTGTCCGAGTGAGTGTAGGTCGGTGGAGAATGTCATGGCAATGGGTAGAATCCCTTTTGCGTCTTTGCCTTCACTTTCGGCGAATAGTTGTTTGCACCATTCTGTTAGGTAGTGTAGGTTTGGTTCGGCTGAGACGTAGTTTTCCACGTCCCGCCCTTTTCTGTGTAGGATTAGTCGTAGAACGGCGTAGTGGTATGCTTCATTTTGTTGTATGTTGTGGTTGTTGAGGTGTTTGTGTGCTTTTGTTAGTCCTTGTGTTAGTTTGTTGATGTTTATTCCGGCGATGGCCATTGGAAGCAGTCCTACTGGTGTGAAGGCGGAGAATCTGCCACCGATATCATCTGGTATGATGAAGGTTTGGTATCCTTGTTTGTCTGCTAGTTTGCGTAGAGCTCCTCGTTTTGCGTCGGTGATTGCGACAATTCGTGTTTTGACTTCTTCTGGCGAGAAGGAGTTGTCCATGAAGTTTTTGAGGAATCGGAATGCGAGTGCTGGTTCGGTTGTTGTTCCTGATTTGGAGATGACGATGATGGATACGCGTTTCCCTTTGAGGTAGTCGAGTAGTTCGACCATGTATGTGGAGCTAATATTTTGTCCAGCGTAGAGTATTTCGGGTGCGTTGTTGTCTTTGTGGAATAGTTGTGGTTTTAGGGTATCGATGACCGCCCTTGCCCCGAGGTACGATCCGCCAATGCCAACAATTACGACAACATCAGAGTTGTTTCGCATTTCTTGTGCAATGTGTTGAATGCGATTGAGTTCGTCTGTGTTTAGGGTATCGGGGTAGTTTACCCAGCCGGTGAAGTCGGGTGCGTCGTTGGCGTGTAGCTTTTTGTGTATGGATGCCACTTGTTCTTGTAGGGCTGTTACTTCATGTGTTTCCACAAAATTATGCAAGAAATCGGTATTAACTCGAACTAAGCTCATATTAAGTTCCTCCTAGAATATATGGGAAACCCCAAACTATTACGATTATACACTCTTTAATGTTGGTTCGCAACATGGAATTAGCCTTGACAAGCAAAACGTCGCGAAGTAAACTCGATGAAAAGGCGGAGAACAATTTGAGCTGTATGCATCCATACTCGATACGCAGAAAAAATAGTCTAAAGTACGTCCCTGCTTTATGGTTGATGTTGATATTACTTGTTGCCCTACTCTTTGCATACCCTCGCACAGTCAGTGCTGAAGTGGAGATTGCTCAAACAAACACCATCTTTGCCGCCAACGGTATCGTAACAAAAAACCCTGAGATGATGCCTCAAGGGTTTGTCAATATTTACATGTACCGCGACCCTAGTACAATTGCACCCCTACTCGAGCTGTTTACGAAGCAAACGGGGATACGTACAAGAGTTGTGGTTGTTTCTCAGGGTTCAGATGAGATGCTGAAACGTCAGGGGTTGTCGACCTCTGTGGATATTATCATTTCAGACGATATCGTAACCCTCGACACCATGAGTA
>CAMZNJ010000060.1 GCA_947313825.1 uncultured Deferribacteraceae bacterium | reverse complement strand
ATTCGGTAAGTTGTAGGAACAGTGTTGTCAATTCGCGAACACGCCCCTGCATGCACACATCGATGCGAGGCGAAGCCACATGATGAAACGGGACGTTTCCGAGGCGAAGCCATACGATGAAGGGTACCAGTACCCAAACGGGACGTTTCCGAGGCGTTTCCAAATGGTAAGGGTCGCTTTTTCCGGTGTCTTGCCGTGCGTCTGTCATTCCTTCGGAATGCCTAAGGTCGCACTTACAAGCCACCCTCAACACGCCCCTGCATGCACACATCGATGCGAGGCGAAGCCACATGATGAAACAGAATGTTTCCGTTGCAAGGCGTTACCCCCGTTTTCCATACAGTACGGGCAGAATTCCGTAACTTGTACGAACGGTGTCGTCCATGCGCGCCCCCCGCCCCCCCCCCGCGCGCGTCCCACGCCCCTGCATGCACACATCGATGCGGGGCGAAGCCACATGATGAAACAGAATGTTTCCGTTGCAAGGCGTTACCCCCCGTTTGCCATATGGTACGTGCAGAATTCGGTAAGTTGTAGGAACAGTGTTGTCAATTCGCGAGGCGAAGCCACCTGATGAAACGGGACGTTTCCGAGGCGAAGCCACATGATGAAGGGTACCAGTACCCAGACGGGACGTTTCCGGGACGTTTCTGATAGGGGGAGAGGGGTTGCGGCACCAATACGACGACATTGGTACCGCAACGAAAAGAGGCAACTACTTACTCACGTGCCTACATGCCTACATGCTCACGTGCCTACATGCTCACGTGCTCACATGCCTACATGCTCACGTGCCTACGTGCTCACGTGCCTACGTGCTCACATGCTCACATGCTCACATGCCTACATGCTCACGTGCCTACATGCTCACATGCTCACATGCTCACGTGCCTACGTGCTCACATGCTCACATGCTCACGTGCCTACGTGCTCACGTGCCTACATGCCTACATGCTCACGTGCCTACATGCTCACATGCCTACGTGCTCACGTGCCTACTTGCTAAGTCGGTCGCGTAATAGCTGGAGCTCTGCACTCAGCTCAGACGGCAGGTGTGCACCGAACTGTTTGTAGTATTCTTCGATGGAGTCAGCTTCTTGCAGCCACATTTCTTTGTCTACAAGGAGCAATTTCGCCATTTGTTCGTCAGAGATATTGAGTCCGCTGGTGTTGAGTTCGTTTTTGGGCGGCACGAGTCCGATGGGAGTTTCTTCGCCTTTTGCTGTTCCATCGACTCTGTTGAATACCCATTCGAGTACGCGACTGTTGTCGCCAAACCCTGGCCACATGAATTTGCCATTTTCATCACGACGGAACCAGTTCACGTAGAATATTTTGGGTAGGTTGGTGTTGTGTTTTTCGCCTAGTTCGATCCAGTGTTTGAAGTAGTCGCCCATGTTGTAGCCACAGAATGGTAGCATTGCGAATGGGTCGCGTCTTACTTCGCCTAGTTTGCCGAGAGCTGCTGCTGTTTTTTCAGATGACACAGCTGAGCCCATGAAAACGCCGTGGTTCCATGAGTAGGCTTCGTGTACTAGAGGCACAACGTCTCCGCGTCGTCCGCCGAATAGTATTGCGGAGATGTGTACACCGTCGGGTGATTCCCAGTTTTCGTCGATTGATGGGCATTGCGATGCTGGTGTTGCGAAACGTGAGTTGGCGTGAGCAGCGACTTTCCCGCTATTTGGGTCATAGGTATTGTTTTGCCAGTCGATCATGTTTGTGGGAGTTTCTTCGCCCATACCTTCCCACCAGATTTTGCCTTCATTGGTGTAGCCGACGTTTGTGAAAATAACGTTTTCTTTGATGGAGTCCATGGCATTGGGGTTTGAGCTGTATGAAGTACCGGGAGCGACGCCGAAGAAGCCTGCTTCTGGGTTGATTGCACGCAGTTCCCCTTTGTCGTTGAATCTCATCCACGCGATGTCGTCTCCTACGGTTTCGACTTTCCATCCGGGTATTGTTGGTGTTAGCATAGCGAGGTTTGTTTTGCCACAGGCTGAGGGGAATGCGGCGGCGATGTATTTTTTGACACCTTGTGGGTTTGTGATGCCGAGGATGAGCATGTGTTCGGCGAGCCAACCGTCGCGTTTTGCGATAGCGGATGCGATGCGTAGTGCGAAGCATTTTTTGCCGAGTAGAGCGTTTCCGCCGTACCCTGATCCGTACGACCAGATTTCGTTTGTTTCGGGGAAGTGTGTGATGTATTTGTTGTCCACATTGGGTTCGCAAGGCCACGGCACGTCTTTTTCGCCGTCGGCGAGTGGTGCACCAACGGAGTGGTAGCATTTGACGAAGTTGTCGCTTGTGCCGAGTACGTCGAGTACGTCGGTTCCCATGCGAGTCATGATTTTCATGGAGCAAACAACGTAAGGGGAGTCGGTGAGTTGAATTCCGATTTCGGAGAGAGGTGATCCGACGGGTCCCATTGAGAATGGTATTACGTAGAGCGTGCGTCCTGTCATGCATCCGTCGAATTTGCCTTTGAGTTCGTCCATCATTTTGTTTGGATCAGCCCAGTTGTTTGTTGGTCCGGCGTCGTCTTTGTTTGTAGTGCAGATGAATGTACGGTCTTCAGCACGAGCAACGTCGCTGGGATCGCTTTGGCAGTAGTAGCTGTTTGGTCTGTCAGATACTGGTCGGAAAGTTCCTGATGCGACCATTTCTTGTGCAAGTTGGTTGTATTCTTCTTGTGAGCCGTTGCAGACGTGAATATTTTTTGGTTTTGTGAGTTTTGCGAAGTCGTCGATAAGTTTGCGTAGGTGTACGTTTTGTAGAGAGTTGTGGTCAGTGGTGGTGCGTCTCTCTTTGAGTGTTGAGTTCGGCATTGCGAATATCCTCCTAGAATCTAAGGGTGTTGTGGGTTAAGTTTGGTTGAGTTGCGTTCCCTTTGATTGCTAAATTTATGTTTTACTAGGTAGTTTTATCTGCCTAGGTTTTTATTTTCGTGGTTATGTGTGTGGTGTGGTTATATAAATAGTTTTTAGGTGTTAAATGGTTTATTTGATACCACACGTTTGTGCTTGTTTTATTTTAATACAAGGGGTAAACAAAAGCAAATACTTTAGTGTTCATAACAGAATTATAACAAACAGAGGGTTTTGTTTTGGATGCCTTGGGGGGGGGTGCAGGGAATAAACCTGCTGTTTAGCAACAAAAAGTGGTTGTCTAAATTATGTTCACGAAGTATTAAAACATTGAAAAAAGGGCTGGTTCAGCTTATACTTATGGGGAGCCTCTGCTGTGGACAGAAATATGCCCACAAACGACGCAAGTAAATAATCGGAGAACAACAACTGTAAGGAGTTTTTATGTACATCCCTGAGTATATGAACAATGTGAAGAAAACCAAAGTCGTATGCACCATCGGACCATCCTCGCGTACCGAAGAAATTATCGGCAAACTATTCGACAACGGGCTAAACGTAGCACGCCTCAACTTCTCCCACGGATCATTCGAAGAGCATGGTGAAAATATTCGCATGCTCAAAAAAGTTGCAGCCGAAAAAGGGAAGCAAATAGCCATCCTGCAAGACCTGCAAGGACCCAAAATACGCGTAGGCATTCTGCCCAAAGAGGGGATAAAAATGCGTAAAGGGGAGTCCTACATCTTTGCCTCCCTCGACCACACTGGCGAAGAGGGCGTTATCCCTGTGCAGTACGCCGACCTACACAAAGACCTCAAAGTTGGCGAAGTTGTACTGTTTTCCGATGGCTCCATTGCCGTGGAAATTACCGCAATCAAAGGTGAATACGTACACGCAAAATGTATTGTTTCGGGCGTTCTTTTCTCCAAAAAAGGGATGAACATGCCCAATTCCGACCTCAAAATC
This sequence comes from uncultured Deferribacteraceae bacterium, assembly GCA_947313825.1. Lineage (GTDB taxonomy): Bacteria > Chrysiogenota > Deferribacteres > CAMZNJ01 > CAMZNJ01 > CAMZNJ01. The sequence goes on along the minus strand of CAMZNJ010000060.1, from coordinate 9,005 downwards.
GAAGCCATCACTGAGCAAGATTTAGAGCACCTTCAGTTTGGGCTTGACCAAAAAGTCGAGCTTGTAGCGTTCTCATTCGTTCGCAAAGGGACAGATTTCGCTCCAGCAAAAAAAATAATAGCAGCACACACACACAAACCATGGCTCATTGCGAAAATCGAAAAACCCCAAGCAGTTGAAAACATAGACGAAATACTGAAAGAGGTTGACGGCATCATGGTTGCACGAGGCGATCTTGGTGTTGAAATACCGCTCGAGCAGGTGCCCATAGTTCAGAAACACCTTATCGACAAAGCCATTCGTGCCGGCAAGTTCGTTATCACAGCAACGCAAATGCTCAAATCCATGGTCGACTCACCGTTCCCCAGCCGTGCTGAGATGACTGACATCGCCAATGCAATTTACGACGGCACCGACGCAGTAATGCTTTCCGACGAAACAGCAGCCGGCGAGTACCCGGTGGAGGCATGTGGGTTCCTCAACAAAGTCTCCCTAGCAACAGAAACAAACCTACCGTACTGCCTCGACAAATATGATACAAATTCGTCTGAGCGTGATTTAGCTGTTGTTCGTGCTGCCATCAGCATCGCGAAAACAATGCCCATCAAAGCAATCCTCATCTACACAGCCAGCGGCTACACAGCACGACTGCTTTCTCGCTTCCGTCCACAAATGCCCATCATCGCACTAGCACCAAGTGAAGCTGTCTGCACAAGGCTCAACATGCTTTGGAACGTTCAGCCCCACATGAGCGAAACGTTTACAGATGTTGACGTAATGACTGACAACGGTATTGCAACGATCAAGAAGCTTGGTTTGGCGACAGCAGGTGATTCGATTATCGTAATTGCGGGGACGCCTCTTGGCAAGTCTGGTCTTACGAACTTTGTACGCGTTGAGGAGGTTTAGCGTGTTGCGTTGGTGAGGTGTGCTCATTGGGGTCGCTTTATCCGGTGTCTTGTGTTGACGGGACGTTTCCGGATGGGGGTTGTGTTGCCAATTTGCGAGGCGAAGCCACTCGATGAAGGGTACCAGTACCCAAGCGGGACGTTTCCGGATGGGGGTTGTGTTGCCAATTTGCGAGGCGAAGCCACTCGATGAAACGGGACGTTTCCTTTGGAATGCCTAAGGTCGCACTTGCAAGGGCACCCTCAACACGCCCCCAAGCATGGAACATGCCCCCAAGCAGAGGGCACCCTCAACACGCCCCAAGCATGGAACATGCCCCCAAGCAGGGAACACACGCTCCAAGCAGGGAGCACCCTCAAGCATGGAACACGCCCCAAACGGGACGCTTCCTGCGTGGAGGGTTTGCACCCTCTTGCGAGCACGGCAATAGGCGATGAAGGGTACCAGTACCCAAGCGTGCTACGCTTCCAGTATATTGAGTACTATTTTAGATGTGGAGGATTATTTTATGATTAAGAATTTCGGGGACAAAGTAACGCGGAGCACCTCATTAAAGTTGAGGTTTCCATTAGTAGCAGTAATAATAATGTTGTTTTCATCGATAGGTTTTGCCTCTAGTGCTACTTTCCCTTTCGTAAGTCTCGATTACGGCAAAGTGTACTATGATTATTCAACAAAAGACAACCCAATGATATCAGAGAGCTTCACTATGCACGCAGCATCGTCAACACTACAGCTTGGCGGCAAAACAATTATCAATAACAGGCATCAGCTGAAATATTACTTTGCTTTCCTTGCCCAAGGCTATGATGGCGAGAGCTATAGTAATGGTAGGCAAGTAGCGTATGAGGATGTCAGTATGAGTGTGAAAACGGCTGCCCCTGGCATAGGTGTCGGGTATAGCTTTTTGATGCCCCTATCATCAACGTCATACCTTGGTGTTGGTCCTGTTTTCAACGGTTATGGTGGTGAGATTGAGGTTTGTGTTCCCGAGGGTTGCGAGAGTTATTCTTTGGGTGTGGCGGAATTTGGTCTAGAGCTATCGGCAACAATTTCGAGGGTTGTAACTGTTTATGCTAGGGGTTATAGTTCTGCTAAGAATTGGAGACCGGGAAATTGGTCGTTAGCGGGATCAGGTGCAGGTTTTGCTGTGGGTGTTGCGGGCAATTTGGATATTTTTAGGGGCGACGATTCCATATCGAGCAATGCCATACGAGTTTACTAGTTCGTATTTATTTACATTGATTTGGAAACATTAGGTTAGCGGGAAAGGTGTGGTTCATGTTTTTGAGCCACACCTTTTTTTGATTCTACTTGGGAACCTCTAGGTCGACAATAGCCTTGTCCTGTTGCCAACCACTGAGCTGAGGAGTGTACATGAAGAGGTAACCGAGGGCAAAAATCCCCATGGCAATGTAGACGAGGAGATAGAGCTTGGGAGTCTTGCCGTGCCCTTCCATCTCTTCTGCATTTTCAGTAAAGTTTTCTTTGTGATACATGAGTTCCTCCGTTATTGTTTGTGCATCGAGTTTATCGAGCATCTTGATACGAAAAAGTGCCCTGCAGGCGTCTTACCGACTAATGTCTGCCCCGTGGAGCCTGTGCCCCGTGGAGCCTCTGCCCCGTGGAGCCTCTGACCCGTGGAGCCTCTTGCCCCGTGGAGCCTCTTGCCCCGTGGAGCCTCTTGCCCCGTGGAGCCTCTGACCCGTGGAGCCTGTGCCCCGTGGAGCCTGTGTGCCAGCTTATGCTGCCTGCAGGTGTGTACGCTGTGCTACGCTGTGCCTGTGTGTCGACTACTGTACTACCGATTACTGTGTGCTGTCGCCTGCAGTAGTTCTGCCTAGTGTGAGCAAGTAAGCGACGATGGCATCCATTTCTGTTTTCTGCGTAAGTCCAGTGATTTCAGCTTCGGTAAATTTGAATCGATTTGCCTTCATATTTTTACGCACCTGAGCGGGGTTGAGTTTTTTGTTGCTGAGGAATGCGTATTTGGGCATGTTGCTAGTGGGGAAGAAATCACTTGGCATTGTGAGCATTTCGGTTAGTAGGTCTTCGGCACCGTTATAGTTGTACCATAATCCGACTCTTGCTAGGTCTGGTCCTGTTCGTCTTGATCCCCAGAGGAAGGGTCTGTCGTATTGGGATTCGTGTAGTTGCGAGACAACTTCGTCGTACGGTTTGGTGGTTGAGCCGCGACTGTAAACGTACCGTGTAACTTCGGATTGTAGTGGTCGTACGGTTTGAGTATGACAGCTGACACACCCTTCTTTTTGGTAGACGTCTTTGCCGGCGAGTTGTAGGGCTGTGTAGGTTGGTGTTAGGGCTGATTTGCTATTTATTGTGGGTGTGAGCATTGGTGCTGCAACGGTGATGACCGTTCCCACAAGTATAACAACAAGTATTAGCACAGTCATTAGGTACGGATTTCTGTAGGTATTATCTGGTATAATTCTCATTATTTTGCCCCCGCAGTGGATTTTTTGAGGGACATCCCCTCAGCGATTGTCATGATTATGTTGAACACAAACACGAGTATGCCGACGATGTAGATTGCACCACCTATTGTGGATACGATGTGGTATGGGTATGTTGCAACGAGTGCGTCGCCGAATAGGTATTGCAGAGTGCCGTCGGGGTTCATGGCTTTCCACATGAAGCCTTGTATGAATCCTGATACCCATAGTGATACGGTGAAGATTAGTTGTCCAACGAGTACGAGCCAGAAGTGTATGTTGGCTAGTTTGATGCTGAATATGTGTGGTAGTCCGTACATTTTGGGTACGAAGTAGTAAGCTGATGCGGAGAGTATCATTGTTACCCAGCCCATTGTGCCCATGTGTACGTGTCCGATGATGTAGTCGGTGTAGTGGACGAGTTGTGAGAGGGAGCGTAGTGCTTGGGTTGGTCCTTGAATGGTTTGCAGTCCGTAGAAGGTTATTCCGAGCAGGAAGAACTTTGTTAGGTAGTGCGAGGATACTTTGCTCCACTGTCCGAGTAGCGTCATGAAGATGTTTACCACAGAGCCCCAGCTAGGGATGATGAGTAGCATGGACATTGCGATACCGAGGGTTTGTATCCAGACGGGTAGCGGTGTGTAAACGAGGTGGTGAGCACCTGTCCAGAGGTACATGAAGATGATGCCCCAGAAAGCGATGATTGATAGTCGGTGGGAGTAGATGGGTACGCCGAGAGCTTTGGGTAGGAAGTAGTAGAGTGCGGCGAGTATTGGTGTTGTGAAGAGGAAGCCGACGGCATTGTGTCCGAACCACCATTGTACGTTGGCGGAGTTGGCACCGGCGAATAGGTGGTACGATTTGAATAGTCCTGTTGGGATGGCGAGGTTGTTGACGATGTAGAGCATTGCAACGGTGAGTAGTGTTGCCATGATGAACCATAGGGAGACGTACATGTATTTTTCTTCCCTTTTGATGATGGTTAGTAGGATGTTGATGGTGAACATTACCCACATGATTACGACGAGGATGTCGATTGGCCATTCGAATTCGGCGTATTCGTTGGTTTGCGTGAGTCCCATGGCGAGTGTTACGGTTCCGAGCACCATAATTATGTTGAAGAGGTAGAGTTGTGCACGGGCCATTTTGGGGAAGAAGAGTTGTCTTTTGGTGAGTCGTGTTACCATGAAGAAGAAGACGGCTTGCTCCATTCCGATGCCTAGTCCGTAGGCTAGGATGTTGGTGTGCATTGGTCGAAGTCTTCCGAATTGAAAGACGCTACCCAGATTGAGTTGTGGCAGTATGTACTGCAGGGACATGGAGAGTCCGATGACTAGCCCAACAGCTCCCCATACGAGGGCGGACAGGGTAAAACCCAGCACCGTAGCGTCGTCGTAGGCGTACTTACCTTTTGAGTTGATTAGCATGCGTTTGAATCCTCCTTCTTTGTGAATAAAGCTGTTTGGTTTGCAAAAATTGCTAAGCCGACAAAAATACTTAGTGTGAGCTTAACAGATTGGAGTTTATTAATCAACAATATTTTTCACGTAAACACACCTTTTCCATCTAACAAATAACAGTCTTTCAGTGTTATTAAGGCGATTAGGGGGGAATTATTTTGGTTATGTTTTCCTGTCGTGTGTAATCTATTTTCAAAAAAACTTAGAAAATGTTTGCTGAAAGACAAACTCTTTGTTAATATTCCCTTGTTGACGCTTTGAGATGGGCTGTTGATACCCCTGCTAAAGGGGCTGTGGAACAATTTAGGTATGATATGTGCCGAGTAGAATTACGTCGCGGAGTGCCAAAAACTCTGCAAGGTGCAGTCAAAGGAGCGAATGATGAATATTTCGTGGACTAAGCAAAACTACTTCAGTGTTGGGGGCGGGAAAAAGTTCCCCATGGTAGCCATACTACTAGGAGCGGTGCTTTCCCTTGTTATGATGAGTGCACCGTTGAGCAACGCATTTGCTGTTGGCACAGCACCAGACGGCTCTAAAGTGATGGTGTTGGAGAAGTTTAAGTACAAGGATTATCAGGCGTACGTTAATGAGCATAGCAAAGATACCCTACTTGTTATCGGGTTTTTTGCGTCATGGTGTCCGTACTGTGCCGAAGAGTTCCCCGTGTTTGCTCAGGAAAATGTTAATCTCAACAAAAATGGTCAATGTGTAAGCTTCTTGGGTGCAAACATGCAGGATTCGTACAAGCCAGCGTTAGGGTTTATCACCAAGGCGGGCACAAATTTCGACACTGTGATGTTGGACAAACAAACGGTTGCCAAGCTATTCATACGCGGAGTGCCCACGACGCTGTTTTACAGGGACGGGAAGCTTGTGGATATGATTGCGGGCACGGTTGATCTGAAGTCATTGAAGCAACATGTTAAGGCGTACGGTGGTCCTAACTGCTAGCGTCTAGTGCCTAGAATTTTTTAGGGTGAACACCGGTTTCAGCCCCATGAAGTCTGCTCAGGTAGGTTTCGTGGGGCTTTTTCATTGCTGTGCTACCGTGTTGGCGTGTTGGCGTGCTACCGTGTTGGCGTGTTGGCGTGTTGGCGTGTTGGCGTGTTGGCGTGTTGCCCCGTTGGCGTAATGGCGTGTTGCCCCGTTGCTCTTAATTGACAAGTACGGCGTCCTGCCTGTTGCTAAAGTGGTTTAAATGCTGTATACTTGTTTAGTTAATAAATATGTTATGTGGTATGCAGATGTATCGCCTTTTTTGGGGGATTGCCCTGATGGCGACTGCATGCTCTGGGGAGCTTGATGATGGGTACAGTTTATATTGTGGGGCATAAGAATCCGGATACAGATGCGATTTGTTCGGCGTATGCTTATGCTGAGTTGAAGAATGAGCTTGCGACGCGAAGTCGGAAGACCTCCCACGGTGATGCTCAGAGTGATGCTCATGGAGATACGCATACTTACGTTCCCATTCGTTGTGGTGAGATGACGTTGCAGACTCAGTATGTGTTTGACAAGTTCGGTGTTGAGTACATTGAGAAGCGAATGGAGGTTTATCCTCGTGTTGGCGATGCCATGACGCCGTTGTCGAAGTTGTCCACCTTGCTCCACGATGAGCCTGTTATTCGTTTTGGAGCGTTGAGTGCCACAGATACCAAGCGTTACTACCCTGTTGTTGATGCTGTAAACGGCAAGTATTTGGGTGTTGTTGGTTTGAAGGAGTTTGCTGAGTTGTTGTTGAGCACCTCTCTTTTGGAGCGAAAGCATTCGTTGGCGTTCAGTTATTACGATGATATTTTGGAGGGTAAGTGTTTGCGGGAGGGCTCTGGTGGCAGTGCTTACAGTATCCACATGTCTTTTTTGAATGCGACCAAGGAGCAGGCGTCGTCTCGTGTTGTTGTTGCTGACTACAGAATAGCTTCTGATCACTGGTCGGATCTTCACCCTTACGGTGCCGTCGTGGTATCGTCGTTTAGTGATGAGCACCACAGTATTGACGTTACGCCTTTTCAGGGTTGGGTATTTACCACACCTTTGTCCAAGGAGGACACCTTCAAGCGTTTGTTGATGACAATCCCTTCTGGTGAGGTTGCTGCACCGTTGGATTCTGTTTCGGTAACGGATTACCTTTATGCGGCTGAGAAGACTTTGCGGGATAAGCAGCTTCAGTCCATTGCCGTTGTTGGTGGTTCTTCCAACCTTGTCGGCATGTTGAGTCGTGCTGATGTGATGTCGAGCATGGAGGGCAGTATGGGGAGCGAGAAGATTATTCTTGTTGACCACAACGAGCCTACTCATGCCATTGAGGGTTCCCATTCGGCGGAGATTTTGGAGATAGTTGATCATCATAAATTGAATACGTTCAAGACAGACATGCCTATCAAGGTTCATATGAAGCCTTTGGGCAGTACCTGTTCCATTGTTTACGAGCTTTACAAGCGGCACGGTATTGAGCCTAGTCGTGAGACGGCTGGTTTGATGTTGTCGGCTATTCTGACGGATACCCTTGTGGGCAAGTCGCCTACTTGTACGCCTACTGATATTGTTTACATGGCGGAGTTGGGTGCGATTGCTGGTGTTGATTATCGTCAGTACGGCATTGAAATATTCACGGAAACCGCTGGGTTAAAAACCAAGACGGCGTCGCAAATTATCCTTGACGACTACAAAATATTCCATGAGCATGGTGTTAAAATCGGTATCGGTCAGTGTGAGATTGTTGATATTAACGAGGTGTTCCCTGTTGAGGGGGATATTCTAACGGAATTGCAACGTATTGCCGATGACGACGAGCTTGATTGGGTCATGGTTCTTGTTACGGACATCCTCCTCGAGGAATCGTACCTGTATTCGTCCAACTTTCAGGTAGGCGAGACCCTCCTTGAGTACAAGCTTGACGGTAGTCATAAGTATCATTGTCCGGGTGTGCTGTCCCGTAAGAAGCAGTTAACGCCTGAGGTTATGCGTGTAATACGATCCATTCACGCGTAGTTTGCAGGGAGTACGCTGTGGTTAAAGTGGTAATTGTTGGTTCGGTGGAGGCTTATTGTGTCGTTTGAGGTATTATCTAAGAGGTATCGACCCCAGAAGTTTTCGGAGGTAGTTGGTCAGAGGTTTGTTGTTCGTGCCCTGCAAAACGCTGTAACCCTCAATCGTATCGGTAATGCGTACATCTTTGCTGGTCCCCGCGGTACGGGCAAAACTAGCATGGCGAGGATATTCGCCAAAAGTGTGAATTGTACAAACCCTGTGCCATCATCGGACACCGACGAACGCCTTGATCCGTGCAATGAGTGTGCTAGTTGTGTTAGTATTACCGACGGCTCTGCCTCAGATTTATTCGAGCTCGATGCTGCCTCCAACCGCGGTATTGATGAGATACGCAAGCTTCGTGAGAGCGTTCGGTTCATGCCTGTGGAGAGCAAGTACAAGGTGTACATTGTTGATGAAGCCCACATGCTCACCGATCAAGCGTCCAACGCTATCCTGAAAACGTTGGAGGAGCCACCTAGTTACGTTATTTTCATTTTTGCCACCACCGAGTTGCATAAGATTGTGCCCACGGTTATCTCCCGTTGCCAGTCTTTTCGCTTTGAGAAGATAGACAACACTAGCATGGGTGCTCACCTCAAAAAGCTCATGGACGCGGAGGGGATACCCTATGACGATGGCGGTGTTGCCGCTGTTGTGAAGCATGCTGAAGGGTGTGTTCGTGATGCGTTGTCCATGGTTGATCAGGTAATTGCCCATGGTGGTGGCGTCAAGGCTCAAAACCTTGCGGACAGTATGGGTGTGGTCAGCCATTCGTTTGCCAATGAGATGCTGAAGCATATTGTGCACAACGATGCGGAGGGGGTCGCACAGGTACTTAAGGAGATGAATACCGCCGGGGCAGATTACGTTGATACCGTGGTTGGGCTGATTGAGAATGTTCGTGTTATGATGCTCCTGTCTAGGAACGCCAAGGGTGTGCTTGGGAGCGACTCAGGTATTGACGAGGGCTACTACCAAAATCTGCTGGAGAGCTACCCTGTTGAGATGGTGTTTGAGCTGTTTCAGGCTCTCCTCAAGGTGCACAACGATGTTAAGCGGTACTCGTTTGCTTCATATGTGTTTGAGTTTGGTATGTACAAATGTGCCAACCTCCCCGCCATGACAGGGGGGGCGACTGCTCAGGGTG
>CAMZNJ010000059.1 GCA_947313825.1 uncultured Deferribacteraceae bacterium | reverse complement strand
GTATGGTGCAGAAACGGCAAAATTATATTGAATGGATGGCACAAATAATTTTTTCAGCAGAACGACAGGTGCGTGTCGTGTGTGCGTCGTGTGTGCGTCGTGGAGGTGTGTGTCGTGGAGGTGTGTGTCGTGGAGGTGTGTGTCGTGGAGGTGCGTGGTCGTGGTGGTGTGCGTCGTCGTGCGGTGGTGGTGTGCGTCGTCGTGGTGTGCGTCGTGGTGGTGTGCGTCGTGGTGGGGGTGTGCGTCATGGTGGAGGTGTGTGTCGTGTGTGCGTCGCGGGGACGCAAAAAGGCTCCTAGCATGCCCACAACTGTTGCGAACAACATGGAGGTGGGGAGGTGCCTAGGAGCCCGTTGCGTTACGTTGGTGCGTACCCCCGTGTCGGTAGGGGTAACGCCTTGCGTGTAGTTTCTAGCGTCGTCGTCTAGTGTCGTCTGCTTGTTACCCGTTATTACGGACTACACGTCTGCGGAGTAGGATAAATGCAGGCACTGCTAGCAATACCCATAGTATTTGGTTTGCACCACTACCAGGGGCACCGATTGAGCAACCACCGATTGCTGTACCACCACCGGCAGTAGCGGCTGTGTCGCCATGGTAGATAAACTCACCTTTGGAGGCAGCTATAACATCAGCAGCAAGCTCGTTGAGGGAGCGATCTACAGTTGAGCCATCTTGGTTTTTGAATGTACATATGGTGTTGTTACTTGCTTTATCCACTATAAATTGATTTTCTAGGTTACAACCTTGGTCATAGAGGCGGTAGAACTTAATGTGTATTGGGCGAGCAACAACGTTACTTGAGTCTGGGGTGGGGTCGTTTTTCGCTCCATCGATACTCAGGAAGAAGCCATATGGTGAGGAGTTTGTAGTACCATAAAACTCAAGATCACTGTTTGTCCATCCCCAAAAGAGTTGTTCAGTGTTTTTGACAACGTCGTCCTGTTTTTCGAGTTCGCGTTCGTTGCCCTCTTCGTGCTTCTCTTTGCTCCATGTTACATAGGAGTCAACTAGTTTCCAGCCTTCACCATCTAGTGAGGAGGTAATAGCTTTTTCGATACCGGCTTTATCTACTTTGTCGGATGTTAGGGATGTGTCGGCATTGTCTGTTGATAGTTCTGTTGCGGGATCGTTTTTATCACAGGTTAGGGCATCGTATGATTCTATGTCGTAGTAGTCCACAACTTTTTTTGTACCACCGTCAGGGTTGTTGAAGATTGTGAGTAGAGCAACATTCGGTCCATCACAGTTCCCTAGCTTGTTGACTTCCGTACCCAAAGAGGTTTGTTCAACGCCTTGCCCCACAAAAGTGGTTATGAGTGCGTATGTTCCTTCGATGGGCAATTGCGCTTTTCCCTCTAGTGCAAATGCTGATGGTGTGTATGCTGACATTGCGACAACAAGGGCTAAAGGTGCCCCGAGTAGCCAGTGTAGCGGTTTGCCGAGTAGTGAGTTTTTTGGTTTCATAACAATCTCCTTCTGTTCATGGTTTATAGTTGTAGATTTGTGATAAGTAGGTTTACGTCATCGGTTTTGCGTAGTTTGCGTTATGCGTTAAGTGCGGTAATAATGCTTGTGTTTGTTCAAGCCGTGTGGGTGGTATGTGTTTGTTTTGCTGTGCGAGTAATACATCAGTACTAAGTAGTATTTTCGGTTGTTTTGGTTCATAGTTTTGCGATTTTTTTTTGTTGTATCGGTTCGTGTTCGTGTTGTCAGGACTCGCCTCCCACCATGATACAAGCATTTTGCTGTAACTTCAAGGATAAAGGGCGAGTTTTTTATTTTCACTACTGAGCGTGTTGCCCATGGTGCTGTAATTGTTGGTTTTTGTTAGTTAGTTGTTTTTTGCGACTATCTTTGTGTTCAAGAAATATCTTGACATATGTTTTTGTTTGTTTTATAGTTGTTCCTGATAGGCGCCCGTAGCTCAACTGGATAGAGTACCAGACTACGAATCTGTAGGTTGCACGTTCGAGTCGTGCCGGGCGTGTTTTCTTTATCTTTCTCAGAGCGTCCCTGCTTTTTGTTCCCTTGCTGTTTCAGCGTTTCACCTCGTTCAGAGCGTCCCTGCTTGCTTTGTGCAACAGTTGCCCTGTGTCCGCATACTTGCGGTATTGCTCCTCCTGCAGTATCTCCTCTGTTTGTGCCCCTATCCCTCGGGTTAGATCCGCGAGCACGACAACGGTGGCACCACGCTTGAGATACCCCTCCATGGCGAAGCGATTGCAGTAGTCCGATGCGACCCCTATTATATGTACTTCGAGTCCGCGTAGGTTGTGCAGGTTTGTGTCAGTGTTCCCGCCAGTGTTCCCGCCAGTGTTCCCGTTGCTTTGTTGTTCGCTGCCGTGCAACCACTGTTGCAGCTTGCCAAAGAATTGGTCGCGATGGGCTATGGGTTTGAGGCACATTTCGTCTTGGCAGATGTGGTTCATGTTTTTCAGTGCGGTGGCGGTTTTGCTACTGATGTTGTTTGCTCTCAAGTATTCGTCGAGGTTTTTGTATTTGCCGTATGTTTCGTTTGATTCATCCGCCCACATGTCAAACGTACCTTTGGTCATGAAGAAGGTTTCGGTTTGCAGTAGTTTTATGTTTAAGGCGAGTTTCCAGTGTTGGGATTGGTATTCGCAGTGTAGTGGGAAGAGTTTGCTTTCGGGGGACATGTGGTAAGTTTCTTTTAGGTGTGTGTCGTACTTTGCGAGGGCAAGTTTGTACATATTTAGGGGCACTTTTCGGAAGAAGTTATTTATGGGCTCGATTATTTGGTCGCCACCGTCAACGTAGAGATTGCCCCATGGAGCCATGAAGCCTGCTTGTGAGTCAACAATATCAAGTATACGCATGGTAAATACCTCGTGGGGATGATTGAAAACTGCCTGTGATAGTGTTGTGAAGTGCAGGGGTTCAGATTTTACTTGCATATGTGTTTTTATTTGGTTAGCGTAATGCTAGTCCGCTCTGTAAACTTTTGTGCAGTGGTTTTGCTATGGTTTGCGTACCGTGGCTTGCGGGGTTGATTTAATTGTTGACACTTAAAACGGTATCTGTTATAATAATAAGATAACCAAATTATTACGAATACGAAGTGATTAGGTCTCCGTGCCACAGTAAGGTTTTATACAGTAAGGCTTTACGCAGTAATGTTTTGCAACCGAACGGGAACACTTTATCACAATTAGTACACTATTGGCAACAACAATAAATTAAGTACGGTATCTATTGGTTTATGCTGTTGCAACTGATAGGGGGATTTTAAATGAAAGTCTACGCCATTAAGAGGGTGCTGGGTCTCATACCCACAATATTTGTGATTATAAGCATCAGTTTTGCGATGCTTCACCTAGCACCGGGGGATCCATTCAGCTCCGAACGCCCCATACCGCCTGAGGTTCGTGCCAATCTCGAGGCCAAGTACGGATTAGATAAGTCCCCCGTGATTCAATACTTCAACTACGTCGGAAGGCTACTTCATGGCGACCTAGGTCTGTCCATATTTTATAAGGACTACACCGTAACAGAATATATACTCAAATCCCTCCCCACATCCCTCACACTTGGAGGACTCGCCATGGTTCTGGCACTCTCCCTAGGGGTTACGGTGGGGGTTCTCGCCGCCCTGTTTAAGAATACCTACATAGATTACTCCTTAATGGGGATAGCGATTACGGGTATCTCCATCCCCCTCTTTGTGATAGGTCCCGTTCTGCAGTATGTGTTTGCCCTCAAGCTGGGGCTTCTCCCCACATCGGGGTGGCTATCGAGTATTAACGGCTGGTCTGCCGTCATTATGCCCGTGGTTACCCTCGCCTTCATCTATTTCGCTGAGATTGCCCGTATTACGCGTGGTAGTATTCTCGAGGTTCTGAAGAGCGACTACATCCGCACGGCTAGGGCGAAAGGGTTATCCACACGTGTTGTTGTTGTTCGACACACCCTTAAAGGGGGGCTACTGCCCATCGTCAGCTTTATGGGACCAACCTTGGCGTCTATTCTGACAGGATCCGTTGTTGTCGAACAGATATTCCGCGTACCAGGTATCGGTCGCTACTTTGTTGAATCGGCGTTGCACCGTGATTACTTCCTGCTGCTGGGCATCGTAGTGATTTACGCCGCATTGCTCGTGGTTTTCAACCTCATTGTGGATCTCCTGTACGTATTCCTTGATCCACGCATAGATTATAAGTAGTAAATGAAATAGATTAAGGGCAACGATCAACATATCGTTTTGCTGGTTGGTTGTCCTGTAGCTGCTCCCGAAGTTGAGTGGAGCTTGCTGCAAACCTCCGGAAGTACGATTTAGGAGAGTGTAGTTATGAAAAGCACTGAAATAAAAGAGCCGGTCATTACGTCTGTTGGCTCAGATAACACAGATAATATCTTGGCTGAAGAGGCTGTTAAGGGTGGCTCCTTGACCAAAGATGCCATGAGGCGTCTGCGTAAAAATAAGATAGCAATTATAGGATTGTGGATTGTGGGTCTTTACATTATCCTTGCCATCACCGCACCCATACTGCCCATACACTCCTTTTCGGATCAAGTTTTGTCCCACCAAAACCTTCGCCCATCCCTAACCAAAACCGCCGGGCAGCTCCTTGTTGAGTCGCGTATTAAGTCCTTGATGCAGCAGGAGAATGTTGCGGAAGTATCCATGCTATCCCGTGCTGCTGTGTCAAATTACACAGAGTACTCTGAGATGCTCGCCCTTGAGGAGCGTAACCTTAACGGTAAGCTTGTCATGGTGAACAATCGTCGATATATTCTTGGCGTGGACGATCTCGGTCGCGATGTACTTGCGCGCGTAATTTACGGTAGCCAAATATCCATTGCTGTTGGTATTTTTGGTGCTATTACGTCTGTGTTCATTGGCACCATCATCGGAGCTATTTCAGGTTATGTTGGGGGTCGTACGGATTACATAATCATGCGAATTGTTGACGTTATGTACGGTTTGCCCTACATGCTCCTCGTTATCATGCTTATGTCCATTTTTGGTCGTAATATTTTCAACCTATTCTTGGCATTAGCCCTGGTTAGTTGGCTGACGACAGCTCGAGTCGTTCGAGGTCAGATTATGTCCCTTAAGAACTCACTATTTGTTGAGTCGGCACGCTCCATGGGTGCTTCCAACCTTCGCATAGTGTTTATTCACCTTATTCCGAACACCCTTACGGTTATTATCATATTCGTAACCCTTGGTGTTCCGGCATTTATCTTGACTGAGTCGTTCTTGTCGTACTTGGGTCTTGGTGTTTCGGCACCTTACACCTCTTGGGGAGCCTTGGTTCGCGATGGTGTTCCTAGCATGAGTGTTTACCCTTGGCGTTTGCTGGTTCCTTCAGCTGCCATGGTTATCTTCCTGTTTTCCATGAACTTCATCGGTGATGGTCTTCGGGATGCACTGGATCCCCAAGACAAAAAGAATTTGTAATGCTGACTTAGTTGGCGTTATGCTTGTTGCCCCGCACTGTTTGGGGCACACTATTACGAAGAAGAGTGGCGTTAGAGGAGTTTACTTATTATGAGTAACAACGGGAATATCCTAGAAATTAACAACTTGAAAACATACTTTAACACCGAAGACGGCGTTGTAAAAGCTGTGGACGGTGTGAGTATCTCCCTGAAACCGGGGGAGCTTATCGGTATCGTAGGCGAGTCTGGTTCGGGTAAGTCTATTACGGCTATGACCATAATGGGGCTTTTGCCGAGTGGTACAGCAAACATTGATAGTGGTGAGGTGCTTTTTGATGGCAAGGATCTGCTGAAGGCAAGTGAGCGGGAGATGCAACGGGTTCGCGGTGGCGACATTGCCATGATATTTCAGGATCCAATGACCTCCCTGAACCCCTTCCTACGTATCTCCACTCAGATGATTGAAACCATTGTTTTGCACCAAAATGTGAAGCGAAAAGAGGCAAGGGAGATAGCAATAAAGAGCTTGGAGATGGTTGGTATCCCTGATCCTGTCAAGGTTGTTGACTCATACCCGCACCAATTTTCCGGTGGTATGCGTCAGCGTGTTATGATTGCCATGGCGTTGAGTTGCAACCCTAAAATACTTATTGCGGATGAGCCTACAACAGCTCTGGATGTAACCATTCAGGCACAAATTATCGATCTTCTCAAAGCCCTTTCAGCCGATCTTGGTACTTCAATTATCATGATATCCCACGATCTTGGCGTTATTGCTGGTCTTTGCGATCGTATTTGCGTTATGTACGCTGGTAAAATTGTGGAGGAGAGTTGTGCCGTTGACCTATTCAAAGAGCCTTATCACCCCTACACTCAGGGTCTTATCGCCTCTGTGCCCCGCGTTGACATGGACGTAACAGCACGACTCATATCCATCGAAGGTCAGCCACCAAACCTACTAAACCTACCGAAGGGTTGTGCCTTTTACGATAGGTGCCCCAAGCGTATGGATATTTGTCGGGACAAGCTTCCTGAGTCCAAGGTGCTGAAAGTTTCTGAAGCAGGTGATGCTCACCGAGTGGCATGCTGGTTGTACGACGAGAAAGGGGGAAGCCATGAGTAACAAAAACAAACCTTTATTGCAGGTTCGCAATTTGAAACAACATTTTGAGTTAAGTGGCAAGCGAACACTTCGTGCTGTTGATGGTGTGAGTTTCGATATTAGTGAAGGTGAAACCCTTGGGCTTGTGGGTGAGTCTGGTTGCGGTAAATCCACAACTATTCGTACCATTGCACGTTTGTACAAGCCCACTGCAGGTGAAGTTATTTTCGAGGGTAAAGATCTTGCAAATTTGAATAAAAAAGAGCTTATTGCTTCCCGTCGTGAGATGCAGATTGTTTTTCAGGATCCTTATGAATCTTTGAGCCCGCGTATTACCGTCGGCAACATTATTGCTGAGCCGTTGACGATTTTTCGCAACAGGAAACTCATCGACATAGATAAAAAAGGTATCGATCGTAAGGTTGCTCAGGTTATGGAGCGTGTTGGCTTGAGATACAACTTGCGTAAGCGTTACCCCCACGAGTTTTCAGGTGGTCAGCGTCAGCGTATCGGTATTGCTCGTGCGTTGATAATGGATCCGAAGCTTATCCTTTTGGATGAGCCGGTAAGTGCTTTGGACGTTTCTATTCAGGCACAGGTTTTGAACCTTCTTTCTGATCTTCAGGAGGAGCGTGGTTTGAGCTACCTTTTTGTTGCCCACGACCTCGCTGTTGTTCGCTACACTTGCCACCGTGTTGCCGTGATGTACCTTGGTCAGATTATGGAGATGTGTGAGGCATCGCGTCTTTACGAGAACCCAATGCATCCGTATACTGAGTCGTTGTTGTCAGCTGTTCCGGTGCCTGATCCTGAGATTGAGCGTTCCCGTACTAGGATTATCTTGGATGGGGACTTGCCCTCTCCAACTGTGAAAATATTCGGGTGTCCGTTCTACTCACGTTGTCCTAAGAAGATGGATAGGTGCTTGGACAATAAACCTAAGCTTGTGGAAGTTGAAAGCGGTCATAAGGTTGCTTGCTTTTTGCATGAGAAGTAGCACCTAGCCCCCTGCCGAGTGATGGCGTTGCCCTGCTGGATGATGGCGTCCGCTCCTGTGAACGGTGGTGTTGCCCTGCTGGATGATGTCGTCCGCTCCTGTGGCTGGTGGGTGGTGGTGTTGCCCCTGTTGAGTGGTGAACGGTGGTGTTGCCCTTCTGGATGATGGTGTCTGCTCCTGTGGCTGGTGGGTGGTGGTGTTGCCCCTGTTGAGTGGTGCTAGCTGTATTTTAGTATGTTCCCTGCGAGGAGGGGCTTTCATGGGTCTCAATTGCGATCTTTACCATCTGAGTATGTGTCAGTCTCTTTTGCGTGAGGGTACTCACGAGCGTCATACTGTTTACGAAATGTTTATTCGCAAGGTGCCCCTCGGCTATTCCTACATGGTTTTTGCTGGTTTGGGCACCTTCCTTGAGTGGGTGGATAGTTGGGAGGAGAATGTTGCTCGTTTCCTTTCTGAGCGAGATAGTGGTGTTTCTCCCCTTGCTAGTTCTGGTTTGTCTTCCCTTGACTCCGATTTTCTCAGTTTTTTGTCGCACTCTACCCTCGACATAACGATTAATGCCCTTCGTGAGGGTGAGATATTTTTCCCTAACACACCTTTGGTTCAGATAAGTGGTCCCCATTGGGCTTGCGTTGTTGTTGAGGCGGCGTTGCTGAATTTTGTGAATACTCAAACGGCTGTTGCAACTATTGCGAGTCGTATTGTTGGTTCTGCTGATGGGCGTCCTGTTATCGAGTTCGGTTTGCGTCGTTCCATGGATATTGGTGGGATGTTGTCGTCTCGGGGGGCAAGTATTGGTGGAGTAACTGGCACGAGTAATGTTTGTGCTGGTTTGCGTTACAATCTTCCTGTTATGGGCACGCATGCTCATTCGTTTGTGATGAGTTACGGTGATGGTGGCGAGTTGGATGCTTTTTGCAGCTACATGCGTCATTGCGGTTCGGGTTCGGCAACTCTTTTGATCGACACTTACGATACTATTGATGGAGCGAGGAATGCCATGCTAGCGTCTAAGCTTACGGGTGTGCCCCTTGAGGCTGTTCGTATCGATAGCGGCGATCTTGCTTATTTGAGCATGGAGGTACGCAAGGTATTGGATTTGGGTGGATTTTCGTCCACAAAGATTATTGTTTCGGGTGATTTGGATGAGTTTGTTATCCACTCCCTCCTTGGCGAGCAGTCTGCTCCCATCGATTCGTTTGGTGTTGGCACCTCCCTTGTTGTTGGCAAGGGTCTTGCTCCTTTGGGTGGTGTTTACAAGCTTCGTTCCATCGATGGTGTTGGTGTGAAGAAGATTTCGTCTGATCCGTTTAAAACCACCTTGCCGGGTGCAACTGTTCTTGTTCGCATGTTTAGTTCCGATTCTGCTGGTTCACCTAGGGTGATGGGTGATGTTATTTTGCCCATGGATATGCTTGAGAGTGTTGTCGGTTCCGAGAGTGTCGGTTTGCGTTTGTTGCGAGATATTCGTTCAGTTGATGAGTACTCTTCACGGGTACGCACGTTCCCTGTTGGCACACGTTGTTCAGTTCTTTATGAGCCGTGCGAACGCCATGTTGATACGGGCACATACGCCGCAGGTGGGGACTACTCTGTTGCCTCAGCTCGTAGTTTGTTGCATCAATCACTCCAAAGCCTAGATATCTCTTACCGTCGTTTGGTGAATCCTCACCGTTATGTTGTGGGCATCGAGGAGTCTTTGTATCGCCTCAAAAAGGCACAATAGTAACCTGCCAGCTGTCGTCAGTACAACTGTGCACAAATCCCCTTTGTGATTGATATCCAATATTTACAAAATAATTCAGATGGTGTATGATTAGCTTTAAGGTGTTTTTATGTTGAAATGTGTAGTACTCGACTTTGACGATACCATTGTAATGAGCGAAAGCATCAAACGCCAGCTGTGGTACGATATGCTTGACCCAAAATATGACGAGATGATACGTGAGGTTTACGCATCCAAACCGTTTAAAGACAGGTACGACCTTGCACAATATTTTTCTGAAATATCAGGGTTGTCGACTCAATACCTCCTAGAAAGCTACGCCTCAACCCTTGACGAATTTTTCACCTCCCAAAAAAATATTGTTCCTAATGTGATACCATTCTTTGAGCACTTACGAGGCATGGGCGTAAGCCTGTACATCAACTCTGCAACACCGCAAGAGTTTCTCAGCAAAGCAGTAGATCAGTCGGGCTTGAGCCACTACTTTCGTGGCATTTACGGCGATCCAAACATGAAAGAAACACACCTACGCACCGCCATGACACACTGTGGTGCCACACCTGAAACAACCATCATGATTGGGGACTCCGTATCTGACATGGAAGGTGCATCGGCTGTTGGGTGCTACTTTATCGGTGTTGATTTCGACGACACGGGCAAACTAAACAACTCAGGGTGCGTACGCATTAGCGATTACGGCGAGATGTTGCTCCATATTTTGCAAAAATATAACATGAAGTAAGAATAGAACCAACGAATAGAACCAACGAATATAACCAACGAATAGAGGTAAACAACAGAGGTATTATGGCTAAATATATTTTCATTACAGGTGGCGTAATGTCTGCCCTAGGCAAGGGGATTACAGGTGCAGCTTTGGGCTCTCTCCTTGAGGAGCGTGGATACCGAGTTTTAATGAAAAAATTCGACCCATACCTAAACATCGACCCCGGAACCATGAGTCCCTTCGAACATGGAGAAGTATTCGTTACCGAAGACGGAACCGAAACCGATCTTGATCTAGGGCATTACGAACGATTCCTATCCACCAACACCAACAAATACTCCAACATTACAGCCGGCAAAGTGTACGACAAAGTGCTCGAAAAAGAGCGTAGGGGCGACTACCTAGGACAAACAGTGCAGGTCATCCCCCACATTACCGACATGATCAAAGAACGCATTACCAAAGGTGATGATGATTACGACATTGTTATCATCGAAGTTGGCGGCACCGTTGGGGATATCGAGTCCCTACCATTCCTCGAAGCCATTCGCCAATTCAAATACGAGGCTCCCGTCAATTCCGTTGTTTACGTACACGTAACATACGTTCCATACCTGGAAACATCTGGTGAGATGAAAACCAAACCAACACAACACGCTGTTCAAAAGTTAATGGAAATAGGGATAATGGCAGATATTCTTGTTTGCCGTAGCCGATACCCACTCAACCAAGACACAAAAAGCAAAACAGCACGGTTCTGCAACCTGAGAGACGAAGACATAATCAACGCGTTTGACGTTGACTCCATTTACGAAATACCCATCATGCTCAACAAAGATGGTATGGACAGCCTCGTGTTACGCAAACTCCAACTGGACGAAAAACCGTACACGCTAGACAAATGGTACGACATCAACAATCGCATAAAAAACCCTAAACTCGAAGTAACCATAGCCATGGTGGGGAAATATGTTAACCTCAAAGATACGTACATCTCCCTGAGGGAAGCCCTTAACCATGCGGGTATTCATCACCAAACAAAAGTACACGTCAAACTGGTCGACTCTGAAGGGATAAAAACCGATGAAGACGCAAAGAACGCTTTTGCGGGGGTTAGCGGTATTCTGACCCCCGGTGGGTTTGGGGAGCGAGGCGTTGAAGGCAAAATACGCTCGTCCGCTTACGCTAGGGAAAATAATATTCCGTACTTCGGTATTTGCCTTGGTATGCAGGTTGCCATCATCGACTTTGCCCGCAATGTGCTTGAGCTCGCTGATGCCAATAGCCAAGAGTTCGCTCCATTTACACCTAACCCCGTCATACACTACATGGATGGTCAGGAGGGTGCCGAAAAAGGTGGAACCATGCGTCTCGGTGCTTACGAGTGCGAGCTGAATAGCGGTTCACTTGCACAGAAAGCTTACGGTATGAAAACTATTCACGAACGCCACCGTCATCGCTTTGAAGTTAATCAAGAATACTTGGATAGGTACAGCGAAAAAGGGCTTGTTATCTCCGGCGTCAACCCCGGTTCAGGTCTCCCTGAGGTTGCGGAAATACCAGATCATCCATGGTTTTTAGGATGCCAATTCCACCCCGAGTTTAAGTCGAAACCAACATCGCCACACCCCTTGTTTATTGGCTTCATCTCGGCTGCAATGGCTTACAGGGAAGGTTTGCAGTAGTCGAAAGGTGTAGGGGCTGTATGCAGGTTGCAACGCACCAAGCAGTTTGCAAAATAACGTTGCAGAAACTACTTCGGGGGTAGGGTATGATTAGGTACAATGTATTTGCTTTCTACATAGCCCTAATACTCCTCGTTACCGCTTTGCTGTACATTTACTCCCGTAGCTATTTCGACGAAGAGAGCAACACACAGTTTGTTGTTGCTGAAAATCGTACGGTGCTACAGTTTGCTCGCCTAAGCATACTCACTGCCTCAGGGGGGGAGTTACGTGCCCATGGGGACAGGATGGTGTACCGTATTGACAACAACACCCTCGCTTTTACCAATAATGTTTCGCTCATGTGGGACGATACCCTTGTGCAAGCTAGCAATGGTCAGCAAGGTGCGTCGTCTGGTGCGTCGGCAGGTGAGTCGGCACCGAAAATAGCCGTGCAACATTCGTACACGTTGCTGACGGAAGCCTTGGAGTATGGCACTGACAAGGTGTTTTACCTGCCCGATGGTGGCGAGATTTTTATCAGCAGTGTTGACGCTAACGCTGGTGTTGACGCTAACGCTAACGTCCTAAACATTCGTGTTACGCAAGGGGCACTAGTGTTTGACCCTAGCCAAAAGATAATATTCAGCAAAGGTGCCAACCTGCAGATTATCAGCAACAACTTCACTCTTCGCTCAGTTGGAACGGCTGATGTGGAATACACCCTGTACAGCGGTGATGTTGCCATTAACGGTATGTCCGAGGTTGTTGAAA
This sequence comes from uncultured Deferribacteraceae bacterium, assembly GCA_947313825.1. Classification (GTDB taxonomy): domain Bacteria; phylum Chrysiogenota; class Deferribacteres; order CAMZNJ01; family CAMZNJ01; genus CAMZNJ01. The sequence continues at coordinate 18,517 of CAMZNJ010000059.1, read as the reverse complement.
CTGCCACGGGCAACACCCTTGTTTCCGATAAGATTTTGTTCAACTCACGCAACAGTACCATCAAATTTTTGGGCAATGTTAATATTAAGGTGGAGGAGTCCCTTAGCAACTAGCGTTGGACAACTAGCGTCGGACAACTTTTTTGTATTTCTTGTTATTACCGTTGTAGTTAGTTGTGTTTACGGTGTATAATGGTTGCATATTAATGGTACAAAAAGGGAGGCATGGGAATGGTGAAACTATCAGTAGCATCACTGGCATCACAGGCTTTTCTGAATACCGTTCAACGCTGGCGGGCTGTGCCTGATGTGCTCATTGCCCCCATTTCCCCAATTGCCCCCATTGCAGTGCTCCTCCTGTGTGCACTCCTTCTGTACCCAACACCTGACGCCACAGCACGCATAAACATCTTTGCCGACACCACCACCTACAGCTCCAATGAAGGCACTGTTGAGCTAAAGGGGAATGTTGAAGTTTTTGATCACCGTTTCGTCGTCAAAGGTGATCGTGCCAAGATTACCCTCGACAACAGCGGTATCCAAGGGAGTGCACAGGGCAATATCACCTACTCCGACAGGTGGGGGAATATCGGTATTGCAGATGCTGTTGATATTGACGACAAAACGGGCAAGTTTATCAAACTAATCGGCAACGTAACCATATGGCACGGTTCGTCTTACGTTGTTAGCGGCGACGTGATTTACCACTACTACGAGGAGAACCGCACCGTTATTGAATCCAACAACGGATCCGTTGCCACACTCAAGTCGTCTGACGGATTGCAGTCCCTTCGCCGTGATGGGGATCGTATTAGCGGGGAGGGTACTAATGGCAAAAAATAGCAGTACACCACCCAACACAACTACTCAACCTACTACGACCATCACCGCTTCGGGGCTATCCAAGTCCTACGGTAGGCGAGAGGTTGTCCATGATATTACGTTTCATATTTCGGCTGGCGAGTGTGTGGGGCTCTTGGGTCCCAACGGTGCGGGCAAAACCACATCGTTCTACATGCTTGTTGGCTTAATCAAGCCTGATCGTGGTCAAGTATTCTTCGGCGACAAGGATATTACTGCATACCCGATTCACAAGCGTGCAAGGATAGGTATGGGTTACCTTCCGCAAGAGACGTCCATTTTTCGCAAAATGACTGTTCGCGACAACATCCTCACTGCACTACAGCTACGCAAATCCGAGGCACCCCTCAACAATGAAAAGGACTTGGAGAGCCTTGTGAGCCGATTCGCCTTGGAGCGAGTTCTCTACTCTGAAGCGTCCGTTTTATCCGGTGGGGAGCGTCGTCGCTTGGAAATAGCACGCTGCCTTGCCATCGACCCCACATTTATCATGCTTGACGAGCCGTTTGCAGGAGTTGATCCTGTGAATGTTAGCGACATAAAAAATATTATTTCTGACCTAACAAAAGACGGGATTGGCGTGCTTATCACCGATCACAATGTTCGCGATACCTTGAGTATTACTCACCGTTCGTATATAATGATAGAAGGTAGTATTGTGGCGGAGGGGAATGCCCATGATATTGCAAGTAATGCTGAAGTTCGTAGAAAATATTTAGGCGAGGAGTTTACCCTGTAACCATGGCTCAAGGAATAAATCTATCCCTCAATAACCAGCTCAGCCAAAAGATTGTCATGACAGCCTCCATGCAACAATCAATTAACATGCTACGCATGACAACCATGGAACTCGCCTCCACCATCGGCGACCTCATGGAGGAAAACCCACTACTCGAATACACACACGACCTAGACGCTGATAGTGAGCCAAACATCAACAGTGCAGAGGCAGACGCAAATGCAAATGCAGACGCAGACGCAGACGCAAACCACAACGAAGCCAACTCCAACCAAGATACCACCGAAAACATCAACGGCAAAGATGACTCGATTTACGAAACGTTCGATTCCGACGAATGGGACAACTTCATTAGCGAAACCTACCAACCCATGACAGGCATTGACTCCTATGGGGACACCGATTTTGTGGAGTATGAAAGCTTTGTGGGGCACACCGAATCCCTGTACGAAGCACTCTCAAAACAGCTAGTCATCTCGCACCTCACACTAAGCCAAGAAACAATAGGCATGTACATCATCGGAAACCTTGACGACAACGGCTTCTTCACACTCAACATTAAGCAAGCTAGCAAATACCTAGGCATAACTGTTGCTGAATTTGAAGAGGTGCTCAACGTTATCAAGGAGTTCCACCCCGTTGGCGTCGCCTGTGCCTCATTCCAAGAGAGCATAATCAAACAGATGAAAGATATGGAAATATGCCCCGACGAAATTGAGCTTGCCACTGTTTTGCTCCACGATTACCTAAAAGAACTATCCCTCATGCGTTATGGCAAAATAGCTTCAGCACTAGGGATACCCACAACATTCGTAGAGAAAACCGCCGCTTCCATCAAAAAAACCACACTTGCACCGAGCAAAGGGTACGACAGTGTTGGACACCACATTATTCCCGATATCTACCTTGTGCCCAACGCCAACAACGACGGTGTCGAAATTACCCTAAACGACAATGTTGTTCCATCCCTTGGCATTAATCGCAAGTATATCAAAATGTTTTTAGACATCAAAAATAACAAAACAAACATACCAAACAACAGCGAACATAAAAAATATGTTGACGAAAAACTAAAAGAAGCACAATTTCTAATATCAGGACTAACAAAACGACAAGATACCATTCGACGAGTTTGTGAAGTAATTGTAGAACACCAAGAAGATTTTCTGATGAAACGCTCTCTGAGGCTTAGCCCCCTGCGTCTTGTGGATATTGCAACAGTTACAGGGCTGCACGAATCCACCGTAAGCAGAGCAACAGCAGGCAAATTCGCCATGACAGCGTACGGACTCCTCGAGCTCAAACACTTCTTCGTAAAAGGAGTAGCCAAACCCGCCGGCTCAGAGGGTGGCACACTATCTAACCAAGCCGTTAAACTGGTTTTACAAGAAATAATCGACGGAGAAAACAAAACTAACCCACTGAGTGATCAGAAAATAGCCGAAGAACTTGCCGAAAGGGGAATAAAAATTGCCCGACGGACTGTTACCAAATACCGCGAAGATTTTGCCATACCATCAAGATTTGACCGAACGCAATAACAATAACAGAAAATACTGAACACGTAAGATATATTCCTAACACTGGAGGTATTTATGACTAAGTATGTTGGAAGAGGGCTCGATGTTACAGACGCCATCAAAGAATTTACGGACAAAAAAACGGAACGAGTATTCAAACACTACCCCAAAAAAGACGCTGACCTAATCGCTACCTACTCGGTTCAAAAAGATACGCACAAGGTGGAAATGCTACTTTTAGTAAAAGGCGTTTTCTTTAAGGCAACAGCCTCAACAAACGACCTTTACGCATCCATCGAAGAAGCAACGGATAAGCTAGAAGCAAAATTATCAAAATACAAAGACAAAAGCCTAACAAAAAGGTTGTCCGTTCGCAAAGGGGACGAAACATTCAAAATGGCAGTTTACGAACCGTTTGGCATGGATGGTGAGGACAATGACGAAAATATAGGCATGTCCACGGCTGTTGTTGTGAAAGATGTTCCGTTCAAACCCATGATGCTCGACGAAGCTGTTTTGCAAATGGAACTCTTGCACAAAAACTTTTACGTATTCAGGGATGTGGAAGACAACTCTGTTAAGGTTGTGTATGTTCGCGACGACAAAAAAATAGGACTATTCTACACCGACTAAAAGCATCCAAAACCATGGACGCACCGAGGACGAACCGTGGACGAATCGTGGACGCACCGAGGACGCACCATGGACGAATCGAGGACGCACCATGGTCATGGACGCACCGAATAGTAGTCATTCAGCCACCACGCTCACCATTGCCATGCTCCATTGCCATGCTTTAGGTGGGTGTGGTGGTTCCTTTTACTCTGCATGTACGCCAAGGTGCAAGCGTGTTTTAGGCAACAAGGGAGGGGATTATGCTTGAGCTAGTAATACTGACGGGGCTTTCGGGTGCCGGCAAAACAAAGGCACTGAGCATTTTTAACGACAACGGCTACTACGCCATAGACAATGTTCCGCTGGACATGTTTACTGCCATTATTGAGACGTCGAGTAAGCCGAGTTCTGGTGTAAGTAAGCTTGTTTTGTCCATCGATGTTCGCACCCGTGGTATCGAGAATGCGTACAAGGTTATCGACAAGGAGAAAACTCGCTACAATGCCCGTGTTGTTTACCTTGAGTGCGACAAAGAGGTGCTGATTAATCGTTTTAAGGAGTCGCGACGTATTCATCCACGCGGTGTTGTTATTGGTGATGCCATCGACGAAGAGATTACCATGCTCGCTCCCATTCGCGAGTTCGCTGACGTTATTATCGACACTTCAGACTACTCCCCCCACGACTTGCAGAGTCGTTTGCAAACATGGGTTGAGCGTGATAATCGTGCTGAGTTTCAGATTGTTGTCCAGTCGTTTGGGTTCAAGTACGGTTCGCCTCGTGATAGCGACATGCTCATGGATGTACGTTTTTTGCGGAATCCGTATTTCGTTCCCGAGCTTCGCGGTTTTTCGGGGCAGAATAGTGATGTGTCGGCGTATATTCAGCAGGACGATTTTTATCGCCCATTCATGACCCAGCTTTTTGCCATGTTAGATCTGCTTGTTCCCCGTTACATCAACGAGATGAAGTCGTCGTTCACGTTGTCCATCGGTTGCACAGGTGGTCGTCATCGTTCTGTTCATGTTGCTGAATCTGTTGGTACGCACCTTGCTGATTTGGGGTACAACTGCTTGGTGAAGCACATGGATATGGATCGCACGAGCGATAGCACTAGCACGAGCGACAGTGGTGTTTCGTCAGTAGTATAGGTATTCCATCACTGAGTCGAGTAGCATTAGTCCTTTGGGTGTTGTTGCGATGCCCACGGGTGTTTCGCGTAGCAGTTGTTTGTCCATGAGGTGTGCGACCCTCTTTTGCAGCTCTAGGGGGAGTCCTGCCAGTATTTTTATGCGTGGTTGTTCGTTGGTGTTTGCTTGATTGTTTTTCTCATGCTGTTGCCATGTTATTGGCATTCGAGCCAGCACGTTTGCCACGTCGACCCCTTTGCTTGTGCGTAAGGGGAAGACGAAGCTTTCCATTAGTTGTTGCTGTGCTGTTAGTGGTGTGTATTGTCGATACTTTTCGTAGTTTTGGCAGTAGAGTTTTGTGTTGCTCACGTTTTTGTATCGTATCCGTTCCCCTTGGTGGTTGTAGTACATTGAGTGTGCCGATGGTCCTAGTCCGATGTATTCTCCCATGCTCCAGTATATTCCGTTGTGCATGGATTCGCGTCCTTCTTGAGCAAAGTTGCTTATTTCGTAGTGTTTGTACCCCTGTTTTGTGATTTCGTTTGCAACTTGGTCGAATATTGTATTGTCAGGGTTGACTTTATCTTTCAGAAAGTTTGTGTCGGGTGTGTAGGAGTATGCTGAGATATGGTTTACGCCAAGTTTGACGAGTGTGTTGATATCGTTGAGTGTGTTTTTGGTTGGCACTGTTGGAATGTCGAAGATGATGTCGGCACCGGTGTTGAAGCCCATGTTTAGGGAGTTTTCAATACGATCAATGGCTGTTTCTGCCAAATGTGGTCTGTTGAGGAATTTCAGTGTACTGTTGTCGAAAGATTGTGCACCGATGCTGATTCTGTTGACGGGTGTGTAATGCTTTAGGTTATGGAGGAGGTCGGGGGTTAGGGACTCAGGGTTCGCCTCAATGGTAAACTCCCGCACCTGTGTTAGGGGGATGAGGTTCGCCACCTGCCGGATAAGCTCCACAAGACCATTACCCATGAGGGTTGGCGTGCCACCACCTATGTACACAGTTTGGAAGCTCGTGTTGGACAAGGCGGACAACTCAGCAATAATAGTGCGGGCAAACACCTCCGGTTCGTTTGGCGAAAAGCGAGTTTTCGAGTAGAACGCACAGTAATGGCACCGCACTTGGCAGTACGGCACATGTATGTATAACCCACGCATGCTGATAACTCCTAAGGGTAATGGTTTGCAACTCAAACACAGTCGCAACACACACCACTTTAGCACAATTACCAGCAAGACCCCACAAATAAAATTATCGGACTTGATAACCTGTTTATATTTTTCGAAAAACCTTGCTATTTGGGGGGGAGGGTAGTAATATGAAGCATAGTATTTCTTGCTTACGATAAAATACCCCAAGGAGAACACCATGTCATTAACAAACCATATTCAAAGTGCGGACTTCAAACTAGAAAAACACGCCCCCGTTATCACCCTCTTGACGGAACCCAAATCAGGCGAATATTTTACAGTAGAGGTAAGCGTTGGCAAAGACATTGCACACCCAAATACCACCGAACACTTTATCTCATGGATAGCTCTCTACTACCTCCCAGCAGGTACAAAAATGATTACCGAGCTAGGCAAAGTAGAGTTTACTGCACACGGTGAGTCCCTGAAAGGTGCCAACAACGGACCTGCACACACAGACTCCTCCGCCATATTCAAGGTTCGCCTCGACAAAAAAGGCACACTCATGGCATCCAGCTACTGCAACTTACACGGCTTGTGGCAGTCGGAAGCACTATCTGTGGAAGTGTAAATAGAGTACTTAGCCCCCCTCCCCGTAGAAATAGTAAACTTTAATGCATTATGAGACTCTTATATGCTAAGATAGCTTTATTGATTTAAAAGAATACACAATGGGGAAACGACCTATGTTTAGGTTTATGTTTATGTTTGCCCTTGGAGGTAAGACTTATGCGACGTATTGCATTACTAGCTATTACGGCGGTAACAACAACCGTAATTGTTGCTTGTGGTGGAACATCAGAGCCGAAAAGGGCAGATGTTTCCTTCGAATTTCAACAAACAGAGGCAGTTTCAAGCTCCGGTAATCTTGCCCAAATTATTACCACCGAAACAAGATGCATTGCCATCAGCTCCGACCGAGATCCAAATGCCAAGTTTGCAGCAGGGTTCTCTGGAGCTAAGGCAAACGGCACCATAAATGTTCCGGAAGGCACAAACAAGTTTACACTGTCCTCATACAGCGGGCAGGTTGACGCTAACGACACCACAAAATGTACCGGTAACCTACATGAGCAGTTTAACGTTAACGCCGACATTGTTGCGGGAGAAGCAAACACACTAGTACTGCACCCGTTGCGAGCATCATGGAATGTGGGCGGCGGCACGTCGGTGTTCGACCCCCACTCACTAGTTAGCACCCATGCGACAATCAAACCGTTCGACGTTAAGTTCTCAGTGCTAGATTTTGAGCAAGATGTTGACCCCCACTCAGGCAAACCGGTATTGAACTCCTACGATGTTCATATTAAGTACGACACAAATACCCTCACCATGCCGGCAAGAAACACGCTTCTACCACAATTTTCAGCATCGACCAGCAAAACAAGTACCGCTTACGATAGTTTCTTTTCGCAAATACTATTCGACACAGAGCAATACTCAGGACTCTATTCCCTATGCTCCCCATACCCAGGGCTTACCGGTTCTGCTGACTCTACAGGTTGCAACCTTCGTGTGAAGGCTGTCCCCGATGTTAAGCGTGATCCTGCGACCAAAGATCTTTCCGACGGCGGGCTCACCCTTGTTTCCAACCTTGGTGTTTATGCTGTTGAGAACGGTATTGCCCTCCTCTCCATCGGCTTCGATCCATGCTCCTACATTACGCACGAGTCGCCCCTAGTGCAGTCCTCATGCTCCTACACAATACAGGACAGCAACAACAATGATATTACAGCTACCGTTCGCGACAAATTTAAGTCTACGGTTGCAAGTGGTGTCAATGGCGACGTAATGAGCTTGCACTTTGTGGAGCTAAAAGTTCATAACCCTACATCCCAAAGTTTCAGCTCTTTCGAATTGTCGGCAAATGAATACGGTGCACCATCACCCACTCTAGGAGCATCTACGGGGAATTACTCGTTTGAGGATCCTTACAAAGCCTTCGCGGCTACTACCTCTGGTATTCAGGCTTCCACAGCTACGGGCATTAAATGTTACACAGATTCCAACCTAGTTATAACCACCGTTACGAGCAACCCCCTTTCACCAAACTATGGTCAATCGGGTTATAATCCACAAATAGCAAAGTCGACTAAACTTACAGTGGATATTTGCGGACACGAGGCACCAATACTATTCTCCCCCTCGCCAAGTAGGGTAACCATTACTCAGTCTGAAGTGGAAAAACGCTCCATTGATGTTGATACAACCGATTCGGCTAAGGGTGTGTTCAAGTACACAAAGGCGACACAGGTTGGAGCAGGAGGCTTGAGAGAAAAAGGAACATTCTTCAACCTTGTGGTAACCGATTACTACGATGCTTCTCAGAACAGCCTCAACGATGCAGCAGCAAAAATAGGGACAGCTGGTGCCCCCGGCTCGCTATCGTTCTTCGGTCGCCCCGAGAATACGATAGGTAACCCCTTAGGCAGGCTTTCTAGTGAGTCGATAACATCCTACGCGTACGATATTAACAACTCAAAGACTGTAATACCAGCTTCCTCAGCTGTGAGGTTCTGGTTGTATGACTACCTCGATTTATACACCGTTGATGTAAGTGAAGCGGGAGTTGTAAAGCAACCGTAGCTGGACAACAGCAGTTTTCGACGCTAATGGTAAGCATTAATTTGCACTTGGTGAACAACGTACAACAACGTACGACAACGTACGACAACGTGCAACAATGTACAACAACGTACGACAACGTACAGCAACGTACAACAACGTACGACAACGTACAACTTAATTATGGGTTTGGGCTTGGCTTTTTGCAGGTTCAAACCCATTTTTCGTTTATGGTTTGCAAGATAAGGGGGAATGGGGTATACTTCTTCCATGGAAAAGAATAGGGATACGAAAGGTTACGGCGATGCTGGCGATGCTGATGGTGCTGGTTACGACGGTGCTGGCGATGCTGATGGTGCTGGTTACGACGGTGCTGACGGTGCTGGTTACGACGGTGCTGACGATGCTGGTTACGACGGTGCTGGTTACGGCGATGCAGGTTACGGCGATGCTGGTTACGACGGTGCTGACGATACGTGGGCAGATCCCACGATAAAGATAAATGCCCACATTAGCACACGACCCCAAAGTTTTAGCACGTACATCGGTCAGTCCCATGTTGTTGGCAACCTCAAGGTTTACATTGAAGCTGCACGCAGGCGTGAGAAGCCGTTGGATCACACGTTGTTTTATGGTCCCCCCGGTCTTGGTAAAACTACCCTTGCAAACATTATCGCCAACGAAATGGGCACAACAATCCGCACCACCACAGGTCCCACCATCGAAAAGCAGGGCGATTTGGCTGCCATCCTGACTAATCTAAACGCCGGCGACATTTTATTTATCGACGAAATACACCGCCTCCACCCATCAGTTGAGGAGCTCCTTTACCCTGCCATGGAGGACTACCGCTTGGACATCATCATCGGTCAGGGTCCTGCTGCTCGCACTGTTACCATGGATCTCCCCCCTTTCACCCTTATTGGAGCCACAACGCGTGCCGGTATGCTCACCTCCCCCCTTCGCGATCGGTTCGGCATTATTATGCGTCTTGAGTATTATTCTCAGGAGGAGCTTGCTACTATCGTGGTGAATGCTGCCCAAAGTAGCCCTAGTGTTGGCACCTTGGACACGGATGCTGCGAGCGAAATAGGGAGCCGTTCTCGTGGCACGCCTCGTATTGCACTTCGTACGCTTAATCGTATTCGCGACTTTGCCGACGTTTACAACGGTGGCAAGATTACCAAAGCCATAGCACAAGAGGGTATGAACCGTATCGGTGTAGATCCCATCGGTCTTACGACAGCGGATGTGGGGTATTTGCGAGCCATGATAGAGGTGTACAAAGGTGCACCGGTGGGTCTTGAAACAATAGCGTCCATGCTTTCAGAGGATAGGGTAACGGTGGAGTATGTTATTGAGCCGTACCTGATTTACTTAGGTTTTGTGCACAAAACACCACGGGGACGAGTTGCCACTGAACAGGCGTACCAACACCTTGGAATACCTTGGACGGCAACTCCGCTACGTTCTTGACTTACAAATGAAGAAATATAATGCGAGAGGGTATGTATTATGGAAAACACAGGGAGCTTAGGAAACACATCTCAAGGGCGTCGTAACCTTTTGGACACGCACACACACACGGTTCTCAGTACCCACGCCTACTCCACTTTGTGGGAAAACGCAAAGGCAGCAAGCAGTTTGGGGGTTCAGGTTATTGTTTCCACAGAGCATGCACCTGAAATGCCGGGTGGTGCCCACATTTACGGCATTAGCAATCAGTCCACCTGTCCGAGGGTTCAGGAGGGTGTCATCATCCTTCGCGGTGTTGAGGCGAATATTATGCCTGCGAAAAGGGGCGTACCCATCGACATACCCGACACCGTGAACGAGCGTCTGGACGTTGTTGTTGCGTCCCTCCATGATGCTGTTTACCCACAATCCGACCCCGCTGTTATTACCCAAACCCTCATGGACGTTATTCGAAGTGGCAGGGTGGACATTATCGGACACCTTGGCAACCCACACTACAGTTGCGACTACTTTCAGGTTATGGAGGTGGCGAAGGCGAATAATGTTCTGGTGGAGATAAACAACAGCTCCTTGGTGCGATCAAGGTTAGGGAGCAAACCGAATTGCGGACTCATCGCAACCATTGCAGCACAGCTGGATATGCACGTTGTACTGTCCTCTGATGCCCACCACGCCTCCCAAGTTGGAATTGTGGACGAAGCACTAGCACTAGCACTTGGTGCCGGTATCCATGAAGACAAAATATACAATTACGACCCCTTAGGGTTTGTGCAGTTTTTGGTGGAGAAGCGGAACCGCAAGGGGTTAGGGGATGTTGTGGAACTCCTCAGCAATTTGTAGGGCAGGCTCTGTCTAGGGCAGGCTCTGTGTTGGCAAGGTCGTAAATTATTAATTAGGTGCAAACAATGGCAAAACCGAAACAAAGATACATATGCTCCAGCTGTGGCGGGGAATTCCCCAAGTGGGCAGGCAAATGCCCCGACTGTGGCGAATGGAACACCATCCCGCAAGAACCCATCATGGTCGCCGCCAAAAAATCCTCCACCATGGCAGGCAACTCCATGGGGGGCATAGGGATGGGGAACGGCTACACCATCAGCACACTCGTGCCCAAGAAGTTTGACGAAATAGAAACCCGTGGCGAGTTTAGTCGGTTCATGACGGGCATACGCGAGTTTGATACTGTTTTAGGGGGCGGAATCGTTCAAGGCTCCGTTACCCTCATCGGCGGGGAACCCGGTATCGGCAAATCCACCATCATTCTCATGGTATCGTCGATTCTAGCAGAGGCAGGACACGGTGTTCTGTACATCTCTGGGGAGGAATCACCGTCGCAAATCAAAAACCGTGCAGAACGACTCAACGCCACAAGCAACAACATCAGCGTCCTCGCCACCATGGACATCGAACAAGCCATCTCCCACTTGGAAAGTGGCACGTATCGGTATGCCGTAGTTGACTCTGTGCAGTCGGTGTCGTCCTCGAACCTGACCTCTGCAGCAGGCACCGTTACCCAAGTAAAACACATAGCCTATCAAATGATGGAAATTGCAAAACGCAAAAACATTACCCTGTTCCTCATCGGACAAGTTACAAAAGATGGTGCCGTTGCTGGACCCAAGGTTTTGGAGCACTTAGTGGATACTGTGCTCTACTTTGAAGGGGACTACAACCGCGGGCTTCGTATCCTTCGAGCAGTGAAGAATAGGTTTGGTAGTACGGATGAGGTTGGTGTATTCGAAATGAGCTCCCAAGGGTTGAAGAGTGCGGATGCCTCCATGTTTGTGTCAAACCTCAACACCCCCATGCCCGGCAAGGTAATCACCCCCGTTATGGAGGGAACACGTTCGTTTTTGGTGGAGGTTCAGGCGTTGGTATCCACCACCTACTATCAGTACCCCAAACGCACCACCGTTGGTTTCGAGGCACGCCGACTGGACATGCTCATGGCGGTGCTAGACAAATACTGCAACATCAACCTCAGCTCCTACGACGTTTATTTAAACATTGCAGGGGGGCTTCGCGTCAACGATCCCGGTGCTGACCTAGCCATATGTGCAGCAATCCTGTCCTCCGTCAAAGATAAGCCCATCAGCTCGCAATACTCCTTTTTGGGGGAGGTTGGCTTGAGTGGCGAAATATCATCCGTAACCAACATCAACAGCCGACTCAGTGAAGCTGAGAAGTTTGGGGTAACAAGTATTGTAGGATCGGAAAGGTTAGAATTTACAAAGTCGATTAAACATGTTAGCATTAAATATGTGCGGAACTTGGTTCAACTAATCGACAGCCTATAAAATAAAGTAGTTGCCACGGTTTTGGACACGCCTATGGATGCTAGGTTTGACGATTTTTTTGAATATTTGTTCCTTTAGCGTTAATTGTATCTTGCAAAATTATATGTTTTTGTGTTAGTTATTAGGGTATTCAAAGTAATATATTTCAGAGGTTTTGTTTATGGGAATATTAAAGGGTAAAAAAGCCGTAATTTTTGGTATTGCAAACGACAAGTCCATAGCGGCAGGGATTGCAGAAGCACTTCATCGTGAAGGTGCTGAGTTGGGCTTATTTTACGGAATACCACAACTCGAAAAAAGGGTCAAACCCATTGCGGAAAAATACAACGCAAAAATATGTGCCGAAGCAGACCTAGGCATAGACGCTGACGTGGAAAAGGCTGCAGCACTCACCAAAGAGGTTTTCGGCGAAGTGGATATCGTAATCCACTCAGTGGCGTACGCACCACGGGAAGCCTTGAAAGCACCATTCTCACAAACAACACGGGATGCATTCAAAGTTGCACTAGATATTAGCTGCTACTCCTTTGTTAGCGTTGCACAGCACTTCTCCCCCATGATGAAGCCGGGGAGTAGCTTCCTAACACTAACCTACTACGGCTCACAAAAAGTTGTGCCATCCTACAACGTTATGGGTGTGGCAAAAGCAGCCCTTGAAGCATCGGTAATCTACCTCGCTGACGACTTAGGCTCCACCAAAGGTATTCGCGTTAATGCCATCTCAGCCGGTCCGATTAAAACCCTCGCTGCTAGCGGTGTTGGCAACTTCAACTCCCTTTTACGCTCTTTCGAAGTTATTGCACCAAGTAGAAAGCTTGTAACTCAGGAAGAGGTTGGTAACGTTGCTGTGTTCCTATCGAGCCACCTTGCTAGTGCCATCACTGGTGAGGTTATGTATGCCGATTCTGGTTTCAATGTTGTTTCCGGCTCCCGCGATCTTCTCAATATTATTGAAGAGGCACACCACAACAGTAAGAAGTAGGGCTTAAGCATTTAGAATTGAATAATTTACGTAAGAGGGTAGGTTCAGCATTATTGCTGTGCTTGCCCTTTTTTGTTTGGTAACGGTTCCCTTGGTTAGGGTGTTCCTTGGTTTGCGTGTTCCTTGGTTTCAGGTTACGGTTCCCCTTTTTGCCATGTTTTGGTCATGTTTTTTGCTTCTTTCGGCTGAGTTGGTATTGAAATTGCTTGAAAGAGGTGAGTTATTAGTCATGGTTGTGTGTCCGTGTGCGGAGGGTTCTTGTTATGTTGAGGTTTTTGAAGTTGGGTTTGGTGATGCTAATTTTACCCATAATAGCGTCTTGTTCATATTTTTCGTCTGATGTTCGAAGCCTTACGAAGCCGCCCTCCAAAAAGAATGCTGAGTATTTTATCAACAATAAAGTTGCGGTACTCCCTTCATGGGTTCGCATTTCTGGCGATAGCTACCACGTTGTTTTGGAGAAGCGTGGTTATCGCGATATATCCATCGATCTAGTTCGTCGTCGTGGGGAGTGGTTCATCAACAATAACGCCTTGGGCACAGATGTTAACCGTATCGGTATTGCTGTGGATTTCGATTACGGCAATATTTACCAGATACCACAGTCAACCCTTCTTCGTAAGCTTGTTGTTGTGGACAACGTTCTCACGTCGAGCGAAACCATTGGTGAGCGTTCCGACACCGTTCAAACAATCCTCTACATTGAGGACTCAGCCGATGCCTACAGTATGCGTGAGCGTATGGGTATGAAGAGCAACTTGGACGACTCCAACAGCATTACAACGTTGACCAAGCGTTACACAGTTGCTGAGAAAGAGAGTTTGGTAAATATAGGCGTGGGTTTGTCGCCAAAAAGTCCCCTCCTTTATGCGGCGTCTCGCGGTCAGCTTGATGCCCTTGCACGGAGTATTGAAGTGTCCACGTTAAGCATTAACACTGTGGATACCTTGGGCAACACGGCTCTCATGTATGCCCTCGCCAACAACCAATACGAAACAGCAACGTACCTCATCGAGCAGGGTGCGGATATCTTCCGAACCAACGCTAGGGGGCAAACAGCCCTCATGTATGCTGTTGTGTACTCCCATGAAGACGTTGTGGAGATGCTGTTACGCCTTCGTGCTAGCCCCAACAGCAAGGATGCCCAAGAGATGTCAGTTTTGTCGTATGCAGCATACCGTGGCGATTCCGATATTGTTAACCTGCTCATCTCTAGCGGAGCACAAATCGATACTGTGGACGCTCAGGGGCGTACCCCCCTCATGATTGCCTCTAGTGTGGGCAACTCTGCCACAGCAAACATACTAGCCTCCTACTCCTCTGATATCGAAACACGGGACAACAACGGTCGCACAGCCCTCTCCCTTGCAGCCTACAACGACAATGTTTTCACCATGCGTACCCTAGTCAACTACGGTGCCAACCTCGAAACAAAAGACAACCAAGGGAATACCCCCCTCATGCTTGCCGTAATGAACAATAGCATTGCCACCGCACGTGAAGCACTCAACGACGGTGCCATGGTTGACATCGTCAACTCCGACGGCAACACACCCCTCATGGTTGCCGCTTCCAATGGCTTCCTCGACATGGTTCGCCTCGTTATCGAAAACAAACCAGATCCACTTACTCAAAACAACGAACGCTCCACAGCATACGACATTGCTGAGCAAAACGGCTACCCCGTAATACAAAACATCCTATCCGAATACTACAGCCAACTAACCGAATACAACGCCATGATGTTTGACGGTGCCAATACGGGGAACCTTGCCAAAGTACAACGTGCCCTTAGGTTGGGTGCTTCCCCCGATATCGTGGACAACGAAACAGGCAACACCGCCATCTTCTTAGCGATTGCACAAGATCAATACGGCATTGTGTCCATGCTAGTTGATGCCGGTGCCAACCTGAACATACAAAATGTTGAAGGGAACACACCACTCATACTAGCCGCTAGTCGCGACTCACTCACCATCGTGAACCTGTTGCTGAAAAACGGTGCGAACCCGAATATCTACAACATTGCTGGCGACTCACCACTAATATGGGGAGTAACCAACAACAACCAACAGCTAGTACAACAACTACTCGTTTACGGTGCCGACGTTACACACACCAACGATGCAGGGTTTACAGCAAGGCGTGTGGCAGGGCTCTACAATAGCGTAAACATTGTGAGCATACTCGAAGCGGCGGGGGCATTTAACTAGGCAACACCGTGGCACGCTAATTGCTGTAAGCTACATGGCAACAAACAACGCTGTTAGCAAGACGTAGCCTAATAAATACACGTAAATACACGGCAGGGAACAAACTAATATGAATAGATTACCAAAGCAGATTAAAATAGATGGGAAACACACCTTGAGCCTCCTTGCCATCACAATAGCCATGCTCCTCCTTAGCACCAACCTGCTAGCATCGGTGAAAATACGCGACATATCCACCGTGGAAGGGATTCGATCCAACCAGCTCATCGGTTACGGACTCGTCGTTGGGCTCGAAGGTACTGGCGACAACTCGCAAAATGCACAGTTTACCGTGCAATCCCTCTCCTCAGCACTGGAACGCATGGGAGTTTCGGTAAACGCAGCAGACATCAATGTTGACAACGTCGCCGCTGTTATGGTTACTGCAATGCTACCACCATTCGCACAACCCGGATCACGTATCGACCTGAAAATATCATCCCTAGGAGACGCCAGCTCCCTCGCAAGCGGAACACTGCTAATGACACAGCTTGTTGGTGCTGACGGACAAATATACGCCATCGCCCAAGGACAAGTTGTTGTTGATCCCAATGGTGCCGCACTGACCGCAGGGAATATCCCCAATGGGGGGTTTGTCGAACACAAAATCGACTACAACATGGACACCACAAGGATCGACCTAGCTCTCTCAAGGTACAACGTTGACGACACCGTTAGCATCAAAAACGCCATCAACAAATTTTTCAACTCGCCCATCAGCGTTATTTCAAGCCCGAATACGGTTGCGGTTTCTGTCCCTGAAAACTATCAAACAAGCTATTACGACTTCCTCAACACCATACTCAACCTAGAAATTACACCCGCAAACTTTGCCAGAGTAGTCATTGATCAACGCACAGGTACGGTTGTCATGGGCTCAGACGTTAGCATCAACCAAGTGGCAGTATCACACGCAGGGATGACCATCGTAATAGGGAGCGACGCACCCCTCGACGGTGCACCAAACGATTTCGATCCCCTCATTGAAGGAGCAACGCAAGCAAACGTGTTCTCCATAGGGGGGGGAGCAACCATAGGGGATCTCATTCGTGCCCTCAACGCCGTAGGTGCCACATCCAACGACCTCATAGCCATACTTCAAAGTGTGAAAGTTGCCGGTGCCTTACACGCCGATCTGGAAATAATCTAACAAGGGGAATTACCAAGGGGAATTACCATGGAAAGCATTAACAACACTCAATACAAAGCCACAGCCATGCAAGTAGGTGGGGATACTCGCGATCCTGAGAAATTCTTGAGCATGCAGAAAGATAAGTTACGCACATTGGCAGAAAGTTTTGAGTCGCTACTGACCAACGAAATATTTAAGTCCATGCGTAAAATAAGTTTTTCCGACGACGACGAGAAAGGGTTATTTCAGACAACTCAAGAGGAGAAAATATTTACCTCCATGCTGGATGCAGAAATTGCCGACATGGCATCCCATAAAAACCCTTACGGGCTCTCTGAAATGGTGTACCAATCGTTGCTCCCAACCCTTGAAGGGTGGCACGAAAATAGAACCAACCAACTTAAAGCTGCAGGTGTGATTGTTCCATCTTCAGGTGCCGAGGTTACAGTTAGTAATAAAAATGATGAAAATAAAATAAATAACAACATGCTAACAGATCAGTATTTAGGGTTGTCCAGCACACTGAGAGAGATAAAATCTCAAAACTTTAACGACAAAGCTCTTGACAACAAAGTATATTAGGACTAACCTATTAGCAGGTGTGTATTATCTGAAGTAGTGAGCTTGCGTTGCATAATTATTTAGCCGCAAGATTATTGAGTTATTGAATTATTGGTTTAAAAACTGAACTAATAACTTATTTTAGAGTACATATGTTTAGAATTATTACTTAGTGTCGATATTATGTTAGTTACCACAGTAGCAATGTTAAGTGGTAGTGTGGTGTATCGATCATTGATCATCAATCGACAGGGTATTGTCTAATTACTGCAAGGGTGTGTTTGCAGACCCATAGAGGTTTACTATGAAAATCAACGGAGATGCGTCATTATTGCCACCTTATCTGGATTCGGATAAGATTAGTGCAAATATTAATAAACGTAACACTCTTGTGGGTGCAGAGCCTGTCCGAGGTGCCAAGGTGCCAGCGGCAACATCTGTTTCTGTGAGTAGTAGTGCTTCCTCTTTGTCCAAGTCCATTGAGAGCCAGCCTGATATCCGTGTGGACTTAGTTAATCGACTAAAAGCAGAAATTGCTAACGGTACTTATAAACCATCCCCAGACTTAATTGCAGCCGCAATGGTTAATAGTGTGTTTGATGAGCTAACTCTTGACTCAGAATAGTGCTCGCTAGCTTTGTCCTAGTATTGTCCTGTTGTCCTGCTCGCTTATTAGCCTGTTATTCCGCTACTAGCTTTGTCCTAGTATTATCCTGTTGTCCTGTTGTCCTGCTCGCTTATTAGCCTGTTATTCCGCTACTAGCTTTGTCCTAGTATTATCCTAGTTTTATCCCCCTAAAAAATGCCTCCTCCCTAGAGTGCCCCCAACGCGTCCCAACACGTCCATGCGTCCCAGCACCGTCCATGCGTCCCAACACGTCCACGCGTCCCAACACGTCCATGCGTCCCAACACGTCCATGCGTCCCAGCACGTCCATGCGTCCCAGCACGTCCACGCGTCCCAGCACGTCCACGCGTCCCAGCACGTCCACGCGTCCCAACACGTCCACGCGTCCCAGCACCGTCCATGCGTCCCAACACGTCCACGCGTCCCCAGCTCTCCGAGGTACTAGGCGGCGGGGAGTTGGCTAGAAAATTGCTAGGAAATAGAGTGATATGTGGGGTATATTTAGCCCTTGCTGAAAATGCCGTCAATACTGTTGTTGAATGCAAATGATACTTATGATC
>CAMZNJ010000058.1 GCA_947313825.1 uncultured Deferribacteraceae bacterium | reverse complement strand
TAGCTCTAGAATGTACCTTTAGCACCAAGCTCTACATAAAGCTCAGGACCGAATAGCTCACTGTAGCCTGTAATCTTACTTTGAGGGATACCAACGCCAAGTCCGCTATAAACAGATACTGCGTCCGCTACTTTGTATTCGCCGCGTCCAAAAATGTTGATTAGTGAATCTTCAGCATGCTCAACAGATGGGTCAACTGTTTCTGTATCTTGTTTAGCAATGATTACATTCTCAGCAGCTGCATTAGGATCTTGCATGAAAAGTACTCCAGCTTTAAGATCCATCATGTCAGTAGTGTAGCCACCGTACCCACCAAGAACCATGTTGTAGTTGGTTTCATCAACAAGCATCAAACCATACGCTGCATACCTACCTGGGTCAAGTGTGTAGTCATCTTTGGAGTCAAATCTGTTTTCTGCATCTGGGGATATATCTTCCACAGAGTAGAAGTCAGCAATAGCAGCAACCATAACGTTTTCATTTACGTTGTATGAACCATAGTTCATCAATGCCCAAGCACTTCTTGTAGCTTGCTTGGTGTTACCACGAATAACAGTGAAGTCATCAGTGTTGTCGCCACCTTTGTAAACAGGGTTGGTTTGCAATGTCATCATGTCGTTAGAGAATTTAACATCTAGTCCAACCTGATAGGATGTTGCTGAAGTGGAGCAGTCATCGCTTAGGTCTGTTGAACCAACAACACCTTTATCAGCGTCATAACTAAGACCCTCGGTAGCTAGACAGGTACCGAATCCCCAAAGACCGTATTTACTGCTGAACATATCAACAGATGCTGATGGAGTTACAACAATAGTATCTGTTGCGTCGTAAGCTAGGTTGCCAGCAAGTGAGATCTTGTTGTTCCCTGTAACACGTCCGTCGCCCATTAGGTATTTCACATTTGCATCATAACTTGACGCAAACGCCGATGTAGCTACCACGGTAGCCAATGCTAGTAGAGTAATTTTCTTCATAAGAATCCTCCTATTAATACGTATAGAATATCTAATATTTTCAACTATGTTGGTCAACATTGCGGCTGTATTTTCCGCTAAAGTAAACCTTGTGTATAAAATATAGACACATGAGCGAAGCTCTGAAGCCCCTGCAAATACAGCGTTTCACACGATTGCGAGGCAACCAACCTACAACTCAAAATCTATATCTAATACAACACTACCACAAAGCAAAATCATATGCAACACATTTTTAGAAAAACTATTAAATAAATATAAAGGGCACCGCTATAAGTCAATATTAAACGGGGTTTCAGACGTTTGAAGCAACAGCAACAGGCATTGCAAAATAAAAGTGTCGTTCTAAAAATCATTGACTAATTGTCTCCTTCAGCCTAAAGTAAATGGTATATTTCATAACATAGCTTAGCGTTACCACCTAATTCCTCCCCTTTTTTCAGAAGCACCTCCCCCCATAAAGCACACCCTCCCCCGTACCCATTATCTCTGCAACTTCTTGTACCATTTTTTGTGCTGGTTTAATGCTTGACACTACTATTTATACGTATTAATATGTAACATGTAATATGTATTGCCTGTGTATCTAATCATCACTGGCTATGACTATTCTTAAATTTCACTTTGCGAGGTACCCAAGTATGAAATCTTTCTTCAAGAAAAAGCCACTTATAATCTACTCCCCCATGGACGGCGAAGTTGTCCCATTAACGCAAGTTCCCGACGATGTATTCGCTTCAGGAGCAATGGGCGATGGTGTTGCAATCAACCCTACTGGAAACACTGTTTACGCTATTGCTGATGCCCAAGCAGACATATTCAGAACGCTACATGCCACTGGCTTCACGTTCGACAACGGTCTTGAGATGATCGTCCATTTTGGCGTCGACACTGTAACCCTCAACGGTGAGCATTTCACTAAAATGTCGGATGGTGGCAAGGTGAAGGTTGGCGAGCCCCTTGTTGGTTTCGATCTCGAGGCGATTCGTGGCAAGGTTCCGTCAGTTCTTACCCCTATTGTCATTACCGACGTCGATGTTATCAAAGAGTTTAAGGTTATTGCTGAGGGCACCGTTAAAGCTGGCGACCCGCTCCTTGAGGTGTACCTCTAGACGCACCCGCCCCCACACCTAACTTTTTCAGCTATTGAGCACTTTCATACATACTAACTTTTAGGAGGACTTGACTATGAACGTTTTTGACAAAATCCAGCACTTCGGTCGATCAGTAATGCTTGCCATTGCCGTATTGCCTGTGGCTGGTATCCTTATTGGTGTTGGCGGGCATCCGTCCATCGATATTCCGATAATGTTTGTTGCTGGTAATGCAATTTTTGCCAACCTTCCCCTTATCTTCGCCATCGCTGTTGCTGTTGGACTTTCCCATAATAACGACGGTGCTGCGGCACTTTCTGCTGCCATCGGTTACTTCATCATTACCAACGTAACCACCACCATGGACAGCACCATCAACATGGGTGTTCTTTCGGGTATTATTAGTGGTATCCTTGCTGCTTATCTTTACAACCGTTACCACACTATTCAGTTGCCCGAGTTTTTGGCATTCTTTGCTGGTCGTCGCTTCATTCCTATCATAACTGGTCTTTCAGCGTTCATTCTTGGTCTAGCCTTCGGTATAATTTGGCCTCCTATTCAGGCTGGCATAGATAGTCTTGGTGTGGCCATGGGTGATGCTGGTGCGTTTGGTGCAGCTGCTTACGGCTTTTTGAACAGGCTCCTTATTCCAACAGGCTTGCACCACGTTTTGAACACCTACATCTGGTTCAACCTTGGTGATTTCACCAATGCTGCTGGCGATCTTATCCGTGGTGATTTGAGTCGTTTTTATGCTGGTGATCCCACTGGTGGAATTTACACAGCCGGTTACTTCCCTATTATGATGGGTGGTATGGTTGGTGCTTGCGGTGCCATGATTGTTACAGCTAAGACAGCTCGACGCAAGTTTGCTGTTGGCGTGCTTATCTCTGCAGCTCTCACCTCTTTTGTAACTGGTGTTACAGAGCCTGTTGAGTTTGCGTTCCTCTTCGTTGCACCTCTTCTGTTCCTTGTTCACGCACTTCTCACAGCTGTGTCCATGTTCATTTCCTACTCACTGGACATCCACCTTGCGTTTGCGTTCTCTGCAGGACTCATCGACTTTGTGTTGTCCTACTCACGCGGTCAAAACGCTGGCTACTTGCTTGTGTTGATACCACTGTTTGCGGTAATCTATTTCTTCGTGTTCCTGTTTGTGATTAAGCTGTTTGACCTCAAAACACCGGGACGTGAGACCGACGAACAAATCGCTGAAATGGAGGGTGTTGATTCTGTGTCCGTGTCTGGCGGTGCAAGCTCTGAGTTAGCTGTGGCGTACGCTGCTGCACTTGGCGGCATGGACAACGTTCTCACCATCAACAACTGCATTACTCGCTTGCGTCTAACTGTTGTTGATCAGGACAGCATCGATGCCAACGCTCTGAAAGCACTTGGTGCCAAGGGTGTTGTTCGTAGTGGTGGTAACTCTGTTCAGGTTATTGTTGGAACCAAGGTTGAGGCTGTTGCGAGGGAACTCACTGACCTCAAAAACAAGTCCTAACGAGGGTAGATACGACTCTTTAAGATAGTTCTGGGGCGGACAGGAGCCCCT
>CAMZNJ010000057.1 GCA_947313825.1 uncultured Deferribacteraceae bacterium | reverse complement strand
TGTCAACCTACAAACATAATTGAATTATCAACACTTGGAGCGTACTATGACTAACGAACAAAAATTATCCAAACTATGCTGCGATTATTGCCTCAAAGTACGCGAAGGTGATACTGTCCTCATACAATCGTCAACCGCTGGCGAACCCCTAGTACGCGAGCTCTACAAAGACATACTCAAACGTGGCGGCATGCCTGTAGTACAACTCACATTCCCCGACCAAGACTACCTCACATTCAAATACGGCAACAAAAAAACTGTGTCGACCATCCACCCATGGGACGAAACCATGTTCGAACATGTTAGCAAAAAAGTGTACATCTCCTGCGACACCAATAGCACAACCCTTGCCAACGTTGACCATACCCTCGTTTCCGCCGCAATGGCTGCCCGCGTCAAACTTCGCGACATCACTGACAAACGTGAAGCCAAAGGCAAATTCTCTTGGACAATTCTCCCTTACCCCAGCCATGCCATGGCTCAAAACGCCAACATGAGTTACGAAGAATACGCTGAATTTGTTTTTAACGCATGCAAACTCAACGACTCCGACTTCATCGGCTCATGGAACAAAGTAAACATACAACAAGACGCTCTCATCTCCAAATTTGGAACAGTCAATAACATTCGCATTGTTGGCGAAAAAACCGACCTAACACTTAACATGAAAGGACGCAAGTGGATCAACTGCAACGGAACTCTCAACATGCCCGACGGCGAAATATTCACCTCACCCGTGGAAAACTCTGCCAACGGACACATCTACTTCGACTTCCCAACATCATACCGAGGCAACGAAGCACAAGGCGTTTACCTCGAATTCAAAGACGGCATCTGCACCAAAGCCACAGCCGAAAAAGGTGAAGGATACCTCAAAAAAATGCTGGACATGGATGAAGGTAGTCGCAAAGTCGGCGAATTCGCCATCGGAACAAACCACAACATTACCCAAGTTACCAAAGATATTCTTTTCGATGAAAAAATCGGCGGAACAGTACACCTCGCCGTAGGTGCCTCGTACCCCGAAGCTGGT
The DNA here is from genome assembly GCA_947313825.1 of uncultured Deferribacteraceae bacterium. Lineage (GTDB taxonomy): Bacteria > Chrysiogenota > Deferribacteres > CAMZNJ01 > CAMZNJ01 > CAMZNJ01. Next base: position 7,671 of record CAMZNJ010000057.1, on the reverse strand, counting down.
GGCAAAAATAAATCCGGACTACACTGGGACTTAATCAAAAACATGACAACACCCGACAGCACGATATATTTCGATGACGTTGTTGTTTATCGCAATGGTCAGTTCGTTATTTAGTTCGCACCGATACCGATTAACCGCATAAATAAGATTTCCACAAGCCCTTTCACAGGGTTAGTGGAGTAATACCCTGTATTTTAAAAAATATAACAAAAACAATATTGATAATAAATTCCAAGAAAGCAAAGGTGGAGGTGTAACTATGGCAGTAAATCCAGAACAGTACCAACCCAGCAATCATACAAGCACCAAAGACAAATTCAACAACTTTGTCAGCCTTGTCCACCTCCTTCGATCCGATGACGGTTGCCCTTGGGATAGGGAATTGAAAATACACTCCCTCAGGGAAAAACTTATCGAAGAGGCGTACGAAACCGTTGACGCCATCAACTCTGGCAACTACCAACACATTGCCGACGAACTTGGCGACCTACTCCTCCACGTTGTCATGCATTCCGCTATTGCCCAAAACGACGGCGAATTTAACATCGACAACGTTATGGACAACGTTACGTCCAAGCTAATTCGTCGCCATCCCCATGTTTTTGGCGAAATAGTTGCCACGAATAAAGGTGATGTTGAGAAGCTTTGGTCTCAGATTAAGAGCTCCGAAAATAACGGACGCATCAAGGCTCCATCTAGTATGAGCCCCATGGAGCAAAATATTACACTTCAGTCCAAGGCTCAGCTGAGTGGTACGGATACTGTTTCAGAGATGGTGCAGCGTCTTAGTCAGCACATTAGCCGTGTTGAGTCTAGCGTTGCCAACGGTACTGAGCACAACGGCACTGAACGCACTGACGCCAACGGTACTGAGCACAACGGTACTGAACGCACTGACGCCAGTAAAAATATTAACATTGAGGGAGCCCACCACCTTGGCATGATTGTTAGCGAAGCCTTTGCGATTATGCTCAAGAGTGGCTATTCCCCTTTATCTATTATGTCGGAGGTAAACAAAACAATTTCCATTGAAGCTTAGGTTCGGTCGGTAGAGTTTTCATCATTACGTTAATTATTAATTTCTAAATAAGGAGGAATTTAATGAAACAGATACTAAAAGTCGTGTTACTTCTCAGCATCTCAGCACTTGTTGTTGTTGGCTGTACGAAGAAGAGCGATGAAGCCAGTATCCTCTACCTTGCCAACGGTGCCGAACCTGAGTCCCTTGATCCCATAAGGGTTGAGAGCCTCTTTGCCTCCGAAACCTTCCGTGCCCTATTTGAGGGGCTCACCACCGGCGATCCTGTTACCGCTAAGGGTATTCCGGGTGTTGCCGAGAGTTGGGATGTTGCTGATAATGCACAAACGTTTACCTTTCACATTCGCAAAGACGCTATGTTTAGCGATGGTGTTCAGATTACTGCACAAACCGTGTACGATTCTTGGTTGATGGAGCTTGCCCCCGAAACAGCAGCACCTTACGCATACCTCCCTGGGTTATTTATTGTTGGTGCTCAAAACTTCACTGCCGGCACAGGTAGCGTCGATGATCTTGGCATGGAGGTTGTGGATAAATACACATTCCGCGTACACCTCAATAATCCCACTCCATATTTCCCTACGGTTATTGCTCACCCTGCCTTCCCCATCGTCCCTGTTCATGTTATCGAGAAGTACGGCGACGGTTGGACAAAGCCTGAAAACTTTGTTGGCAACGGACCCTACGTTCTTACAGAGTGGGTTCCCCAAGACTACATTCGGGTAAAGAAGAGCCCTACCTACTGGGATAAAGACACTGTTCAGGTTGAGGAGCTAGTTTATTACGCCACTCCAGACCAAAATACTGCGTTTAATATGTACGAAAATGGTGAGGTTGATGTTCTTCTTCAGAGCCCTGTGCCTGCGGATCTTCTCGACAGCGTACGTAATCGCCCCGATTACCATGTTGCACCTCAGTATGCTACCTATTACTACGCCTTGAACAACACCATCCCCGTCCTCAACGACGTTCGTGTACGCAAAGCCCTCTCCAAAGGCGTTAACCGTACCCAACTTGTTGAAGGCGTTACCAAAGGTGGTCAGGTTCCGACGTACTCCTTTGTCCCACCAATGGACGGTTACGATCCCCTCATCCCTTACGACAGCGTTGACATTTCGAAAGACATTGCTGAAGCACAACAACTCCTTGCAGACGCTGGTTACCCTGGTGGCAAAGGGTTTCCCAAGTTCACAGTGATTTACAACACACAGGAGCTTCACAAAAAAGTTGCTGAGTTTATGCAAGAGCAGTGGAAACAAAACCTTGGCATCGACGTTGTTCTCGCCAACTACGAATGGAAAACCTTCCTGCAAGTAAGGCAGTCCGGCGACTTCGAAATTGCCCGTAGCGGTTGGTATGGCGACTACCTCGACCCCAGCACATTCACCGATCTCGTAACCGAAACCAGCAACTACAACGACGGTCGCTACTACAGCAAACGCTACAACGACTTAGTCAAGATGGCAGCCATGGCAGCGGAAAAGGATCGTTTCCCACTGTTTCGCCAAGCCGAGCAAGTTCTTTTGGATGATGCCGGCGTTATCCCCCTTTACTACTTTATCGTGGAGAAAATGTACGACCCCGAAAAGGTTGGCGGACTTACCCTGAACGTTCTTCAGCGTAATAATCCGAAATATTTCCGCAAACTTAAGTAAAGAGATTACAATTAGTTACGATTAAATATTAAAAAATACACTATTACATTTTATAGGAGGAAGTTCAATGAAGAAGATACTACAGATACTACTACTCACAAGCATTGCTGCAATAGTTGTTGTAGGATGCTCCAAAAAGGAAGCTGCAAGCGATAGCATCCTTTACCTAGCAAACGGTGCCGAGCCCGGTTCCCTTGATCCTCAAAAGGTTGAAGGTACTGTTGGTTCTGACATCGCTAAAGCACTTTTCGAAGGGCTCACCATAAACGATCCCGTTGATGCTCACGCCATCCCTGGTGTTGCTGAAAGCTGGGATATTAGCGACGACGCTAAAATGTTTACCTTCCATATCCGCAAAGACGCTATGTTTAGCGACGGCACACCCATAACCGCACAAACTGTGTACGATTCTTGGGTACTGGAGCTAGCACCTGAGTCTGCTGCACCTTACGCATACCTCCCCGCTTCATTCATCAAAGGCGGACAAGATTTCAACTCTGGTAAGGTTGATGCCTCTGCTCTTGGGCTCAAAGTTGTGGACGACTACACTTTCCAAGTATCCCTTGTTGGTCCTACCCCTTTCTTTGCTGAAGTTGTAACGCACCAATCATTTGCCATCGTACCCATAGATGTAATCAAAGAGTTTGGTGCTGGTTGGGTTAAGCCTGAAAACTTCGTTGGTAACGGTCCTTACGTTCTCTCCGAATGGGTTCCTCAAGACCACATTCGTGTTAAGAAAAGCCCAACATATTGGGACAGGGACAACGTTCAAGTTGAAGAGCTAGTTTACTTCGCAACATCAGACGGCTACACCGCTTTCCAAATGTACGAAAATGGCGAAGTTGACGTACTTCTCAACAGCCCCGTACCTAGCGATCGTCTTGAAGGCGTAAAAAATCGCCCCGACTACCACAAATCAGCTCAATACGGCACTTACTACTACTCTTTCAACAATGCCAAACCTGAAATGAAAGATGTTCGTGTTCGTAAAGCCCTATCCATGGCTGTTGACCGCCAAATACTTGTTGAGCGTGTGCTCAATGGTGGACAGATTCCTACACTCTCATTCGTTCCACCAATGGCAGGCTACACACCTCCTGTAAACTTTGATAGCTCCAAAATACAGGAAAACATTGCCGAAGCAAAACAACTACTCGCTGACGCTGGATTCCCTAATGGTAAAGGTTTCCCTGAAATCACCGTTATCTACAACACCAACGAAGGGCACAAAAAAATTGCGGAATTTATCCAAGAACAATGGAAACAAAACCTCAATGTTAACATCAAGCTTGCAAACTACGAATGGAAAACATTCCTGCAAGTACGTGATCAAGGCGACTTCGTTCTTGCTAGAAACGGTTGGTTAGGCGACTACCTCGATCCAAGCACATTCCTTGACCTACTTACCGACACAAGCGACCAAAATGACGGTAACTACGATAACGCCGAGTACAACAGGTTGATGAAACAAGCGGCTTCAGCACCACTTGATCAGCGTTACGGTCTATTCATGAGAGCAGAAACAATTATGCTTGATGACGCTGGTGTAATGCCTCTGTACTTCTACACTAGTGAGAAGATGTTTGATCCTGAGAAAGTTGGTGGCATCACGTTAAACGTGCTTAAAGCCAACAATCCTAAGTTTTTCCGTAAGCTAAAATAGCCGACGGAGCCTTAGGTAGCTCTTGCTACTGGTAGCTTGCTACAGGTAGATTGCTACAGGTAGCTTGCTACTGGTAGCCGTAAAAGCCTGATGGGTACGCTGTTTATTCAGTGTCCTGTCAGGCTTTTTTATGTGCGGGATTGGCAAGTTGTTGTCTTTCTAGGCGAAGGGGATTTGTGTGCTTGAGGCTGATGTGGCAGGCTGATGTGGCAGGCTGATGTGGCAGGCTAATGTGGCGGGCTGATGACGTGTTGCACCAGCCACCGAAGGCAGTAGCAATAAGCAGGAGGCTGTGAACGCCTTAGTTTGCGTACTTGAGGCTAATGTCGGGGAAGTCAGTGAACACTCCCGTTACGCCCACCTGATTGAAGAGGATATCTTGTAACTGCTCTACAGAGTCTGCCCATTCTGGCAATGCGTCCGCTCTTACAGTCCAAGAGTGTATTTCGAGGTTGTTGGCTTTGAGGTATTTGGCGAAGTCCGACACAGTTACTGTATCATTTTCCACATCGTACACCACTAGTGTATTGATATCGGCACCGATACCGTCCACCGTTTTAGCATATTTTGCGACAGCGTTTTCTGTTCTGAGGTTTTCGCTCTCTTCCCCATCTTCAATAAGGAATATCATCTTCCCTTGGTATCCATATTCATCTCTAGCATCTTTTAGGGATTGTAGGTCAAAGCTTTGCAGGTATATTTTGTCGCTTTTCAGGTCGTATTGGTAGAGTTTCAGCATTTCCACGACGACTGCTACTACGCTTTTCCCTTCGGAGGCGTGGAATTCGGGTTGTTTCATTTCGGGGTATATTCCGACGTTTCGTCCTGTTGCTTTGTTTAGTCCTTTGATGAGTAGTATTTCGTCTTCCAGAGTATTGAGTGTGAATATTGCATATTGGTGTGGGAATCTATTTGGGAATACTTGTTCTCCGTTGGCGTTGGTTCGTTCGTGTGCTCTGAGGTTTTTTATTTCAGCCCAGGTGAAGTCGATGGCGTAGAAGCGTCCGTCCCTTCTCATTCGTCCGGGGAATACTTCTGCCACGTTTGTAACGTCATCGATATAGATATCGTGTAAAACGATTGGTACGTTATCTTTGGTGAGAACAACGTCTTGTTCGATGTAGTCGGCACCTAGTGCGTGTGCGTATACTTTGGCTTCGAATGTATGTTCGGGTAGGTAACCTGAGGCACCTCTGTGAGCGATAATTAGTCGGCTAGTGTTTAGTCGTGCGTAATTATCTTCTTGATTATTTTGTGTGAGTTTCGGGGTAGATGCCTCAGAGTTATCCTTTTTTGTGAGTGTCATAGCTGCCAGTACTATTGCTAGTGCTCCCACTGCGATGAGTATTAGTTTGCCAATTTTCCATGTCGTTCTTAGTTTTGACATAGTGGTCATCCTCCGAGCTTCGATGTAGTTATGGGCACAGGGTTGTATCGCCCTGCACCCACAAGTTTCCATAACAGTTGTATCTAGTGTTTATGTTTATGTTTATACTTCTGCTTCTGCTTCTAGCTTGTCTTTGAGTCTTTTGGCTCTGCGAACAGCACGTTCTTCCATAATCCACGCTAGTCCAAAGAGTAGTACAGCAAGGTTTGTTGCTATCATGATAACAAGGAATCCGCCATCCCATCCGAATATATCCACCATGTAGCCTACGAGGATACCAGCGGCGAATGTTCCTGCCACGTATCCGAATAGTCCGGTGAATCCTGCGGCAGTACCGGCAGCTTTTTTGTTTACTAGCTCAAGGGCATAGAGTCCGATGAGCATAACGGGTCCGTAGATGAAGAATCCTATTGCGAATAGTGATACAAGGTCTATCCATATTGGACCTGATGAGTTTAGCCAGTAAATTGCGAGGAATACTACTATTGGTATCATGAAGAGGAGTCCGGCGGGGGCACGTTTCGATTTGAATAGGTAATCGGACGCTATTCCGCAAAGGATGGTGCCAGGGATACCGGCAAGTTCGTAGAGTGAGTAGGCAAAACCTGCTTGTTTGATGTTGTAGTTTTTCACTTCATACAGGTATGTTGGTGCCCAGTCGAGAACGCCGTATCGTACCATGTAGACAAAAGCGTTGGCGATGGCGATTGTCCAGAGGATTTTGTTGTTAAGGACGTGTTTGAAGAATATTTCTTTGAGGGCAAGTTCTTTTTCGCCATCTTCAGCGTCGTAGATGGGTGGAATATCGTTACGCCAAACTTCGATTGGGGGTAGCCCTTCAGATTGCGGTGTGTCGCGTAAGGTAATGAGTATGAATATTGCGACGAATATTGCGGCAAATGCGGGGAGTATCATGGCACCTTTCCACGCTTCTTCGGGGTTGAAGTAATGCCCGTACATAACAATACCGTATGCAGCAAGAATACCCATACCAGCACCGCCGAAGTTGTGTGCAATGTTCCAGAATGAGACAATTTTACCACGCTCGTTGTGCGAGAACCAGTGAACCATGGTTTTGCCACTTGGAGGCCAGCCCATACCTTGTACCCAACCGTTCATGAAGTAGAGGAAGGTCATTAGCAGGATAGAGCCTGCAACAAAGTTGGTTGACATGAGAAGGAGGACTAGTGCTGACATCATGAGTCCAGCGGTCATGAAGAAGCGTGGGTTTGACTTGTCGGAGATACTGCCCATGAAAAATTTGGACAAGCCGTAAGCTAGTGATGTGGCTGCAAGTGTCATCCCTAGCTCGGCTTTGGAGTAGTCGAACTCCTCAAGTAGCCCTGGCATGGCGATTGTAAAGTTTTTTCGGACAAGGTAGTAACCGGCATACCCCACGAAAATACCTATATAAACCTGCCGTCTAAGTTTTTTATACGCAGGATCAACTTTGTGTTTGGGTAGCGGCTGTGTTGCTGCTTTCGATTTGAATATCCATACCATAATAAGTACCCTCCAATTAATATCGATTAACATAAGTTAATACTACATTACTTTTCCAACGTACCACACTTTATTGCAATGTACAAGGCAAAAGGTTACACCTGCGTGGAGCCGTATGGCACGTATTGAAAAGTATTCGTCAGAAAGCACTACCATACTTGCATAGTTCGTGTGTTCGTGTGTTCGTGTGTTCGTGTGTTCGTGTGGGCGTGTGGGCGTGTGGGCGTGTGGGCGTGTGGGCGTGTGGGCGTGTGGGCGTGTGGGCGTGTGTTCGTGTGTGCGTGTGGGCGTGTGGGCGTGTGGGCGTGTGGGCGTGTGTTCGTGTGGGCGTGTGTTCGTGTGGGCGTGTGTGTTCGGTGTGTTCGGTGGGTTGGGTGTGGGCGTGTGGGCGTGTGGTGCGATCTGTGCGGGTTGTGCGGGTCTC
>CAMZNJ010000056.1 GCA_947313825.1 uncultured Deferribacteraceae bacterium | reverse complement strand
GTGCGTGGTGGTGGGTGGGGGGGGTTGGGGGGGGGTGGCGGTGGGTGGCGGGGGGTGGCGGTGGGTGGCGTGGCGTGGCGTGCGTTGCCGTGCATTGCTGTGCGTTGCTGTGCATTGCTGTGCGTTGCCGTGCGTCGCTGTGCGTTGCGTGCATTGCCGTGCGTTGCTGTGCATTGCTGTGCGTTGCTGTGCGTTGCGTGCGTTGCCGTGCGTTGCCGTGCGTTACCGTGCGTTGCTGTGCGTGGCCGTGCGTGGCCGTGCGTGCCGTGCGTTGCGTGCGTTGCCGTGCGGGCACACAACCGACGCCTACAACATGGTGAAGAAGAATACCTGGATAGTCAGGATTTTTGCCATGGTAAATATGGGCAACATACGTGCATAGGTTATCGCCGGGTACTGTGAACGGAAATCAGTATTCATCTTAATCAGCTGTGGCTGACCTAGGATACCCGCAAGTAAACCGATTATCTGTAAGTACGTAAACTTGTAGATACGCCGGTAGATGATGGTCATGACCTTGAAAAACGACAAAATACCAACGATGGATATGGCAACAAGGAGGAGGGCGGTGCTGATATTGATGTCGACCAACCCCGCACCAGCATTAAGACTCGATACGGCAAGAAAGATGATAATACCGAACTGACGCAAGGAGATACTAATAGGAGCGGGAACAGTCCATGTAATAGGTCCGGTTTTGCCGATTTTACCCAAAATTAACCCCAAAAACAGAACACCAAGGGACTGACCAATGGCGATGGTTTGCGAACCGGGGATAACAACAGGGATAACTCCAACAGCAATACCGATGAGAATACCCAAGGTGATGGATGACAGATCACCCTCGGAAAGATCCTCGATGGAGTCCCCAAAAAACTCGCCAACATCAGTGGTGTAAGTGTAGTGGTACACAGTGTTAACGCGGTCGCCAAGCTCAAGAACAGTGTTCTCCGTGGGCACAAACTCAATATCACCACGACGAATACTCAGAATAGAGCAGTTGTACTTGGTCTTAAGCTGGTATGTGTAGATGGGGCGACCGATGGCTTCCTTGTTGGAAACAAAATACAAACCGTACTGCAAATGCTTGCTACGTTGACCATGGCGAACCTTCAGTATCTCTCCTGAAAATGTGGCAAAAACCTCGACCCTATCAGGGGAACCAATAACCATAAGCGTATCGTCAATCTTGAAAATAGTATGAGGCTCAACTTCGTTAACCTCACCATTACGCTCAAACGACGAAATAATTATGCCCGTACGGTTCATAATCGCTTGTGCGTCCATGGATTGCTCCAAAATATACGAATTACGCAAGCGGATAAACTTTGTAACAACCGTGCTGGAGCTCACGGAAATGCTTTCAAGGTACTTCTCCTCACCCATGAACAGGTGTTGCTTGCTGTTTACCAAGCGTTGAACATAGATGAAAGACACAATAATAGAAACAATGTACGCTATGGAGAACGAGGACACGAGGCGTTCTGTGGGGTAATCAAACTTGAAGAATAGATCTAGGGAGTTCGCAAAGGAGACGGTGCTCTGGTACATTCCCGAATAAAAACCGAGCATATCATGGGACGTTATACCCGGTATGTAGAGGATAATCAACACAAACGCAACGCTGATAATATACGTGAGCATAATGGCTCCGGTCATACTGCCCGAGCGAGACGTAAGCGAACTAAAAAACACAGGACCAACCTGAATGCCAAGCATGTACATGGAAAGAAGAATTCCCATTTGGGCAAGGTCGGGGGAGAGGGAGATGTAGCCACCAGAAATAAAACCCAAAAAAGCACCGACAACAATAACACCAGCAATATTCAGCTTGATGCCGAATATCTTTATCTTACCGATAAAGTAGCCAACACCGATAATAACAAACAGAGTGGCGGTATTGTCTTGGCTAAGTAGGGTTACGAGGTAGTCGAAAATAGAGCCTAGCATATGATATCCAATTAAAAGGTGCTGGTCAGATTACCAGGCGAAAGGAGGATTTGTGGCACCTGTATTGCTCTGAGTCTCAACAATTCTTGCACAGTTTCAATAGCTTTGCAAGGTACAACTTTATATTTATATATTTCTGTGGTACAATACTAATGATAACTACTTAATGCGATAATTCAATTAATTTATCAACTTAAATAAGCAAACACTAATCCTGCTCGGTTGAGCAACTAAGAGAGGGAATTCATAATGGTTCGTGTGAGAATAGCACCATCACCAACAGGCTCATTACATGTGGGGAACGCAAGGACGGCTCTTTTTAACTACCTGTTCGCAAGGCAAAACCAAGGCACCTTTATCATTCGAATGGAAGATACCGACGCCGCAAGATCTTCACGAGAATCGGAAACCTCCATGCTAGAAGACTTCCAATGGATGAAAATGGACAGCGACGAAGGACCACTCCAAGGCGGAAACTTCGGACCATACAGGCAAACAGAACGACTCGGACTCTACAGTAAATATACGCAAATGCTGCTAAATAACAACAAGGCATACCCATGCTTCTGCTCAGCGGAACACCTACAAGAACAACGGGAACAAAAAAGAAGCAACAATCAACCATACCGTTACGATAGAGCCTGTGCCAACCTAGATGCAGACACCGTCGCCAAACGCATAAAACAGGGCGAACCATATGCCGTAAGGCTCAGAACGCCACAAGAACACGTTGTCGTACACGATATCATCCGAGGAGACATACAGTTTGAAACGGACAGCTTCCGCGACTTCATAATCGTAAGACCAGACGGAATGCCCGTGTACAACTACGTTGTCGCAATGGACGACCACCTCATGGAGATAACACACGTGATACGTGGCGACGATCACATCTCAAACACACCAAAACAGGTTCTTGTGTACGACGCACTAGGGTTTACTGTGCCAAAATTTGCACACATACCGATGATACTCGGCAAAGATCATGCGAAACTCTCTAAACGACACGGAGACACCACCGTTGCCAACTTTAAAGAAAAAGGGTTCCTGCAAGAAGCACTCATCAACTACTTGGCACTACTGAGCTGGTCGCCAAAAACCGAAAGGGAATTCTTCACCATGGACGAACTCATACAAGAATTTCAACTGGAATCGGTGTCGAAAAGTGCCGCCGTGTTTGACGTGGATAAACTCAAATGGATGAACGGAAACTACATCAGACAAATGGAGCCGAACGAATACTACAAACGAATACTGGACTTCGTAAGGGCTTCCGAACTATTCACAAACGGACACATTACAGAAAGTGATATTGCAAACGAAGAACGATTCACAAAAATACTACTCACAGTCAGGGACAACCTCGAAACACTCATGGACGTAGGACAATACCTGCAACCATTCTTCACCATGCCAGGGCTGACGAAAGGCATAAACGCAGAACTATCACCCGAAGCCAAAGAAATTCTCGAACTACCAACATCCAAAGACGTGCTAGAAGGGTTTTTGAGTGAGCTGAAAAAGGTGGAAAACGAGGGCAACTCGGACGGAAACCATGACACTGACACCTACACTGACACCTACATTGATACCTACATTGATGCACAAACCTACAAAGGGCTGACCAAGATTGTGCAGAAGAACAGCGGTGCCAAAGGGAAGGCGTTATTCATGACCATTCGCGTGGGTATATCAGGGGAACACAAGGGTCCGGACATGGCGGAACTTGTGTCGTTGCTGAGCGTTGCCGAGATGATTTCTCGACTTGACTACACTATCGCAAACCGACTGTAGCGTGGTGCGTGGTGCGTGGTGCGTGGTGCGTGGTGTGTGGTGCGTGGTTAGCGACTACATGCACGCACGTCCACACATGCACGCACGTCCACACATGCACACACATGCACACACGTCCACACACGTCCACACATGCACACACATGCACACACATGCACACACATGCACACACGTCCGCACGTCCACGCACGTCCACACGTCCACGCACGTCCACGCACGTCCACGCACGTCCACACACGTCCACACGTCCACGCACGTCCACACACGTCCACACGTCCACGCACGTCCGCACGTCCACACACGTCCACGCACGTCCACACGTCCACGAACGCACAACAAAAAGGGCTCACTAGCACACTAGCACAGTGAGCCCCTTCCCTGCATACAAGTTACCTAGGCAACTCTCTTCCGCATAAACGTTAGTATCCAAGCACAAACAGCTCCGAATAACGAAACCACTACACCTATGAAGAATATCTTCTCATAAGCGGCAACAGCATCATAAGAATCGATGAACCAGCCGTTGAGAGCATATGCCCAAAAAATAGGAGCATACGCAAGGAACGAACCAACACTCATTGCCGAACCGCTACAGTTTCTAGGGATACCCGCCTCAGCAATGGGAGCAAGTAGCACGCCTCTAGACAGAAATATGGAGAACGAAAATACGGCCAAAAGGGCGATATTAATGTAAATCATACTTTGGATGCTAGGGAGCAGTAACACGATGAGTATGGCAATAAACGAACTAGTAAGAGCGATAGCCATCATGCGGGACGCAGACTTAAACACGAAGTCCGCAAGGGCTCCTGAGATCACTCCAGCAAAAACACCCATCAAGCCGGTATTGATTATGCCAAAAATGGCCGCCTGTGCTGTGGTAAGACCGAAAACAGCCTGCATGTAAGGCACTGTGTATATTAGTAGAATGTAGCACCAGTAGGTTGTAAGGGCAACTAACCCAGCAAGCCATACGCGGGGCATAACTAGCACAAGGAGTAGGTTCTTAAACGCAACAACGTTTTTCTTTGCTCCCTTCTCAAATGTAACAGTGTTGTGGGGGGCATACTTCCACACAAAAAACATCATTGGCAGAATGGCCAAGGTGTAGCTAATCATTGCACCCTTAAAGATGAATACTGTTGCACCGAGGGCAACGAGAACAAGGGCGATGAGAAGGTTCATACCCACCTCTGTGAGGCGTCGCAAGGATTCGAGAAGACCCATTGCCATACCCTTGTTTTTTTCACCAGAAGTTAAGGCAGCACCGTTGACCACCGCTGGCCAGAAGATGGCGTCAAGTATCCCCCATAGGAATGCGGCAACTGCAAGCACGGTAAATGTTGGGGTAATGAGAAGCACAGTCATCATGGTGATGAAACGGAAAAACAGTCCCCAAAAGAGAATATCACGTACCGAGAAGCGGTTATTTACCCACCCAGCAGGGATGTAGAAAAACATTGCCATTCCAAGGAGCGAAAATAAAACACCCAGTTGAGTATTAGAGATATTGAAAACCTCCAATATTAAGTTGTAGTAAGTGCCTTTGAATGCCTCAAACGAAGAATAAATAATCTGACCCGACATAACAACAGCAACAAAACTAAGAATCTGACGATTGCTGTTGAATCCGATTTTAGAAAAAATACCCATAAAAAACCTCCTGAAATTATAAAATAGATTACTAACGATTTGTTGTGGATTTGTATGATGAGGGGAAAAGGTGAGGTATGTCGGTGAAAACGCCGTTGACGCCCCAGTTGAACAATTCATTGGCACGATCAAGTGTGTTTACTGTCCAAACATTGACCTTCAGACCAGTATCGAGAAAATCTTGAACCATCGACTTGGTAAGCCCGTTGCTCTCCGGGTGAATGTAGTCAGCCTTGCACCATTGAACAATGGATTTCCAGTCCTCCCAAAGGTTCTCCTTGGTAAAAAGACAGCCAACAGAAACATGGGGATTCAGCTCTTTGAATCGTTTAAGAAGGATGTGGTTGAACGACGAAACAATAATCTCAACAGTGGGGGAGATGCCCTTTATTTGTTCCGTGATGCTCGCCAAGAATGCCTCGCTCTCTGTTTCACTCAGAATCCCCGCTTTAATCTCGATATTGGCGTTGAGTTTGAGATCGTTCATGCAGTGGATAACTTCGAGGAGGGTGGGAATCCTTTCGCCAACAAAGTTATCGCCAAACCATGCACCAGCATCCACGTTGCTCAATTGGCTGTAGGTTGTGTGGGATAAGGCTCCGGAAGTATCGGTGCACCGATCGAGGGTGTCGTCGTGGTGGGAGATGAGTGTGCCATCTTTGAGGACAGCAACATCGAATTCAAACCATTTTATACCGTGGGTATGGCAGAGCTTGATGGCGGAAAGTGTATTTTCGGGAGCAAGAGCGGATACGCCTCGGTGGGCAAATAAAGTTTTCATAAAGTCCCCTTTGAGAGTGTTTGCATTTAAGAACAACATTATAATAAATAAGTTATATTTGATTAGATATTGTTTAGCATGATAAGTCAAGTTTTATTTAGGCACGTCCACACACGTCCACACACGTCCACACACGTCCACACACGTCCACGCACGTCCACGCATGTCCACACATGCACGCACGTCCACACATGCACACACATGCACACACATGCACACACGTCCACACACGTCCACACATGCACACATGTCCACACACGTCCACACACGTCCACGCACGTCCACACATGTCCACACACGTCCGCACGTCCACACACGTCCACGCACGTCCACGCACGTCCACACGTCCACGCACGTCCACACGTCCACGAACGCACAACAAAAAAGGGGCAACACCAGCTTTTACGCCAATGTTGCCCCTGAAATTCGTCGTCTCGATTATCGTCTAGTGTGTCAGTGCATCAGTGTGTCAGTGCATCAGTGCATCAGTGCGTCAGTGCACCACACACCACACACACCACACTCACCACACACAACCCTAGAAGAACGACTTCTGGTTCTTAGCACCAATTTGGTGTCCAAGAAGTTTGCCGTTGCCGGTTAGGGTACGTACGAAGTAGTCGTAGAAGTTTATGCGGTCATGGACACGGTAGTCCTCAACAACGATGTACTGTGTGCCTGATGGGTACAGCTTCACAAACTCACTAAACTTATTCGAAGTGCCAAGCTGAGCGTTGCTCAATGCCTTCAACTCGCTCAACGAACCGTCAAACGTAATGTCGGTGTAGTCGCTAACCTCCACAGGGCTACCAGGTTTTATCCTAAACTTAAGGATATAACCGCCACCTTTGAGCCCGCCACCGGAAAGCTTGTAGTCTCCTGCTGCGGAAACGGTCTTGGTGCCGACACCATCAACGGTAAGCTGAAGTGTGTCGCCCAGTACCTTGATTTGCTTGATGGAGTTCAGCCCTAGGTTGACTGCAACACTTTGGCTACTGCTCCTATCCTCGATACCGTTGGCGTCTAGCTTGGCAAGGTAGAAGGCTGTGAGGGTTTGACCGCTTTTGCCATCGATGAGCACGCCGTTGTTAATTTTGATTTCACGAGCGTAGTGTGGTCCAGCTTCAAGTCCGCCGTTGATAACGTTGACAGTGGCACCGAACCCGTCGAGAATGTTGTTCGATGTTGCTACAGGTTCAGTTGTGTAATCCCATGTGCCGGCGATGATACTGTGAGCGGATGGTTTAGGTGCTTGTGGGGTCATCCAGAACCAGATACCAGTGTCGAACGCGAGGGTTCCGTTTCGCGTAATTTTACCAGGGTCATCCAAGAGGGTGCTAATGTTTCCGTAAACAAGGGCACTCATGTAGCCGTAGTTGTAGTTCCAGCTAAGCTGAATTGGTCCACGACCGTGGTAGGATTGTCCTGGTGTGCCAGGGTAGTCGGGGTGTGCCTCTTGCACGTAACCAACAGGGTCGCCCGGTTTCCAGAATGCCCACGCAACCTCTTCACGGAAGAACAACGCCCAAGTATGGGAGCCATCTTGAGCATTCCAACCGCCACCGCCACCAGTGGTTTCGTGTCCGATGTTGGCAAAGAATGCAGCGATTTCGCGACGTTGTTGATCGTCAGTACCTTCGTTGGCAAAAGCACCGAAGTCGACGTATTCGGAGATAATCGTCTTTTTGCTGTTCCATGAGGCGTAGAAGTCGCCATCAATTTTAACGGTCATCTGCTTGCCAGAAGCTTTGTCTAGGCGAATAACCTCTTGCAGGTTGGTGCCATCGCGACGGCGAACAACTAGTTTGAGGCGTGCCATGTCGTCCAGAGCCTTTACGAAGTTGTCGTAGGAGAAGAAGTCTGGCTCATTTGCTTCATGGGGTACAGCACCAGTGTTTAGGGCATCCCATTGGTCTGAGCCCCAACGGCGTGGGAACATGGTTTCGAACTGAGCTTTGGTAATGTGTTTTTTGAAGTTAGCCGACACGTTACCGGGGTCGAACTGAGGGTTGGACAGTGCACCTGCAGGCCAGCTAGAGTTGTCAGGGTCGGCACGCCATACTTCAGATTTAGCGTCTACCTCTGTGAAGAGGTCGTCTGCCTTACCGAACACAAGGGAGAAGGTATCGGATCGAACACCATTTGTCGCACCTTTGGGGATAACTGTTACGTATAGTTTGGAGTTGCCCTCTGGTAGAGTGATAACAGTAGAGCCTTTGTAAGGAACGCCCACATCGTTAGAGCCTGGTGTGGTGATGGGTGCATTGGATGGGAATGTTTTCTTGCCACCAAGGTAATTTACATTTTCAATAGTGTATGTCCAGCTTCCCTTTGTGAGGTCGCAAAACTTCACGTAGTAGGAGTTCCATTCAAGTGTAACTTTGCCGTCTTTGTCCACTTGGTTGAGCATCCACTGTGTGAGTGTTGGTGCAAGGTTTTCGCATGCACCTGTGTCGGCAATGAATGGTGGTTGGTTGTCTTCCACGTAGTTAACGTTGATGTAAACAACGTCGCCATTGGCATCGGTTACCTTAACAGCGTCGGTGTACTCTTTGATATCTTGGGATGTTCCCACGGCAACAACTTTCAGCTGATTTCCGTAGAGTATGTTTGTTTTGATGCTGTTTTCGAATGTGTAGGGTAGTTTACCGCCGATGGGGTTGAGGTCTACAAGGATGTCTTCACCTTTGGAGAGTGTTCCCGCGTTGATTGTTCCGCCACGGAGTTGGTATGCAACTTCACCACTATCGCCACCACTGCCACCGTCATCGCCACCGGATGGGTTGTGGTTTACGAATATCTCTCTGCTGTTAATCTTAACAGGTTCAGCACCAGCAGTTGCTTTGGGTGTTAGAGTGATGTATATTTTTGTGAGCCCTTTGCGGATGGGTATTTTTGTGTAAGATGTGTATGTTTGTCCGCCTGTTACGAGTGTTTTGGTAATTTTACTGTCGTTGGGGTCGATTTGTTTACCGGAACCGTCTTCCCGTGGTCCACCTGAGGCAAGTCCAGTGAGAACGTAACCGGTGTTGTTTGTTGTGTACGACCATGTGGCGTCAGTGAGGTCGCAGTTAAGCCCTTTGACACCTTCAGCCTTCCACGACAGTTTTAGAATACCTTCATCGGATATGTCTGTTGCGGATGGTGTTTGTAGTTCAGGGACAATGTTTGTACAGCCACCAGTGCTAGCTGATGAGGCGAGTTGTGCTTTGATTTCGATGGTAACAAACTTTCCTGTGGAGTCTTGCACGAGAATGGGTAGTGTGTACTGTCGTGCGAAGTCTTCTGTGCTGTATTTGGTTTCATCGTATGTTGTGATTGTGAGGATGTTTGTTCCCCGTCTCATGTTTATGTCGATTTTCCCTTCGTACGGGTTATTGACGGTAAGGAATACGAATGGTGCTTGTCCACCAGTGGTGTAGAGTGGTACTTCGTTGACAGTATCGAGTGTGAGTACGCCCATGTCTTCTTGTGATGGTCGTAGTTCGAGTACTTGTGCACCGGTTCCGCCGTCGCCACCGCCGTCGTCAGTGGGAGTTGCCCCACCACCGCCTACAGTATCGCCGTTACAGCCGGCGAGTGCGAGTGCGAGTGCGATTATGGTGATTAGCACGAGTGCGGGCATGCGAGTTATTCGTTGCAGTGATTTTGCCCATAGGGTTTTCGTGGTATTGTCTATTCCCATGATTGTTCCTCCTTTCAGTCCATTATAATTCTTTGATGTGGTTGCTTGATATATTGGGGGGGTATTTTGGTTCGACTTGCTTCAAGCGAACACAGTATTACGTTAGCACGTTTTACGTATGCGTGTCTAGTATTTTACGGCACAATATTTTGGTGATTGCGTTTAATTGCGTTTGATTGCGTTTGATTATCGTGATTGTTGCCAGTAGTATAGTAGTGTTGAGTTGTTGTAAAGTTCATATTTGGTGTGTTTGCGAGTTATTTGGTTAATTTTGGTTGATTTTGGTGTTGAAAACCTTGTATACTTGTGGGAGTAATGTTCGTCGCGTATTTAAGATTGTTGTGGAGGTTTTGCATGTTTTTTATGGTTAAGGAGGGCGTTCCTTATTTGTTTGCGTTGTTGTTGGTGATAGTGTTGTTGTTGATTTTGCCAACGTCTCTGATAATTTTCCTTTTGTTTTCGTTGTTTTTGTTTTTGTTATTTTATTTTCGCAGTCCGTCTCGCGTTCCGTCGGTTGTTAATGATCGTACGGTTTTGTCTCCTGCGGATGGTCGTATTTTGTCCATAGTTGAGGAGGAGTTGCATGGCGAGGTGTTCACACGGGTGAGCATCGTTATCGGCGTGTTGGATTGCCATGTTAATCGTGTCCCTTACGACGGTGATGTTGCGAGTGTTGTTCATGTATCGGGCAAGTTTTTGCGTACGACAGACGAGGAGGCTCACCTTGTGAACGAGCAGAATCTCATCCATTTGCGAACACGCCTTGGCAGCATTTATTTACGTCAGATAGCTGGCGTTCTTGGTCGTCGTTGTGTTTGCAATTTGGTTCCGAATTCACAGGCGTTGTCGGGGGAGGTATTCGGGGTGATAATGTTTGCGTCTCGCGTTGACATCTATCTTCCTAAGGGTGTTCGCGTATTGGTACCTGTTGGCGGAGTTGTTCGCGGTGGTCATACTGCGTTGGGTGAGTCCCCGGCGTCGGTTTAGTTATTGAGTGTTTAGTTGACGATAATAGACGATAAAGATGTTTAGGAGAGTTTATGGCAGGACATAGTAAGTGGGCAAATATAAAGCATCGCAAGGCGGCACAGGATTCCAAGCGGGGCAAGATTTTCACTAAAGTTGCACGGGAGATAACTGTTGCGGCGAAGGAGGGTGGTGGCGATCCGGAGATGAACGCCAAGTTACGTACGGCTTTGGAGAAGGCTAAGGCTGTGAACCTCCCCAACGTCAACATCGATCGTGCAATTAAGCGTGGTTTAGGAGCCAGTGCAGACGATTCGTACGAGGCGATTGTTTACGAGGGTTACGCTGTTGCAGGGGTTGCTGTTTTGGTTTACACCTTGACGGACAACAAGAACCGCACAGTTTCCGACGTTCGCCACACGTTTACAAAGCGTGGGGGCAATTTGGCTGAATCGGGTTCGGTGTCATGGATGTTTGAGCGTAAGGGGGTTATCAATATCGACAACACTGTTCCTGAGGAGGAGCTCATGGACGTTGCGTTGGAGAGTGGTGCCGAGGACATTGTTACCCACGAGGACAATTACGAGGTTGTGTGCGATCCTGATGCGTTTGAGTCGTTGCGTACTGAGTTTGAGGGTCGCGATTACCCTGTGTTAAACGCTGAGGTTACGATGCGAGCGAAGAACACTGTTGAGGTTGACGCCAAGGAAGCGGGCACAGTTAACGCCATCGTTGACATATTAGAGGATCTCGACGACGTTCAAGACGTTTACACAAACATGGCGTAACGTAATTTTGCAAATTATGTTGCATAATTGTGTGCGTTTATGTTACAATATTATTTGCTGCTGGTCTTATTAGTAATATTAGCGATCAGCAGCATTTTTTTAGCATTTTTTGCATACGTGTATGTTTGTGCGTATTCATTTGCGAGCAAACATTTGCGAGCAAACATTTGCGAGGTGTTATTTTTTGGAGGAGTGCCCGAGTCAGGCTGAAGGGGACGGTCTCGAAAACCGTTAACGGGCAACCGTTCGGGGGTTCAAATCCCTCCTCCTCCGTTTACCTACTTTACGCAATCGTCCCGACGTAACGCGAGCGTCCCGACGTAATGCAATCGTCCATGGTTGTCGTTTATTTTATTTACGAAGAGTTACCGTTTATTTTTTTTATGCCCTTTGACCTTTAGTTTGTTGTTTGTTAGGGTGTATTTTTAGTTAAATAGGTAATTTTTTTTGAAATAAAGTATTGCATTGTGTGTAAGATAGTGTATAATGGCGTTGTTATCACGTATCTTGTGTGGTTCGAAAACGGCTAGACGGTCTTTTTGGCTTGGCAGTATAAGTTTGCAGGTCGGGCGAGTACGGTAAGATAATGTTTAAGTAAAAGAAGAAGAAAGACGAGACGAGACGAAAGAAGTACACACTATTTTAAGGAGGATTTGCATATGAGCAAAACTATGTTTAGACGCTTAGGCCTTGGCCTAACATTCGCAGTACTATCATTGGCACTAGTTGCCTGTGGTTCTGACAACGGTGGAGACGAAGAGAAGGTGGCTGTTACAGGTGCAAGCTTGAGCACAAGCTTC
>CAMZNJ010000055.1 GCA_947313825.1 uncultured Deferribacteraceae bacterium | reverse complement strand
CCGTTGTTGGTGGCGTGTGAGAGAAAGTCAGCTCCACAAGTTAACAAAACCTTTGCCATTGTTGCTGAGGTTCAGCCCATATGTTATTATGTGGACTCGATCATTGGTGCCAAGGTGTGTACCCCTCTGTTCCCCCCCACTGTGTCCCCTGAGGTGTACGAGCTCAAAGCGTCGGATCTGGCTCTGTTGGATCAGAACGTCAGCCTGTTCTACTACATTTCAACACTAGGCAACGAAGTTACCATGAACAAGCTCAAGGCAGCCTACCCCGACATCGAGTTTGTGGATTTGGTGGAGGCGTACCCGTCGATTAATATTGAAACAGCAAGCTGCTTGGCGTCGAGCAACCCCATACCATTGGCGGTATTGGAAGACGACCACACAATCGACGACGAATTCTTGGACACAGACACCACCATGGATCCAGCAGTTAGCGAGTTCCTAGCACAGCAATCCCATTACCACGCCAGTGATCCCCACCTATGGTTGTCCCTTTCACGGGGAGGTCAGATTGTGGCATCGGTTAGCGAAGCGTTACGACGCACCTACCCGTTTTTAGCAACAACAATCGACGCCAACAGCGACAGGTTAATCCTAAAGATGGAGTACAAATACGAAGAGGTGTTGAGGCGTATTGTCGACTCAGGGATTCGAGGGTTTGCACTCTACCACCCGTCATTAAACTATTACGCCGATGACTACAATATTTGCTACCTTGCGTTGGAAGACATGGGGAAATCCCCTGTGCCACAAACTGTGAAAAAGATTATCGAAGTGTCGGAAGACTTAGGGGTAAAAACAGTGTTCGTGCAGGATGGGTTCCCCCAGCGAGACCTCAACACACTCTCAGACGCAATTAACGCACGCCTAACACCATTCGACCCCATGGGGTATGACGTAATTGAAACAATAGACAACATCACCAACAGCCTCGTGAAAAATAAGTAGTGCGTACGGTGCTCAACCAAGAACTGTGAGGAACAAACAACGGTGAGTATGGGCATGAGTATGGGTATGGGTATGGGTATGGATAGCAACATTTTGCTAGAACTAAACGGCGTAGACTACAGTTACCGCACAAACAAAAGTGGCAACTCCAAAGTACTAGACAATATCACCATGCCCATTCTCAAAGGCGACATGGTTGCCCTCGTTGGACCAAACGGCGGCGGCAAAACCACCTTGGTGAAGATTATCCTCGCCATACTCAACCCGCAAAAAGGCTCCATTACAGTCAACATGGACAGAAAAAAGATAAGCTACGTACCGCAATACTTCTACAGCGGACGCGACTACCCCCTCAGTGCCTTGCAAACAGTACTCATGGGCATGGGGAAGGGGCACAGAATCTACACAAGGGCAAACAAAGCCCAAGCCATGGAAGTTCTCGCCAAGTTCGGCGTCGACCATGTGGCAAGCAGACGGGTGGGAACACTCTCCCCAGGGCAACTGCAGAAGGTTATCATCGCCAGAGCGGTCATGAACAAACCGGAACTCATTGTCATGGACGAACCCCTCTCCGGCATCGACGAAAGTGGGCAAGGGGAGATTTACGCACACTTGGACGCTCTCAACAGGGAGGGCACAGCCATTGTTGCCGTAACACACGACCTGTACGCCGTGCCAAAGTACTTCAAAACAATCGCGTGTATCAAAAAAACACTGCACTTTCATGGTCATAGTAGCAATATGGATGAAGTTGCAAAGATTATTTACGGCGGTCGTGCCTCGTCCACAGATTACCAGCGTTTGGTGCATGTTCACAGTAGTGGGCTGCCTGTGAGGGTTTTGGACTGCCACGAGTGCCAGCACAATCAAAGTCGTAGCCAAAATCGTAGCCAAAGTCGTCAGGGTGATGTTGGCGACACTTCCCCCTCTGCCCATACGGCACACGATCATCATCCCCATGATTAGGAGTTGTAGTAGTTTTTATGTTTGATTTTATTCCGTCGTTCATGGTGAATGCGTATATTTCTGCCCTTCTGATTAGTGTGGTTGTTGGCATTGTTGGCACGTTGGTTGTTGTGAATCGTATTACTTACATTGCGAGTTCCATATCCCATTCGTCTTATGGTGGTATCGGTTTGGCGTTTTTTTTCGGTTTGCCGCCGTTTTTGGGAGCGTTGTTGTTTGTTCTTCCCGTTGCGGCGTTTGTGTCTTACATAAGTTTTCATCATGTTCGTCGTGCTGATGCTTTTATTGGCATGGTTTGGGCGTTGGGCATGTCCATCGGTATAATTGCTGTTGATCTTGCCCCTAGTTATCCGGGCGATTTGATGTCCTACCTTTTTGGTAATGTTTTACTGATACCACGTGGCGATTTGATGTTGATCGGTTTGCTTGCGATGGTTGTGTTTTTGATTGTTGTTGTAATCTACCGTCAGCTTGTGATATTCAGTTTTGACAAGGATTACGCCTTGGCCCTCGGTATCCCTGCACAAGCCCTCCACTTTGTAACGATTTTCATGATCGGGATAGCGTCTGTTTTGTTGATAAAAATGGTTGGTTTGATACTGGTCATAGCCCTTTTGACCATGGCACCTTTGATAACGGAGAAATATTCACGCAGTATTGCGTCCATGATGGTTTACACCACCGTGTTGTCGTTGGTTTTCATGGTGTCCGGCCTGGTGCTTTCGTACTACCTGAATCTTTCCACCTCCCCCATGATAATCATACTTGGGAGTATCGTATTTTTTGCGGACTACATACTTTACCGCTGGGTTTGGGGTCGAGCTTAGCCTAAGTGCGAATCTTTTCGCGGGCTGAATAATCGTTCTTGCTTGCGTGGTGTAGTTGTGGTAAAATTGCAATGCTTGACTGTGTTGTTTGGATGCCTTGGAACACCATAACCACAACCATGATTATGACCACAACCATAACCATAACCATAGCCATAGGCAATACAATTACAAATCAAAATAGTAAGAAAAAGTAAGAAAGATATATGATAATCGGCAGGCTAGCATCAACTCAAACTTACCTGTTTGAGTGGTGCAATACTCTGTTGTGTCGACTATTATGGGAGGATTGGTGGAAGAAAACAATATGAACCCAAAACTGCAGGGCGATGACAATGTTAATGCTAATGCTAATGCTAATGCTGGTGCTAATGCTAATGCTGGTGCCAACAACAATGATCTTAATGGCAACGGCAACGGCAACGGCAACGGCAACGGTGTAGGGGCAGATACGCCTGCAAACGCAGAGGCAAACGCGGACGTGCTCGCGGACACAAATGTTGCTGCAAACGATTACGATTCTAGCAGTATCGATATCCTCGAAGGTCTTGAAGCTGTTCGGAAACGTCCAGGGATGTACATCGGCTCCACTGAATCTCGCGGTTTGCACCACCTAGTTTACGAAGTTGTGGACAACTCCATCGACGAAGCCATGGCGGGGCACTGTAAAAACATTTACGTAACCATTACTGCCGATGGTGGCATTAAGGTGTTGGATGATGGTCGCGGTATCCCCGTTGATATCCACCCCAAAATGGGCATATCCACACTCGAAGTGGTGCTAACACAGCTCCATGCTGGTGGTAAGTTTAACGCTGATACCTACAAGGTTTCAGGTGGGCTCCATGGTGTTGGCGTATCGGTTGTGAATGCCCTGTCGTCCTCTCTGGAGGCTACTGTTTACCGTGATGGCAAGGTTTATCACCAAACATTTAGCGAGGGGAAACCCACCACAGCACTTCTAGACGGCGGCACAACGGACAAACGTGGCACAGAGATTACGTTTACCCCTGACACCACTATCTTTGAAACGGTTGAGTTCGACTTCACCACCCTAGACAAACGACTCATGGAGCTTGCATACCTAACCACAGGCGTACGAATTACCATCACCGACGAACGTAGTGGCGAATCCAACTCCTATTACGATGAAGACGGGCTTGTGAGCTACCTGAAACACCTTAACAGCAACAAAACCATGCTTTGGAAAAACCCTGCACACTTTAAAGATGTGTACGACTACAAAAAAGATGGTCATACTGAAAGTGTTGAGGTGGAGGTTAGCTTTGTTTACAACGACACCTACACCGAAAATATACGCTCTTACGTCAACAATATCCATACCCAAGACGGGGGAACACACGAAGCAGGCTTCAAAAGTGCCTTCACCAAGGTGTTCAACAGCTTTGTTGCCAAAAACAAACTCATGCGTGAAAAATCATCCCTCACAGGGGAGGATCTTCGCGAAGGGATGAGCTGTATCCTTAGTGTCAAACTCCACGCCCCCGTTTTCGAAGGGCAAACCAAAGGCAAACTAGGCTCAGCACCTGCTCGTACTGCTGTTGAAAATGTTGTTGGTCGGGCTTTGCAAGAGTTCCTAGAAGAGAACCCTCCCATTGTCAAAATCATCATCGAAAAATCGCTACAGGCATTCAAAGCACGTGAAGCCGCTCGCAAGGCAAAGGAGCTGACTCGTCGCAAAAGTGCGTTGGACATATCCACACTGCCGGGGAAGCTTGCCGATTGTCAAGAGAAGGATCCTGCTAAGTCAGAGATATTCATCGTCGAAGGGGATTCCGCTGGTGGTTCCGCCAAACAGTGTCGCGATAGGCGTACACAGGCTATCCTGCCCCTACGTGGTAAAATACTCAACGTGGAGAAAGCACGCTTGGACAAGATGCTCTCCAACAATGAAGTACGCACGATTATCACCGCCCTTGGTGCTGGTATCGGTGATGACTTCAATATTGAGAAACTTCGCTACCACAAAGTTATTATCATGACCGATGCCGACGTTGATGGCTCACACATTGCAACACTGCTCCTCACGTTCTTCTTCAGACACATGCCGGAGCTAGTCAAGCGTGGTTACCTCTACATCGCCAATCCGCCACTCTACAAGGCGAAAAAGGGTCGTTCAGAGTTCTACTTCAAGGACGATATTGAGCGTAACGCCTTCCTTCTTAAGCAGGGGCTCAACGGTATTACCATGAAAAAGGTGGGAGACAGCCAACTCCACGACACACTTACGAACCTCATGAAGTACCAAGGGGGGAAAGATCCCTACCTTCGTGCCGGCTTTACCGAGGATCTCATACTCTTTTTGAAGGATTATGCAACCTTGCAAACAGTATCGTTCTCCGATGAGGCGTTCGTTACGGATCTGTTCAACAAAATGGATGCACAGGGGTTATTCGCCCATTACGATAGTGCCACCGTTGAGTATCATGAGTTGAAAGAGCGTTACGTTATCGCCTTACGCAAGGGATCGGATCTCATGGAGATAGGTGCTGCATTGTTCCGTCAGGAGTCGTTTCGCAGTATGCTCAAAATGCTAGCCTCCCTGTCCAACATGGGGGACGCACCTTATATTTTCCAAGATGGCACTACTGAGCAGTCGTTTGACAACCATGGCGAAGTAGTCAACTATGTTGAAACACGTGGCAAAAAAGGTGTTGAGATATCGCGGTTTAAGGGGCTTGGTGAGATGAATCCCGAACAGCTGTGGGACACCACAGTCAACCCGCAAACACGCTCCCTGTTCAAGGTTTCCATCCACAGCAACGAAGATGCCGACGACCTATTCTCCATCTTAATGGGGGACATGGTTGCCCCTCGTCGCGAGTTTATCGAAACCAATGCCCTTAACACAAAATACTTAGATTTATAAGAGGTATAGCTTGCTTGTGAGCTTTGTAGTTACGCACAATTTAATTAGGAAATTGAAATTATGATACTTGATGACCAAAATATTATTGATTTGAATATTGAAGACTCCCTGAAGAAGAGCTACCTCGATTACGCCATGAGCGTTATTATCGGTCGTGCTCTCCCCGATGCCCGCGATGGTTTGAAGCCTGTTCACCGTCGCGTACTCTTCTCCATGCACGAAATGGGGTTACGCTACAACAAACGCTACCTCAAATCTGCCCGTGTTGTTGGTGATGTTATCGGTAAGTACCACCCACACGGCGACACAGCCATTTACGACACACTTGTGCGTATGGCTCAGGAGTTCTCCTTACGCTACCCCCTCGTTGACGGTCAGGGTAACTTCGGCTCCATCGATGGTGATGCTGCTGCTGCCATGCGTTACACTGAAGCGAAAATGATGCGTATTACCGACGAGCTGTTGCAGGATATTGACAACGACACAGTTGACTTTGCCCCAACTTACGACGACGTGTTGGAAGAGCCCACCGTACTGCCCACCAAAATCCCCAACCTTCTGGTTAACGGGAGTAGTGGTATTGCCGTTGGTATGGCAACCAATATCCCGCCACACAACCTTACGGAGATTATCGATGCACTTTTGCTGATGGTGGACAACCCCGATTACACTGAAGACGAAATACTGAGCATTGTTACAGGTCCCGACTTCCCCACACGCGGTTTTATCCTTGGCAAAGAGGGTATCACCAAGGCGTATAAAACTGGTCGTGGCTCGGTTAAGCTTCGTTCCCGCACAAACATCGAGATAGACAAATCCGGACGCGAACGCATTATTGTTACCGAGATACCCTACCAAGTAAACAAATCCACCATGATCGAACGCATGGCCGAACTTGCCCGCGATAAGGTTATTACTGGTATTTCAGATCTTCGAGACGAATCCGACAAAGATGGTATTCGCGTTGTCATCGAAATCAAACGCAACGACGCCGGTCAAGTGGTTCTCAATCAGCTGTTTAAATACACTCAGCTGGAAACATCCTTCGGCATCAACATGGTTGCCATTGTTAACGGTCGTCCTAAGGTGATGAACCTTATTGGGCTTTTGGAGGAGTTTAAGGCACACCGTGTTATCGTTGTTCGTCGTCGTACAGAGTTCTTCTTACGCAAGGCTAACGACAGGTTGCACCTCATTGAAGGCTTGCGTACAGCTGTGTCAAACATCGACGAAGTTGTAAGCATTATCCGCACCTCTGCCGATACGCCTGAGGCGAAACGTCGGTTGAAAGAGCGATTCAGTTTGTCCGATATCCAAGCACAGGCGATTCTCGACATGCGTTTGGCGAAAATCACTAGCCTAGAAATAGACAAACTCAACGAAGAATACCAAGAGATACTGAAAAATATTGAATACCTCATGGGTATCCTCAATAGTCGTGAGGTTCTCATGGGTGTTGTTCGCGATGAGCTTGCGGGTGTCAAAGAGGCTTATGGCGACGATAGGCGTACGGAAATCATCCCTGTTGAAGGGGAGATTAGCATGGAAGACCTTGTTGCCGACGACAACGCTATCATCACATTTACCCATTACGGATACATTAAACGTATGCCTAGTGATGCGTTCCAGTCGCAACGTCGTGGCGGTAAGGGCAAAATGAGCTCGTCCACCTCGGGAGACGGCGAAGACTTTGTTACGGATGTTATCCATACCACCAACCACACCAAGTTATTTATATTCACCAATCAGGGTCGCGTACACTACCTCAAAGCTTACGAAATCTCTGAGATGGGTCGTGTTGCCCGCGGTCGACATATCTCCAACTCACTCTCACTCAATGAAGACGAACGTATCGTAAGCATTCTGCCCCTGACCAAAGATATTATGAAACTAGACTCCGTTGTTGTTACCAAAAATGGGATGATCAAACGCTCACCATTCTCAGTATTCAAAAGCGAACGCTCGGGTATTCGCGGTATCAACTTGAGGGACGGCGACGAAATAATCGGACATGTTTCAGCAAGTGAAGACTCCTACGTATTCATTGCCACAAGGCAGGGTAAATCCATACAGTTCAAGCTGTCAGACGTTCGTGCCATCGGTCGAGTTGCACAAGGTGTCCGTGGTATTACCCTGTCGGAAGGGGATGCTGTTGTGAGCATCAACGTTGCCACTCAAGCCGACCAAATACTGACCGTTACCGAAAACGGGTACGGCAAACGATCCTCCTTGGACGACTACCGCTTGCAAGCACGTGGCGGACAGGGTACGAAACTCTCCAATGTTACGGAAAAAACAGGGGAGATAGTTGGTGCGAATGTTGTTACTGTTGAGAACGATCTGGTTCTTGTATCCAAGTCGGGCAAGCTGATTAAGCTGAATGTTGGCGAGATATCCCTATTAGGTCGAGCAACCCAAGGCGTCAAGCTCATGTCTACCGGTGGCGACTCCATTATTACGTTTGCTGTTTTGCCCCCCGGCATAGACGATGATGGCGAGGACGAGGACGATGGTAACGGTAACGGCGACAATACTAGTTCATAACCCCGTCCCCCACCACAACCTCACAAGTATGCGTTAGACAGGATGAAATAAATAGTTAAGGCAAGGTGCAACTATGGCAACGACGGCAAATACAGCAAATACGGACAGCAGTAAAAAAATACTTTTTTGCGACTTGGATGGCACGCTCATCAACCACCTAGGGGAGATTGATGAATACACGCTAACAAGAATTCGTCAGTTTTGTGATGCTGGTAACGAATTCATCATCGCCACAGGTCGACAGTACGATGATATTACCCATTTCGAACGGCGAATCGATCGCGGTGGCAACTACCGTGTTTCGCAAAACGGAGCTGTTATCCTCGACGCTGAAGGGAATACACTGCAAGATATTCGCATCGACGATGACGTAACCGTTGCCCTTTACAACCACTTGGAGGGGCTGTCCAACGAACGCACAGTTGCCCTTGACGATCCGAGCTACATTCGACTAGAGTTCACCAACGACGCCAACAGGTACATCATCACCACACGACCCGAACTCACCGGCTACCTCGGTGGCGATATCGGCAGAACACCCATATTCGAAGACGTTAACGGCTTTGCCAATCGTATCCAAAGTATTCGCCCCGTGAAATACGTTATCTTCAAGAACACACCCGAATTCAGTGCAGAAAAAGAGGGCATAGAATCGCTCTTCCCTGGCAAATTCTACTACCCCATGACTAGCCCCAATACTGTGGAAGTTGTTCCCCTCGCTTCCACCAAAGGTGCAGGACTCAAATTTGTCGCAAAACATGCCAATTTCAACCTCGACAATTGCTACGCTGTTGGCGACAATGGCAACGACATACCCATGTTTCAAGCTGTGAAAGTATCTTTCGCAATGGACAATGCCTCAGACGACGTCAAAGAACACGCCACACACATTGTTGCAACCGTTGGTGAAGCCATCGACAAAATAATGGGAGCATAACATAGGTTTTACCCATTATAAAAGTTACCACTACAGTATTGGCAAAAAATGTGCTACAATGCATAACTACTGAAAATGAAAAATACCCTGAAAAGAGGGGGGGTTGTTATGAAAGTAATATTTCTTAAAGATATGAAGGGTATCGCCAAAAAAGGCGATATCAAAGAAGTGAAGGACGGTTACGCCAATAACGTGCTCTTTCGACAAAAAATGGCAACAAGGGCAACACCCTCAAACCTCAAACGTATCGCCGCCGAAGCAGCAAAGGTGCAAGCCGCTGAAGACGCTCGACTACAAGAAGCCGTGGACTTGGCTCGCACACTAAGAGACATACGCATTGAAACCACCGCCAAAGCAGGGAAAGGGGGTTCACTATTCGGTGCCATCACAAACAACGATATCGCCAAAATGCTCGCCGAACGTGGCATCGAAATGGACAAACGTATGATCGAAGTGGAACGCAAAGGTATTAAAAAGACAGGGGAACACACCATTGTTGTCAACCTGTACAAAGGGGTAAAAGGCGAATTTACCCTGGCCGTAAAAGGCATCGTCGCCGAGTAGATACTCAACATGGACAACTACAACGACAACGACAACACAATCATGGACAACAACAACTATGAAGCCGGCGGGGCACTAAGTTACGGCTTCATGAAGGCGACAGAGATGGAGAGAGCCGTGCTGGCATCACTCATCACCGACGCCACCGTTGCCGACGAAGTTTTCTCCAAACTCACCGAAGCCGATTTCGCACAATCAAACCACGCAACAACATTCAGTGCACTCAAAAAACTCTTCCAATCCGAACGACCCCTAGACATGCCCTCACTAATCCATATCCTACAAGAGCGGTCGCAAATGGACGTGCACGGCTTTGCCGAATTCATTCACGAACTCAGCTTCACATACCCCGAAACAATCAATATTGGCGACTACATCAAGGTTGTTTACTTCTACTCCACATTACGCAAACTTGTCAAATCGTGCGGTCATATTGTTGAGCGTTGCCGTACTGAGTCCGACAAAAGTGTGCACATGGAAGATTTCATCGACAGCGTTGAGAAAGAGATTCTGGACATAACGCAACAACAAAATCGCTCCGACCTTGTGCCCATGGAAGATATTGTTGTGGGGTTCCTCGAAAACCTCGACTCACTATGGCTAAACCAAACCCACGAAGGGATTACAGGGCTTGCAACAAAATTTTCTGAGCTTGACCAAATCACCAGTGGACTGCAACCTACTGACCTAATTATCGTTGCAGGTCGTCCTGCCATGGGGAAAACAGCGTTCGCTCTCAGCATGGGGCTAAATGTTGCCAAGGAGGGTAAATCTGTTGCGGTTTTCTCCCTCGAAATGAGCAGTGGACAGCTTGTTCAACGCTTAATCTCAACAAGTGCAGGTGTGCCCGCCTCTGAAATACGCTCAGGCAAATTCAAAAAAGAGACTTGGACACTCATCCGTAATGCAGCAAACGAATTCGCCGAACTCCCGTTTTATATCGACGATACACCATCCATAACCATCTCAGAACTTCGCTCCAAAGCACGACGCCTTAAAGCTCGCAGCGGGCTCGACCTCATCATAATCGACTACTTGCAACTCATGTCGGGCATCGGTGGGGATAACCGCGAGCAAGAAATCTCACAAATATCACGATCGCTGAAAGCCCTTGCCAAAGAACTCGAACTGCCCATTGTAGCACTATCTCAGCTCAATCGTGATGTGGAAAAACGTGCCGACAAACGACCAAACCCATCTGATCTGCGTGAGAGTGGTGCCATCGAGCAGGATGCGGATATAATCATGTTCCTTTATCGCGACGAGGTTTACACCAAGGAGAAGTGCACCAAACCGGGTATTGCCGAGGTGATAATCTCGAAACACCGTAATGGACCTACAGGCATGGTTGAGTTGCTGTTTGAGAGCACTTACGTGCGGTTCAAGGATAAGACGCCTTATCAGGGCTCCTACAATCAGGGTCGGTAGTTGACGCTCTTCTTGGTTTTGTGGTGCCGTCCGCGGTGCCGTCCGTGGTTGCCGTCCGCGGTGCCGTCCGTCAGCAACACACACGCGTCCAGCGTCAGCACGCACACACGTCCAGCGTCAGCACGCACACACGTCCAGCGTCAGCACGCACACGCATCCAGCGTTAGCACGCACACGCATCCAGCGTCAGCAACACACACACGTCCAGCGTCAGCAACGCACACGCATCCAGCGTCAGCAACGCACACGTCCAGCGTCAGCAACGCACACGTCCAGCGTCAGCACACACACGCACGTCCGTCCTGTGGTCATCTTGCCCTTAGCCGTGGCTATCCAGCGTTGCGGTATGGTCTGCAAACCCTTTAATTATTGCTGTGTTGTGTGTTGTGAGCAGTATTGTTGTGCCCATTCGTTCGTTGATGTCCAGTAGCATATTTAGTATTGTTGCGGCTGCGTTGGCGTCGAGGGCGGAAGTGATTTCGTCTGCGATGAGGATTGTTGCTCCCCCCATGAGTGCTGTCATTATTGCGATACGTTGTTTTTGTCCGCCAGAGAGTTGGTGTGGGTATTTGTTGAGTGTGTTTGTTGGCAGTATGAATTCGTTCATCAGGTATTTCACGTGGTATGGGTGTATTGCGGGGTTGTAGTTGTTTGTGGCACTGTTACGCAGTATATTTTTGATGGTCATTTTTGGGTTGAGCATTGTGTTTGGGTATTGTGTTACGATTCTGATATGTTTGTAGCGTTGTGTTGGGTTTGTTTTTTCTCCCCATACGGTGATTGTTCCTTCAGAGGGTGTTTCCAGCCCTGCGAGTATGTTTGCGAGGGTTGATTTGCCTCTCCCTGATTGTCCGACTAGTGTTGTGATTTTTCCTGCGGGTATGTTTAGGTTGATGTTTTTCAGTGCTGTGGCGTTCCCTTTACGGTTGTTGTATATTTTGGTAAGGTTTTTGATTTCGATGGCGTTGGTGCATTTGTTGAGGTTAATTTGTTGATTTGTGGCACCTTTGACCCACATTGTTTGCGTAATATTTTCCCCTTTTGGCGTTAGTGGATTGTTTGTATTTGTTTGGGTATTGTTTTCGAGCACGGTGAAGAATCGTGCTTTTTTGTTGTCAGCGTTGTGGGTTGTTTTGTGTTTTGGTTGAAATTGGTTTGCGATGAGTAGGTTTTTGGTGTGTTTTTGTTTGGCATTGGCGATGAGTTTGTCCATGTTGTTGTTTGGTATGTTGTTTATTGTTTCGATGATGGTGCCATTTTGTAGAATGGCGATTTTTTGTGCAACAGATGCTGCCATGGCGATGTTGTGGGTAATGAGAATCAGGGATGTGCTATTTTGTTGGCAGAGTTTTTGTAGCATGTTGATGATGAGTGTTTGGTTTGTTTCGTCTAGGTTTGAAGTTGGTTCGTCAGCGATGATGAGTTTGGGTTTGTTTGCGATTGCCAGTGCGATTGCGACGCGTTGTGCTTCACCGCCAGAGAGTTGGTGTGGGTATCGGTTGTTGTAGTTTGGGTTGAGTTCGACTTGTGTTAGGGCGTCGTGTACTTTGTTTGTTAGCTCCTGTTTGGTCAATTTTTTTCGACGGTGTGGCTTGCTACTGTGTGGCTTGCTACTGTGTGGCTCGCTACTGTGTAGCTTGAGGACTTCGCTTATTTGTTCCCCTATTGTCATGAGTGGGTCGAGTGATGCGTGTGGTTCTTGGAATATGATACCGATGCCGTTTTTTTGTCCGAGTAGTTTGTTTAGTGATTGTGTTTGAGTGTTGTTTGTGATGGAGCCGTCCATTGTTGCTTCGGTGATGAAGCTGTTGTTTGGTTGTTTTGTTGTTTTGTGTTGCAGTACACCGACCATGGATTTCCACAGCATTGTTTTTCCGCTTCCCGAGAGTCCGACGAGGGCCATTATTTCGTTTTCGTTGAGTTGTAGGTCAACGTTTTGGAGTAGTTTTGTTGTTGAGTTGTTTGCGTAGAGGGTTGTGTTGAGGTTTTGTAGGGTAAGCAGTGGTTGTTTTGATTGTTTCGGTTTTTGGGTCATTTTTTACCCCTGAGTTTTTGGTTTAGTCCGTCGCTAATCAGGTTTAGCCCTAGTATTGTGAAGATTATCATTGTTGCGGGTGCGATGGCTGCCATGGGTTGTGCGTTGATGTGTGGTATTGATTGGTTGAGCATTATTCCCCAGCTTGGTGTTGGTGGTGCTACGCCGAGTCCGAGGTAGCTGAGTCCTGCTTCGACGAGTATGGCTGCACTCATGTAGATTGGTATTGCGACGATGATGCTTGGTGCCGCGTTTGGCAGGGCGTGTTTGAGTGCGATGTTGATGTTGCTGACTCCCCAAGTTTTGGCTACTTTGATGTAGTCTTCAGCGTACACCTGTATTAGAGCTGCCTGCATTACTCTTGTGAGCCCCGGTACGAGCATGATGGTTATGGCGATGGTTGTGTTTGCGATTCCTCCCCCTAGGATAGATACCACAGCTAGTGCTAGTAGTAGGGATGGTATTCCCATTAGTGTGTTTGTGAGGAAGGTGATTGTTTTGTGTGTAAGTTGTCCTGTGCGTGATGGTGTTGGCGTGTTGAGTGCTGCCACGGATGTTGCACTGAGGGCAAAAGCGGTAATGGTTGCAGTAGTTATTGCCATTGTTGCCATCGTGATTGTGATGCGTGCTCCAGTCATGAGTCTGCTGAGTGTATCTCGTCCGAGGTAGTCGCCTCCAAGGGGGTGCGTAGGCGTTATGGGTGCTGAAACGGCGTTTGCGATGATGAGGTTGGGTTCGAATGGTGTGTAGAGCAGTGAGATTAGTCCCATGGCTAGGGGTATGCCTGCAAGGATGATGCCTAACGCGAGGGTGAGTGGTGGTAAGTGTGCTGATTCTTGGCTGTGGTGCATTTAGGCTCTCCTTAGCTTGGGGTTGAGTATGTAGTAGAGTCCGTCGGTGATTTTGTTGATGACCACCACCAGAAACGCAACATACAGCACAGCACCTTGCACAAGAAGGGTGTCTCGCTGATGAATACCTGTAACGAGTGTGTTGCCTAGCCCCGGAATGTTGAAGATGTACTCAACGAGCACTGACCCTGCAAGGAGATCGATGAGGAGGATGCCACTGAACGAGGTGTACCCCACAAGGAGGTTGCGTAGGGTATGGCGACGTAAGAGTTGCCAACCGCCGATGCCACGACACTGTAGTGCGAGCATGAAGGGTTGTGCGTTTAGTTCGCGAACAGAGTTGTAGGTGTACCGGCTGAGTATTGCTATGGCGGGCAGGGCGAGTGCCAATGCGGGTGCTAAGAGGTATGCTAGTGCGGGGATGGCGTTGTTCCCGCTGCTTCCTGCCATTGCCATGGGGAGAATGCTGCTCAGGGGGGCGTACACACCTGGTACAAAAGCGGAAAACACGTTGCCGAATAAGTAAAGAAGGAGTATGCCCCATAAAAATTGCGGAACAGCCACGCCAAGGGTAATAATACCACTAAGGGGAGCACGTAACACCTGTGAACCGCTCCCCCCAAGGTAAAGACCGAGGGGCAAGGATACGCCAACAGCAATAATCATTGCAACACTAGCAATTGCGGCTGTAACACCTAAGGCATGGAGAACAATGGTGAAAACAGGGGCATGGTAAACGTACGAAACGCCGAAATTACCTCGCAACAGACCTTGCAACCACTCAAAATACTGTATGACAGGTGAAGTATTGAGGGAAAACAGTGCCTGATACGACTCGGTGAGGGCACGATCTGATCCAACACCAACCTGAATGAGCAAGGCATTACCGGGGGTTAGATACAAGAGCGAAAACACAACAACACTGACGCCAAGGAGTAGCAGTAAGGCATCCAGAGTGTTTTTCACAAGTTTAGTTATGATTCGTATGGTAGGGGTAGACATGGTAAGTATTATACATCAGAAGTTACGGGAAGTGTTATTATTTTGTGCCAATGTGTGGAATGTGTGTGCGACGGTGTGTGCAGGGCGTGTGCCCCCGATGGGGCTAGCCACTGTGCCCACTCTAGCCATTAGGTGCGGGTTCCCGAGGGTTCCCGCGGGTTCCCGTTGTCGATACTGCTGTTGGCATCATCAGGGGTGTTGGAGGTTTTACTGTTGGTGTTGGTGATGGTTCTGTTTGATCCTTGGAGTATGGCATTGGTGTTGTAGAGTGCGTACACGTCGATTACGCTAATGGGGTAGGTTGTCCAGCCAGCGATACCCTTTCGCACTGCTGTGTGCACCGCTGGATCCATGATAAAGTATGCGGCTAAATCCTCAGCCAAAACACCTTGGGCATCGCGGTATGCTTTTTCGCTTTGGGAGGTATTCCCACGCAGTGCGGTGTTGATTAATTGGTCAAAAGTAGCGTTGTTGTAGTGGAAGAAGTTGTTGCTGTAGGTTGATGAGTATCGGCGTAGGGTTTGGTATGGGTCCAGTTTCCCTGCAAAGCCCACAACGGTTGCCTCATAGTTTGCCGATTTGTAAACATCGTTGAGCCATACCCCCCATTCCACGGTTTTGATAGTAGTGTTGATGCCGATTGTGTTGAGGTTTTCGGCGATTAGTACGGCTGTGTCCACGTGTAGTTGGTAGTTGGAGGGGACAGTTATTGTGAGGTTGAAGCCGTTTTTGTAGGGTGAGCGTTTGAGGCTGAGTAGTGCTTCAGTTTCGTTGTATGGGTATGGTGTGGCGATGGAGTTGTTGTAGTATGCCCCCATGAGTGGCGTCATGTGTGATTCTAGGGGGGTGCCTTCAGAGTTTGTGAGTAGGTCGATGATGCGGGTTTTGTTGATTGCTTGGCTGATGGCGATGCGAACGTCTTTGTTGGCAAGGGGTGCGTACGTGTGGTTGTATGCGAGTATTTGCACAAGGTTGAGGTTTTCGGCAATGTTGTTGAAGTTTGACATGTTTAGCATTGCGAAGTTGTTGTACGGTAGGTCGGGGATAATGTCGAGGCTGTTGCTACTTTGGCTGTTGGCGGCAAGTATGGTGGTTGTTATGTGGGGGATGATTCGGAAAGTAACGTTTTTGATGGGAGCTTCGCCGAGGTAAAACTGTGGGAATGCTTCCATGGCAATGAACTGTGTTGGGGAGTAGTTCTGCAAGCGATAGGGTCCTGTTCCGATGGGGTTGGTTCCGATGGTATCGCCACTATTTTCGGGGATAATGGCACGGGTAAACTCGGTTAAGATGGAGTTGTTGGACTCAGATAGGGTAAAGCGTACGGTGGTGGTGTTGATCGCCTCCACGCCGGTTACAATATCAAGGGATTTATAACGTATGCTAGGGTCGATACTGCCCATTAGCCTGCGGTAACTGTAGACAACATCTTTGGACTCCACGGGGTTGCCGTTGTGAAACAGAACATTAGGTCGAATGTGGAATGTGTACTGTGTGCGGTTGTTGTTGACGCTATAGTTGCTGGCAATACCCCCCACGAGGGTGCCGTCGGGTGTTGGCGTAAGTAGTCCGCGAAAAACGTTGAACATCACCTCTTTGGTGCCTGCGGACGAGGCTTTGTGGGGATCGAGGGTGTCCATATCTTGTGGGATGCGAATATTTAGGGTTTCAGTACTGTAGTTTTTGGTTGTTGTGTTGTTGGTTTTGGTGCACGCACCTACAATTAGGGGGAGCATGGTTAGTGTGAGAACAGCAAGTGCAACTGTGGAGAGCATGGGGAGTTTGTGTTTGGGTTGTTGTTGGCGTTGGCGTGCTGTCATATGTGTTCTCCCCGTAAGTCGGGCTGTGTACTTGGCTGTGTGTTTAGGTGTGTGGCAGTGCCCGGTAAAAGGTACTGCCACAGTAGTGTTGACTAGTTGTTGCTAGTCTTTGTTGTAGGCGATGTAGGTTTTGCCCCTAGGTGTGGCAACACGCATGTTGACCGTATCGCCAGATTTAATTTTGGAGTAAACAGCTTTGAAGTCTGCAACAGAGGTTATCTTCGTGCCATTAATATCCATGATGATTACCCCTGCTTTTAGTCCGACACTGCTTGCGTTTGATTCGGCTTCAACACCCCATACGCCAACGCCGTATTTAACGTCGTATTCCACGGCAGTTTTGTTATCGATATTTTGTACCGATATACCGTCCACGGTTGTGGAGTTTTGGTTTTGGTTGTTGTTTGGGTTGTTGTTATTGTTTTTTCGTCCAGCGGTTTCGGGTCGTTCGCCCACAGTTACTTTGATTGTTATCCGTTTGTTGTTTCGTAGTATTCCGAGTGCAACAGTTTTGCCCGGTTTGGTGCTTCCCACGGTTTGTGCAAAGCCTCTGAAGCCGTTCACGGGCATTTTGTTGACATCGAGGATAACGTCGCCGGGTAGTAGTCCACTTTTGTCAGCGGGATCGCCGGGCACTACATCAGCGATAACAATTGCGTTGTTGTACCCTTCAGGCACGTTGAACGAGGCTGATAGTTCGGGGGTGAGCTCCTGCAGTGTAACACCTATCCAGCCGTGTACAACAGAGTTATTGAGTAGTTGTGGCATTAGTGTTGTGAACGTGTTGATGGGTATGGAGAAGCCGAGTCCGTGTGCACTTCGAAATATTGCGGTGTTGATGCCGATGACCTCGCCTGCCATGTTGATTAGTGGACCGCCAGAGTTACCGGGGTTGATGGAGGCATCTGTTTGCAGGAAGCTGTCGAATGGTCCGCTTTGTATGCTTCTGTCCTTTGCGGAGATGATTCCAGCGGTAACAGTGGCGTCGAGTCCGTAAGGTGAGCCGATTGCCAGTACCCATTCGCCGATATTAGTGGCGTCAGAGTCTCCTAGGGGTAGTGGCGTAAGGGTTTCGTTGGCTTCAATTTTGATGAGGGCAAGGTCGGTGAGGGGGTCTGTTCCGATGAGTGTGGCGTTGTATGCGTTGCCGCTGGATAGGGTTACGACGATGCTAGTTTGGTTGTCCACAACATGGTTGTTGGTAACGATGTAACCATCTTGGTTGATGACAAACCCTGAACCTTGGGACTGAGATTGGCGTGGTTGCGGTGTTTGTGGGTGTTGGGGGAAGGGTGGTTGTTGGAAGAATTCACCGAAGAATTCGCCGAAAAAATCGTTAGGAACGCCGTCGAAGAGGCTCGACATGGTTTGTTGCTCCACGATTTGCGTTACGACGATGTTTACGGTGCCGTTGCGGGTTCTGTTGATAATCTCCACGAAATTAGGGTACGGGGTGTTAGCGTTAACATTAGCTTGGGCGTTGTTGCCGTTATCTATGTTAAGGGTGGGTGTATCTGTATTTGAGTTTTGGTTGTCGGTGGTTGTTGAGGTTTGTTTCGGGGCACTGCATCCTTGGAGTGCCACTAAAACAATAATGGCTAGGGCTAAAAGTATGGGGATCGCAAGGTATTGAATACGCAATGGGGGTTTTGTGTTTGTGTGCATTGTGATATATCCTCCTGAGTGAAAAATAGGGTGCGGTTTATTATACAAAACTGAAGGGAAAATGCAAGACATGGGGGAATAATTATCGTGGGCACAAAGGGTGTGGCAATGTGAAGCTGTATGGGGCAATATGGGCGAGGGTCAACGGTTGTTGACTAGTAGCTGTTGACTAGTAGCTGTTGACTAGCCTACTTTTCAATATCAATATCCGACACCATGATAACCAATGACCCGTCGTTTAAAGACTCGTGCTGTATGCTGGAGAACGAGTAGAGCATGCTGGTACTGCTCCCCACAAGTAATAAAAGGCTCGCCGCAGAGGTAATGATTAGTGGGCGAGGGTTAAAAAGAAATTCATATTTTGGGTGAGAGGTACTGTTGTCGCTATTGTTGTTGTTGCCTTGTGTGGCGTTATGGCTAGGGTTAAGTCTGCCAAGGTGATTAGCTGGGTGTTTGCGATAGTCGTCCATAACCTTATCTTGCTGTGCTATTCGAGCCATAATGGAGCTTGCCATGGAGGTGCCTTCTTCTTGGGACATGGGGTTTGCGGCAAGGAAATGGATATTAGAACGCACGAGACTACATATTTGTTTTTGTGCTTGGAGCTCTGAAAAGCAGTGGGAACAGCTCTGTGTGTGTTGCATCAGTGATTCCTCATCCTGTTGAGTCAATGCGTCGTCCATGAGTGTAGAGATGTTGTGTTTGTACTCTTCACAGCTACTTAATCGAGGTGGCTGCATCTGAAATAACTCCTTTTTTTATTAGTTTATCTTTAAAAATACGTCTAGCGTTGAACAGCCTGCTACGCACCGTACCAACGGGGATATACAGTGCTTCGGCTATCTCTTCGTACGACAACCCCTCCACCTCGCGTAAGTAGTAAACTGTTTGCAACCGTTCGGGGAGAGTGTTGTAAATAGCTTCTAGTATTTCGGACACGTCGGTGTTTGCTTGAATATCTTCGGGGTTTTTCTCTGCGACAATGCTGTTTATGACGTTGTCGTGATGTTCACCGTCGGCGAAAGAGTATTGGTGTTTGACGGTTCTGAAGTACGAGTATGAGTTATTGATGGCAACTCGTCTCAACCATGGGTAAAAGCTGTTTGGGTCTTTGAGGGACCTCAGGTTGATGTAGGCTGCCACGAAACTATTCTGCACAATGTCCTTGGACGCATCTTCATTGCGAGTGATTCGCATTACTAATGCTAGCAAAGGATTTTGATACTTTAAAACAAGTGCCTCAAAATCGTTTGTTGATCCACTCAAAACCTTATCGATGATAGCTTTATCACCAGTATTATCTGGAATCATAACCCCTGTGAACCCCTTTTTGAGTAGGTGTGGTTTTTTATAACCCACATTTAAATAGAGCAACAAAGGAGTCATTGATGAGCTTGTCGATAAAGTCTGCCACATATGTTTTGCTAAAGCAGAACATGTCGTCTTCGTGTTTGTAGAGTCGACCGCTAGAACACGAGGACTGGTTATCAATAACTACCTTATAGTTGTTCGGGAGCTGGTAAAAGTTCATAGTTTTATTTAGAATATTATTACCAGAGTTGTCGTAAACGTAAACGTAAGCCCTTGTTTTTAAAAACAGTATATAGATATCTTCGTTGTTTGCCAAGGCATTCTTGCTGTAAAGTGCAAAATTTGCTGTCTGCTGTGTTAGGGCGTTGGATTGACCGATATTTTGTAATCGTATGGTGAGTTGTCGTATGTTCCCTTGGTATTCGTCCAAGGTTTTACTATCATATAGCACTGTTGTGTTCTGAATGTCAACGGTTTGAAATATTTTATCGGGATTAAAGTACTTGGAAAGCAACAGCCCTTTGACGTAATCGTTAATGCTTATCGCGTCTGAGTTCAACCACGCGTCAATATTATTTTGAAAAATATCTGTACAACTTTCTTGGATATTGGTTTGGTTGGTGTTAATTCGCAAAGAAGATATGGTGTTGAGGGCGACGGGTAGGAAGCTGGAAAAATCGCTGGGGGAGGGGGATTGTGCGGCAAGGAGGTATGTTCTGGTATCGTCCTTTATCATTGCGTTAAACCCTGTGGGGGTAAAGGATATGCTTATCATGTTTTTGCCGTCGTATGTGCGTAGAGTATTGTGTGTCCATGGGGTGTTGTTTGTTTCTGTGTTCGCCTTGTCTATGTCCGTGTCCATGTCCATGTCTATGTCTATGTCTATGTCGTAGAGGGACATGGTGAGGGTGGAGCTGGTGGTGTTGTCTGTGATATTTGCAAAGTAGTATGAGAGTTTGTCGGAGGTGTAGTTGGTGTTGTAGGAGAGGTTGCTGTTGCGATCGGGGTAGAGGCTGAAGCGTGTTCCCGTGATATTTATTGCAGGAGGCAGGGGTGTCTCCCATGAGTCTGTGTCGATGTGGATTACGGTGTTGCTGTATTTTTCTGATTCAGTGGCAAGTTTTTGCAAGTAGCTGTTTGCTTGCTCCAGTAACCCTTCTTGCAAGGCTTTGCGTTTTGCATAGATGAGTCCGAAGTCGGATAACCCTTTGCGGTAGGCAACACTGGCGTTGCTTTCGCGGATGGTGAAGGCATTGCTATTATCGGTGGGGAGTACGCTGATGATGGGTGGCGGTATTACCATGACGAGCTCTTTGGGGGCTTCAGAATCGGTTTTATTTGTGATGTAGTGAGTGCTAATGCCTTTGGTGGCGATTTTGGCGGTAACGAGGTAGGGTGTGATGCGTGATACGCGGGGGATGTCGAGGTACAGATCAACTTGGGTAAGGGCGAGGGTGAGCTCAGATTGATTGTACATGTTTTGAATACTGCCATTGATGGGGGACATGGACGGAATACTACGCAAACGTTGCTGTAGGGGCAAGGATAGGGCAACCATGAGTGCAAACGCTGAAATAAGTAGCACTGGTGAGGATAGTTTTCGTAAGATTAGTTGCGTCATAGTAAGTGTCTCCGTGTTGCAAGGGGTTGTTAAGGGTTTAGGCTTATGGTTCCGACATAGAGCCCGTTGCGAGCATACTCAGTGTACAAAAATACCCTTAAAGTATCAACCATGGTGCTGTAAATCTGCTTGTCCGACAGTAGGCTAATGGCTATCTGTTCGTTGAGCCTGTTGACGTCGATTGCGAGGCTTGCACCGTACTCGGATGCGGCAACTGTATCGGACGACAAAACTGTATTAACGACAAGGTAGTTTATGGCAGAGGTAGAGGGGGTGGCAAGGATGGTGCTTTGTTCGGTAGTGTTGGATGTGTTTACGTTTGCAGTGGTGTTCGTGGCTGTGTTGGCTGTGTTGGCTGTGTTGGCTGTGTTTGGTACTGGTGCGAGGTAGTGAATAATTTTTGAATGGTCGCTAATCTGATAGAACAAGGAGCTAGTAGAGGTGTACTGTATATTGCTAATGTTTTTGGTGTCGGGTGTGTCGGGTGTGTCGGGTGTGTCGGGTGTGTCAGCGGTACTGTTTTGCGTCTCTTCTGTGGTCTGTGTACGCAACCTTTTGGGTTGTAGCCGAAGCCAACCATCGGGTGTGCTAAAGGTTTGCAGGGGCAGGGAGCTTACTGTTTTCCCCGTATTGGGCTCGATGTAGCTTTGGGCGAAACCCACTCTGGTAAGGGTTGTGTTATCGATGGTAACTTTGATGCGAAATGGGACTAGGTTGAGGTCTGATTTGTGGGATACGACTGAGTTGAGGTAGCTAAACTCGTGCAGGTCGATGGATATGTCCGCATAGCCTTGAATATTGTAAACAGAGCTGTTGGTTGTTGCTGAGGCAATATTGTCTTGGGACAGAACGCCGTTGATGATGAACTTATCGAACTCGATACGCTGTAACACTGGGTATATGGCGTTGCGTGCCTGTTCGTCTGTGGTGTTCGCCGTGGTGTTCCCTGTGGCGTGGACGAGGCTTACTGCTGGGATAGCCTCGTCGTCGTCGAGTAGTATCCCTACAACGGGCATGGTGATGGCGATTAGTGTGAAAGTTACGGTTAGTGCTGCCATGATGATGCCACGGATACCGGCGTTTTCAGTGATGCCACTCATTACTGAGGATTTTATTTGGTATGAGATTTTTCGTTCGATGTTGAAGGCGTCGTGAATGCGGTTGAGTTCTTGTCCGTGTGCAAAGGTTACGAGGTTTTCGGCGATACTGAGTATTTTTTCGCGTTGTGGTTCCCCCATTTCGAATGTGAGTTCGAGTAGTTTGGAGAGTAGTTCTTTTTCGGTCATCCCTTGGGATTGTATGTTGTTGACGAGGTCGATGATGAAGTCGTCTTTGTTTGGTATGGAGTTGTATTTCTTTTTCAGGGCAACGCAGATGTATTCGGATATGTGTCGTTCTTTGCGGTGTGATCGGAATACTTTTCGTGAAAGGTAGTACACAGAGTACACCATGATGATGAGGTTTTGTTCCATGCTGTTTTGTTGTTTGTTGCGGTTTGGGTTGTTGTCCATGTCTATGTCCATGTCCATAGTCAGCACGGCTCCTTCATTATTTGTCTGTGCGTCTGTTGGTTTACTTATTTATTTTTGTTGTTTAGTTTTGTGCGTATTTCGCGAAAAAATTTTCGTATTAGTGTTTGTGATTCGTTCTGCATGAGTCCGTATTGGTAGTTTACTTTGTGGTTGAGAGTTGGTATGTCGAATAGGTTTGTTTGGCTGATGACGCCTCCGAATTTGGGTTCGTCGGTGCAGAAGACAACACGGTTGATGCGTGCGTGTATGATTGCACCACAGCACATTATACACGGTTCGATATTTGTGTACAGAGTTGAGTTGTTGAGTCGCCATGTTCCGAGGTTTTTGCTAGCGTTTTGTATTGCTAGTATTTCGCCGTGTGCGACAGTATCTTGCTGTGTTTCTTTCCGATTTTGTCCTTCCCCCACTATTTTGCCCTCCACGACTACTATTGCACCGATTGGTACTTCACCATTATCATAGGCATTTTTTGCTAATTTTAGTACATATTCCATGAAATAAATATCTTCGGGGGTGTAATTTTCGGTGTTAGGTTTGTGGTTGAGGTTTGTGTTAGTGTTATTCATATTCATACGGTTGCGGTTGTTTTTGGTCTCCGTGAATTTTGTTTTTGTGTTTGCTATGTTATAATTGATTGCGTTAAAAATCAACACATCTAACGAGCTTTCGCCGGTCATAATTTATTGTGGGAGTAAAAATCCCCTTTGCTATTGGTGCTTTTTCGTGTAAACTGTGCTTTCTATGCATAAGTTAGCGACACAAGCCAAGGATACATCCAACGTGGGTATGAGGAATAGCATTTTTGTTACGGCAAAGAAGTATCGTGCTCTGATTGTTTCTGTTTCGATACTGGTGCTTCTTGTTGCTGGTCTTACGTACGTGTTGGCTCAGCGGTATGCTGCTAGTCATGTCAAGTTTGTGTCTATTAACGGCAAGATGTACTACTCTTCAGATTTTTCTGATTACATGTCCCTCAAAATGGGCGACATCTCACCCAAACTCCTAAACAGCACTGAGATTTTTCAGTTTTATCTCCATGATTTTGTGCGTTATAACCTTATCTATCAGGATGCTCAGCGGGGGGGCTCAACCATACCCCCCGTAGCCGAAAGCGAAGTGAGGAACGCACTGGAAGAGAATGCCTCCAAGGCGGACACCGTCAGAATTCTCAGCAACTCGCAGGTGTTCAATAGCTTCTTGGGGATAACCTACCAAGACAGCATTATCCACGGTTACATGGTGGACAACTTCTACAGGGCGATAACCATCTCGTCTGATGAAATTGCCCAAG
The DNA here is from genome assembly GCA_947313825.1 of uncultured Deferribacteraceae bacterium. GTDB lineage: Bacteria > Chrysiogenota > Deferribacteres > CAMZNJ01 > CAMZNJ01 > CAMZNJ01. Next base: position 46,942 of record CAMZNJ010000055.1, on the reverse strand, counting down.
AATACGATAGGATGAAAAACGAGTTCGACAACTACCCCATTCGCCATATCCTAGGTATTGTTACCGATAGCAACGCACTGCAACAAGAGATACTTGAAGAGCTCAAAGAGTACGATTTCGAAGAGGTGGCACGTAGGTATGATGAAGGGTACAGTAACGTTTTTCTTCAGGAAGGGTTTTTGTTGCAAGGGAGTACCCCCAAGGGTATCCTCCCTGCAGACGGAATGCCTCAAGGTGAAACGCACCTATACGACCAAGGGGGCGTGCACCACATCTACCAAGTGCTAGGGGTGTACAACAGTAGCAAAAACTTTATCCCCTTAGACCTGCTACGCGACAGTATTGGCAAATCCCTCTACCACCAAAAGGTGAACTCTTATGTAGACGACTATATTGAAATATTGTACACTACTACTGATATACAATACTACATACCAGACGGAACGGTAATCAACACAATCATAAACCCATAACACCACACACAGCTACTGTGCTACTGTGCTACTGTGCTACTGTGCTGTATGTGTTATGGCGAGACTCTAGGCGGACAGCGTTATGACCATATATTCCCAAAAACAGGGGCACACAACCCCGACAATAACGAGCAAAATACTGCTCACAACAGCAATAGCACTCCTTAGCTTGGTGGCAACTGTTGGCGTAATCCTCCCCCTTACCGCTAGGGGAGCCGATACCCCACGCCATAGTAGCACAGCCTTGGCATTGGTGATTAACCAAAACCCCATAACGTACAAGGATATTGCCGACATGGGGTTCGATCTCTCCTCGCAAAACACAGGGGGCACCTTCAGTGCTGGAAGTGGCTCAATTGACAAGAGCTTGACCAACAACGAGTCATTACGCAAGTCGATTATCGAAAGCGAAATACTCACCAAGGTGCTCAAGCAAGTTCGCCTGCCTGAGCCCACACAAGACGATCAAGATAGGTACATTCAAGCAATACTCGACTCACAAGGGGCAACGCGGGAACAGCTTCTGCAAGACCTCAAAGACAGCGGTTTGAGTTACGAAAGCTACTTGGCACGCATCAACCTCGAACTCAAACGACAAAGCGTCGCCCAAAATGTTATCGCCCCCACGATTGTTATCTCCAGTCGGGACATCCTTGAGTACGGGTTTGGCGAATACACTGAGGCCAAGCCGTATGTTATCAATATTATTTACGATCCCAAATACGACACCCAAATCACAGAGCTGTTTCGAGACGGATTGCGGGATCAAGAGTTGGCAGCACTAAGCCGTGTTGCCCAAGCAGTGGTCATCCCTTACGACAAGATTGGCGACATTCGCGACGACTTGCAACCCATCGTACAAACCCTGAAAGCAAAAACCATCTCCCCCGTGCGTGTTGTGGATGGTAACGCATACCGATTCTACATTACCTCCAACCCCCGCACGATAGCGTCATTTTACGACCTAAGCGGGAGAATCTTACAAGAACTATACGCCGCAAAGGTGCAAGCAACTTACGAGCAGTGGCTAGAGATGCAGATGCGGTTTTCAATTGTTCAGGTGTTCGAATAGGTCGACCTTAGGAGGCTTTATGCGTTTAGACAAATTCTTGAAAGTTACCATGATTGCAAAACGTCGCTCAGTTGCCTCTGAGGCAGCAAAAGAGGGGTTCGTAAGTGTAAATGGATCCAAAGTCAAGGCATCCTACGTTGTTAAAGTGGGGGATCGTGTGGTCATGGAAACACCTACACGACGTATCAGTGTTGACGTTGTACAGGTTCCGAGCACCAACAGCATTAACAAAAAATATATTGATGACTACATTACAATTGTGGAAAATACATCCCTAAATTAAATACGGGCATCATGGCGAAACTCCCGCTTGGGAGTAGGGTGGGAGTGTGTGTATGCGTATCTTCAATCGTGAGTACCGCGTTAGTATTCGTGGGACAAACAAAGTTATCTCTGTACCGAAAGGGGCAACCCTATACCAAGCACTGCGTGATAAAAATATTATGCACACAACTATGTGCAACGGTAAGGGGCGATGCGGTAAATGTCAGGTGCAGTTCTCCGCGGATGGGGAACGCATAAGCAAGGCAGATAGACTGCATGTGGGACAACTACTACTCAATAACGGCTACCGATTAGCTTGTCGATACAGCGTTGGACACGACGTGGAAATATCGCTCCCCGACAGTAGCACCAACAATACACAGCAAGAGTACGACGCTCGCCACAACGATGGGGGGCAGTACGATGGGGGTGCAGGGGTAGGCTCGTCAGCGTCAGCAATGTCAGCACCGTCAGCGACTAGCCCACAGGGGATGTTCGACTACGTTGGGGGTGGTGGTGCCCAGACACCAGCAGAAACGGCGTCGCCAGCGGTATCGTCAGCGTCAGCGTCAGCACCGTCATCAGCTCACACCATCGCCTCTCAGGCAGGCTCGTCCAGTGGTGCAACCCACTCATCCTACTACAGAGATGTGCCCCACCTTGCGGAAGCGACCATCGACGACATTACCCATCCCGAGCCTACTGCTTCGGGGCTTACGGACGGCATAGTTGTGTACGACAATGGTGATACCGTTCGTATTTTGCAGTACAGTGCCCCCTTGGACAGCATAATTAACGATACAACAATCCCTGTGTCCAGTTTGGTTGGGTATATTGTTCCCTCCCAAGATGGTTCCGCTTCAGGCTCCGAGATTACCACAGCGTCCCAGTTTTTGCATCGAGTTATCGCCGAGGGTTTGTTGCCTCAAGTGATTAATCGCATGCTTAATATTCAGCATTCTGAGCGTGTGATTTGTATTATTCGTGAGTATTCTGAGATGGTTACGGTTGATGTTAAGAAGAATTTATTCGGTCTTGCTTTTTACGCATCAGAGAGTGTTGACGGTGTTAGCATCGAGTATTTACAGCCCCTTGCCACTGACACTACCCCTTCGAATTTGGAGCATTTTTTGCTTCTTTCAAATTTGCATAGCAATGGTACTTTGGTTTTGAGCACACAGCATACTGATAGGGTTTATTACTATGCTAAGTCGGGTTATTACGAGTTTTCCACGGCACCATTGGAGTTGCCACCGTCCTTGGAGTTGCCTGAGTTTTCGGCAACGAACCCCATAATCAGCATGCATAAGGGTATTGTTGACGTTGGCATTTTGGATCCCGATATGCCACCTAACGGCATAACTTTTGTGGCGATGTTGCATTGTATCCATATTCTTTTGGGTCGCGGTTTTTTGGACGAAACTTACCAGTTTTACCCCCGTTCAGAGCTTTCGGAACGCATCCCCTTGGAGTTAGCCCTTAAGGTTGCGGCGAAGTCGAAGGGTAACCTGTTCAACATATACCGTGATAGGCATTCCCTTGTATCTGTTGATGGTGAGTATATTCGTGGTGTGGACAAATACGGCAAAGCTGTGCGTGCACTCCTCCCCCTTGTTGCTTCTGAGATATCCCCCCTTGTTGGCATTCGCATCTACACAGGAGCGTCTGTTGGTGATATTTCCGCATTTGCTCAATACCTTGGGATAATCGACAAAACATACCATGGTAAGTTGGATAATGTTACTTACGACGGTGCCATGGTTGCCATAAATTATTTCAGTGCCCCTAGCATTGACGACTTTGCCACACGCTACATAAAAGGTATTAGCTGTGTGTCCATATCCGATGTTCCGGGCTTAGCTGGGCTAATATCTTAGCCGTCTTGGTAAGTATTTACTGTTTATGTTTAATTTTCTGTTATAGTTTGTTATAATTTATAACTGAGCTGTTTCGGTGTTTAAATTGTTTTCGGTTCGGTATCGTTATCGTTACGTGGGGTTGGAGCAATAGGCTCGCCTTTGGGGTGAAATAGCATTATGGTGAATGACAAAATTATTATCAAGGGTGCACGTGAGCACAACTTAAAAGACATCAGCCTTGATATTCCGAAAAACAAACTAGTTGTGATTAGTGGTGTGAGCGGTTCGGGTAAGTCCACCCTTGCGTTTGACACGCTTTATGCCGAGGGGCAACGTCGGTACGTGGAGTCTCTGTCGGCTTATGCACGTCAATTTTTGGAGCTAATGAACAAGCCCGACGTGGATTCGATTCAGTTCCTGTCCCCTGCCATCAGTATTGAGCAGAAGTCTGTGTCTCGCAACCCACGCTCCAACGTTGCCACTGTTACGGAAATATACGACTACATTCGCCTTTTGTATGCTCGTGTTGGCGACGTTCACTGCCATTCATGCGGCAAGCGAATACACTCCTACTCCCCCCAAGAGATTGTTGACTACATTCTGACACGCAGTGCTGGTGCCAAGCTCGAAATTATGTCGCCCGTGGTTCGTGGTCGCAAAGGTGAGCAACGCAAACTGTTTGAAGATCTGTTCAAGCAGGGCTTTGTTCGTGTTTATGTTGACTCCAAACTTTACCGCTTGGACGAAGAGATTAAAATTGCAAAAACCGTGAAACACACCATAAGCGTTGTTGTTGACCGCTTAAAAGTTGACTCAGAAAACAAGCGTCGCCTCACTGAGTCTGTGGAAGTAGCGTTAGAGCTTAGTTCCGGCTTGGTTGAGCTGAAGTTTGACGAAGAAGTTGTGCTCATGAGCGAACACCTATCCTGCCTCGACTGTGGCGTTGCCATTACCGACATGGAACCACGCAACTTCTCATTCAACAACCCTTACGGCTCCTGCAAAGCGTGTGATGGCTTGGGGGAGAGCAACGAGCTGGATGTTGCCCTAATCGTGCCCGATGGGAGCCTAAGTATTCAAGAAGGGGCGATACTCCCCTGGAAAAAGATGGAAAGTTACCACTTCTACAATACCCTCAACGCTGTATCGTCCACCTATGGCATAGATATGGACAAACCTTGGGATCTTCTTAGCGACAAACACAAAGATATTATGATTAACGGCGTTGACGAAAAAATCGTCATACACATGTACTCCGATAAAGAGAAAATTACCATTGAGAAACCCTTCAAAGGGGTTATGGGACACCTGCAATCCATGCTAAAAAGTGGAATAGCAAAAGACAAAGAAAAAACCGAAAGGTACATGCTAGCAAAACCATGCCCCTCCTGCAAAGGTAAACGACTCTCACCCGAATCCCTAGCCGTTTACGTTGGTGGCAAAAACGTTGCAGATATTATGGAGATGAGCACCACCGAAGCGTTGACCTTCTACCAAAACCTAACGCTAGACGGGTTCCGACAGCTTGTTGCCGACAAAATAGTGCAAGAAATAATTCAACGACTCTCATTCCTCAACGACGTGGGACTGCACTACATTAGCCTAGGACGAAGATCCGGCACACTCTCAGGGGGAGAAGCACAACGCATACGCCTCGCAAGCCAAATAGGATCAGGGCTCACAGGTGTGCTGTATGTTCTGGACGAACCATCCATCGGACTACACCAACGGGACAACGACAAACTACTCACAACCCTGAAAGGGCTAAGGGATCTCGGTAACTCCGTTCTAGTGGTTGAGCACGATGAAGACACGTTAAAACAGTGCGATTACGTTGTTGATATCGGTCCTTACGCCGGCGTTCATGGTGGTGAAGTAATTTTTGCTGGCACACCTGAAGAGCTCCTACTTAGCGAAAAATCCCTCACAGGTGCATACCTCTCAGGGCGGATGAAAATTGAAGTTCCAACAACACGACGATCAACCACGAAAGGGGAGATTGTTGTACGCAATGCCTGCGAAAACAACCTTCAAGGTGTGGATATTTCATTCCCCTTGGGCGTGTTCACCACTGTAACAGGCGTTAGCGGTTCGGGTAAGTCGTCCCTCGTCATGGATGTTCTTTACGCCAACATTGCGAAAACCCTGTACGGTGGTGCGTTTATCCCTGGGAAGTGCGACTCCATTGAGGGTATCGAGCTTGTGGACAAAATCATACACATCGATCAAGCCCCCATCGGTCGTACGCCACACTCCAACCCTGCCACCTACACAGGCGTTCTCACCGATATTCGCGAGGTGTTTGCAACACTCCCTGAAGCGAAAAAACGTGGGTACACCTCCGGACGTTTCTCATTCAACACAAAACACGGACGTTGCAAAGAGTGTGCCGGCAACGGTTCTATCAAAATAGAGATGCACTTTATGCCCGACATGTACGTCAAGTGCGACACCTGCAAGGGGAGCCGATACAATCGCGATACCCTAGATATCAAGTTTAACCACAAATCCATTGCAGAAGTGTTGGACATGACCATCAATCAGGCGTGCGACTTCTTCGACAACATATCACGCATCAAAGGGAAGTTGGTGGTGCTCCAAGATGTTGGTCTCGGCTACCTCAAACTAGGGCAGTCGTCCACAACACTCTCGGGGGGAGAAGCACAACGCCTCAAACTCAGTCGCGAACTCAACAAACGATCCACCGACAACACACTCTACATATTCGACGAACCCACAACAGGGCTCCATTTCCACGATATCGCCAAACTAATACACATCTTCAACGCACTTGTAGACGAAGGGAACACCGTTGTAGTCATCGAACACAACCTAGATATTATCAAATGCTCCGACCACATCATCGACATGGGACCAGATGGCGGCACAGGTGGCGGAATGGTAATATTTGAAGGCACGCCAGAAGAGATAGCCAAGGCGAAACACTCCCACACAGGCAAATACATGAAAACCAAACTAGCACAACACAAATAAACACCAAAGAACACAACCGAAATATTAAGGGCAAATACATGGTTGAGTAATACAATGTTTTGTGGTATAATGTGCATAAGTATGCTTGTACGCTGTTCAAAGCGAGTTCTGTGTGCTGAGTCAACCATGTTAGCCATTGGTGTTAACAGTCGGGGTGTATTTTGAAGTTTGTATTGCAACAAATAAATATGCAAATCATGACCATGATTACCCTAATTACGATGGGTATGCTCACGCTTGCACCTATCCCTATGCTCTCAGCGTACGCCAACCCTGTCTCCACCGCCAAATACTACACCATCTTAGGCGATCTCAGGGACAACAAAAATGCCATGCGTAAGCAGTACACAACCTTCGCAACTGAAGTGTGCAAAAAATACTCCGACAACCCTCAAAGCGACGACGCTCCCGACTACATCTTCGCCTGTGCAACCATCTACTGGGACTCATACACACGCTATGCAGTCAAATCCGACATGGACAACGCACTGCGATACTACCGACTCGTGGCAACCAACTACGAAACCGACCTAGCAGCAAGGGGCTACCTCGAAACATCCGCCATCTACGAACTCCAAGAAGATTACGCCTCCGCACTCTACAACTACAATCGCGTCCTAACACGATTCTCAGGCTCACCGTATGCCGATGAAGCCTTAAAAAAAATCGACACCCTAACCAAAAAATTCGGGGGAGCACCCCTGCCAAAAGAAACAGCAGCACAACTCAAAAACACTAATGGCATAAACAGAGGCGTTGTTGACGAAATAATACAACCAATTGCAAACTCCAAAACAAACAACGGCGATCCCCTTGGCGACGCAAGCTTCGGACTTGTCATACCCGCCAACAGCAACACACAAGCACAAGAAGACAACCTCGCCAATGGGTTCGAACTACTAAAATCGTTCCGACACTACTCAGGGGAGAACTACACACGCCTCGTTATCGACCTCTCCGACTCCGTGAGCTACACCTTCAAAGACCTGCCACCAGATCCAAAATTCAACCGCTCCGCACGCATCTTCATCGACCTCAAAAACACAACAGTCAACAAAGATATCCCCGCAACAGTCAACGTCAACGACTCGCACCTACAACAAATACGCTGGGCAGTAAATCGCCCTGGGGTCGTACGTGTCGTACTCGGACTAGACAAACCCACAGGGTACAGGGTGTTTGAACTGAGCTCACCACGCAGAATTGTTGTGGATATCTCCGACGACGCACCCCTTCGTGCAACACTAGGCGGAAGCACAACGCTAGTATCCAAAGACGTGGACATCGAAACACTAGCACAGGTCATCGGCGTTAAAATTCGCAATGTTGTTGTGGATCCCGGTCATGGCGGAAAAGATCCCGGTGCCATTTATTACGGGCTCAAAGAGAAAGACATCGTCCTAGATATTAGCAAAAGGCTCGCCAAGCAACTCGCCACCAACAAAGATCTGAGCGTATACCTAACTCGTAGCTCCAACAAATTCATAGAACTCGACGAACGCACAGCCTTTGCAAACAAACGTCATGCCGATCTATTCCTCTCAGTGCACGCCAATGCCCACACCAACCCCAACCTATACGGCGTCATGACATTTGTCCTAAACATTACAAAAGACAAAACATCCTTGGATATTGCCGCATTCGAAAACCAAGCAACAACCAAAGCCATGAGCGACCTACAAGGGATAATGTACGACATTATTCTGGGCTCAAAATTAGAAGAATCATTGCTGTTGGCAAACTATGTGCAAAAAGGTATCCTTGGGGAACTCAAACTAGGACGCTCATACGACAAAGGGGTTCGACAGGCACCATTCTACGTACTTGTAGGGGCACGTATGCCATCCATACTCATCGAAACAGGGTTTCTGTCAAACAAAAACGACGCCGCAAGGTTCAAAAGTTCTCGTAATCTGGATAAGTATGCCGAAGGCATCAGCAAAGGGGTATTCCAATACATCGAAAACTATAACGGCAAAAAATAAACATACGAATAACAATGCTTGAGCCCCGTTGTGTTTGTACTAGGAGTGTCTTCGAATGGCTGATATGAATAGGCGTGCCCGCACCCGTGGTGCCCGCGATGGCGTGAATAGTGGTAGAAATACCCTCCTCGTGGACATAACAAGCAAACGAGTAGGTGTCGTGGCTCTCGTCTTGGCGGGGGTATTCGCTGGGTTAGGCACCCCCGGTATTTCGCCAACACCGTACTTCGCCTTTGTGGCGTTCATCCCCATGTTTTGGGCATGGGACAATGTTCGATCCCTCTCCACCTTCACCAAGGGGTACATTTTTGGGTTTGCCTACTTTTTTGTCAACTCCATGTGGCTCTACAACACTGCTTACCAATACGGATTACCCGCCATGGTTGGTCTTGTGGTGTATGTTGTACTTTTCGGTTTAGCATTTTATTACGCATTAATAGCCTTGTTTTATTCTCGCGTTAAATCCCCCTTACTGGTGGGTAGTTTTGTCGGCGGCGTGGAGCTCCTCAAGGGGGTTCTCCTAACCGGTTACCCGTTCGGCAACGTTGGTGTCATGCTCCATGGTGAGTTGGCACTTATTCAGGGTGCATCCTTTTACGGGGAGATAGGGCTTTCGGTTCTGGTGATAACGGTCAGCCTTGGGGTTTATCGTGCCATCGTGTATTCGCGTCGCAACCTTGTCTATGTTGCCTTGGGGCTTGCGGGGTTGCTCTTGCCTAACCTTTATTATGCTCCGTATGAGTATGGTTCTGTCGGTGTGAGTGGTGCTTCACAGTTGCATACGGATCTGCCAAGCTATTACGACGGGTATTCGTGGGCTGGTGTTGGTGTTGCTGATAATGTTGGTGTTGCTGGTGGTGCTGACGAATACTCCGTTCTACTAGTGCAAACCGGTCTGGATCAGCGATACAAGTGGAGCGTTCGACGTCATGTGGAAGTGATGTCGTACGTTGGTGATGTTATTCGTGAGGCGGCTCGCATCGCAACTCAAACGAACCCCGACATTGTTGTTTTCCCGGAATCGGTGTACCCCCAAAACATGAACGGAGTAGAGGAGATTGAGGTGCTCCTGAACACCTATTTCCCCACAACGCCTGTGCTCCTTGGCGTAATCTACAACCGTCCTGCCAACGGCTCTGTTACCGATCTGTCCTCCAACGCCACAGAGAAATCTTACTTCACAAGAAGGGTTGCGACGAAAAGCTTTACGTCGGTTTATGCCCATCGCAGTGTTTACGAGAAATACACCTTGTACGACAAAAATAGGCTTGTTCTGCTGGGGGAATACCTCCCGTTGTACTCGTTGTTAAAGCCTGTTTACAGCCTGTTTTACGGGTTTGATTCGGGGGAGGGGTATTCGTCAGGGGAGCAGATAGGTGCAATTAACATCGCAAATAAGTTCCGCATCTTACCACTTTTATGCATGGAGGCGTCGTTTAGCAGTGCTATTACTCGCTATCAGCCGGACAGCTTCAATGTGGTCGCCATTATGGGTAACGACGACTGGTTCAAGTCTGATCGTGCCAAGGAGCAACACCTTGCCATGCATGTTATGCGCGCTGTTGAGTCGCGTAAATATATTTTGCGTTCAGGTCAAACGGGTATCACCACAGTAATCCGTCCTAGTGGGGCTTACGAGGGTAGTGAAACGGATGGTGTAGCATTTATACAGCAGAATTTTCAGACTAGTGAGGCGATACCCCTGTTTGCCAAAATACGCTACTGGTGGCTAGCTTTCCCCTTATTTTTAGGTGTGTTTCTTTGGGTAAGGGGGTTCGTTTTAAAAAAGGTGTTTACAAACTGAAATTAAACCTTTAGACTAACGGCGATTAGTTTTTGTGATGGCATCGTTATTGCTTGTCTTCGTTGAGTGTTTGCCATGCGGGCAACTAATATTGAGCGATATTGATATTAGGTATTAGATGTCAGAGTGAGCGTTTCGAGATTATTGAGTTACTCATTCGTAGAGGGAATCTTTGTGGTTAAAACATTTGATCGTGCTTTTAAGTCCATCAGTTTCGTTAGTGCTTTGCTGAGCCTTGTGCTTATTTTTTCCATATTCTTTACCCTGCTGTATTACTCCAGAGAGGCCATTGGTGGAATAGGCTTCATCGACTTTATTTTTGGTACAGTGTGGGCACCGTCTCAGGGTATTTACGGTGCATTTCGCCCCCTCATGGGAACCCTCATCACCACCATCATCGCCATAGTCATCGCCGTTCCCTTCGGTATCGGTATTGCGATTTTCATTGTTGAAGTATGCCCCAAAGCGTTAAAGCGTCCTATCACCACAACCATAGAGCTTTTGGCGGCCATCCCCTCCATTATCTACGGTATGTGGGCTTTGTTCACTTTTTCCAGTTTTTCCAACAAGTTTATTGAGCCATTCCTAGATTTCACACTTTCTTGGTTGCCATTTGTTGGTCATTTTTTCTCTGTAGATTGCGGTGGTGCCGACCCCTGTGTCAACACTAGTGGTGTTAATATCCTGACGGCAGGGATTATCCTTGCGATTATGGTTTTGCCTTTTATTACCATGGTTGCTGTTGAAACGTTTGCCCGTGTTCCCCGCGTCATCAAAGAATCGGCTTACGGGCTAGGTGCCACAAGGTGGGAGGTTGTTCGTGATGTTATGATCCCTTACAGTAGCATAAGTATCATGGGTAGCATAATTGTTGCGTTAGGTCGTGCCTTGGGTGAAACCATGGCCGTCGCGTTTATCATCGGCAATAGCTACGCGGCTTTGCAAACATTGTATTCGCCGTACTCCACCATTACTTCTGTTTTGGCCAACGAGTTTAACGAAAGTGATGGCTTGCACCGATCGTCCTTATTTTTCCTTGCGACCATTCTTTTCATGGCCAATTTCATAATTTTGGCTCTGTTTAAGTACTACATTCACAAACGTGCCAATAGGTTTTCATAATATTGATTATATTTGGTGTTATTTTCCCACATTAGTTTGTGGCAGGGAGGGTTGAAGCAGTGAATACATACTCTTATCGCAAGTTGAAAAGTGCATTATGGATGTTTGTCTTTAGTGTTTTTGCCATTATCGGTATTGCATTTTTGGCATTTATTACCGTTGATGTGTTTATCAATGGTATCGCCGCACTTAGCCCCATGATATTCACTCAAGATCAGGTTCCTCCATTTATGCCTGAGCTTGGTGGTTTGCGTTTTGCCATTGTTGGGCACCTAATCATTACGGCGTTGGCGATTCTTCTCGGTATTCCGTTGGGTATCCTTGCGGGCACATTTCTGGCTGAGTACGGCAAAAATTCACGCATTAAAACCTTCATAACAATTTTTTCAGACATGATGCTGAGTATCCCCTCCATCGTTATCGGCACATTTGTTTACGCCATTGCTGTTGTTCCTTTCGGCACCTACAGTGCCCTTGCAGGCTCCCTCGCGTTGGCAATTATCATGTTCCCCGTTGTTTTGCGTATTACCGAAGACATGATGAACCTTGTACCCAAGGAGCTTCGTGAGGCAGGTTTTGCCCTTGGTGCCCCTTACTACAAGGTAATCTTCTCCATTGTTTACCGCTCAGCAGCTAGCGGAATCATCACCGGTGTAATTTTGGCCATAGGCAGAGTTGCAGGGGAAACAGCACCACTACTCTTCACATCATTCAACAACAACTATTTTACAACAGACTTAACAGAACCCATGGCGTCCCTCACAGTTACAATATTTAACTATGCAGGCTCGCCTTATGAAAATTGGCAATCCTTAGCATGGGCAGGGGCATTTATTATTACGGCATTCGTGCTTTTTATTAATATTGTCAGCAGGCTCTTGGTATCTTGGAGGTATGGTAACGATGGCAATAGGTAGAGTGAGGAGTGCCGAAGAGACTACTATCCTTTCCGTTCGGGGGCTGAACTTCTTTTACGGCAACACACAAGTATTAAAAAATGTTACAATGGATATATACGAAGGTCGCGTAACAGCACTAATCGGACCCTCAGGGTGCGGGAAAACCACATTCTTACGAACCTTCAACCGCATGCACGACCTCTACCCCGGTAACAGGTACGAAGGGGAGATTATTCACAACGGCGAAAACCTACTCAAAGAGGAAGACCTCATCAAGTTACGTAGCCGATTAGGGATGGTTTTCCAACGACCAACACCATTCCCCATGAGCATATTCGACAACATCGCTTACGGACTCAGACTCGGCGGATTACGAAACAGAAGAGAAATAGCTGACCGAGTGGAAAAAGCACTCAAAGACGCCGCACTCTGGAACGAAGTGGAAGAACGACTCAAACACAGTGCCATGGGACTCTCAGGTGGACAACAACAACGACTCGTTATCGCTCGTGCACTAGCCGTCGAACCCGAAATACTACTCCTCGACGAACCAACATCAGCACTGGATCCCATCGCAACAAACAAAATCGAAGAACTCGTCGTAGAACTCAAAGAAAAGGTAAGTATCGTGATGGTTACCCACAACATGCACCAAGCAGCAAGACTCTCAGACTACACGGCGTTCATGTACCTAGGGGAACTCATCGAATACGGTGGCACCGACAAACTATTCACACAACCACAAGAAGAAATGACCGAAAGATACGTTCGTGGCATGTTCGGGTAAAGCCACAAACGCCACAAACGCCACAAACGCAGCAAGCAAAATGGCGTAACACAAATGTAGCTTGCTCAAAGGAAGGGGTAATGGTTTATAAATTGCTAAGGGAAAATTTAACTATACTAGAACACGACCTAAAAGAGATGGTAACAGTAAGCACGCAAATGCTACAAATTATCTCCAATGACATGGAAACAAACAAGTACAAGCGTTACCGCGAAATACGCAAAATGTCCAGCAACGTATCGGCAATAGGAGACCACCTCACAACAGACGCCATCTTCATCATCGCAAAATTTGAGCCGAAAGCCTCAGACCTAAGGGCGATTATCGCAATGATGCAGATGACACTCGACCTGATTCGTATCGGTGAGCACTGTCGCAAATTCTACCAAAGAATGATGGACGTGGAAGTACCATTCAGCAGCATACAGAAAAATGCCATCATCAAAATGAGCGAAACATCAGTCAATATGCTGGAGCTCGTAATCGAATCGTTCGTGGATTGGACACCAAAACTCGCACAACAGGTCATAACAATGGACGACGAAATGGACAATCTGCGAAAAATGCTCATACAAGACGCATTCACTAGCCTCACAGCTGAAGGGGTCAAAAAAACACTGACCGACTACCAAGACTTCGCCTTCTTCATGATTAGCTCCTCCTCACGACTAGAACGCATCGCCGACCACTGTGTCAACATGGCCGACCTAACCTACTACGCAATTACAGGACGCAAACTTGATACAAAAATATAAAGACAGGTGGAGCAAACGCAAAGACGCCACTAACGCCATAGGAACAGCTGTGGGCAAAAAAGGGCTGTTCCTCGACAGAGACGGCATAATCAACGTGGATCACGGTTACGTCCACCGAATAGAAGACTTCTTCTGCTACCCCGAAATATTCCCCATATGTAAAAGATTTCTGGACAAAAACTACACCATCGTAATCGTAACAAATCAGTCGGGCATCGAAAGGGGGTACTTCTCAGAAGAAGACTTCCAAAACATAACAAAACATATGCTTGGTATATTCGAGCGAAACGGAATACACATACCTCAGGAAAACGTATACCACTGCCCCTATCTAGACGCAACGCAACCATGTCGCAAGCCTAATCCTGGTATGATACTGGAGAGTGCCGCACAGCTAGGTATCTCAGTGGCAAAGTCGGTGATTGTTGGCGACTCAAATAGGGACATTGAGGCTGGGCTTACTGCTGGCGTTGGCACGCGTGTGAAAATTGGCGTTGACGGGTGCGACGAGGCTACCCACCACTTTGCCACCATGAGACAGCTACTTGCAGGTGTGAACGACGGGGTGCTACACATACGATAGCTCGCGGGTTGCGTGTGTTCCGTGTGTTCTTGTTGCCGACCGCCGACCACGACCGCCGACTGCCGACCACGACCGCCGACCACGACCGCCGACCACGACCGCCGACCACGACCGCCGACCGCCAACCACGACCGCCGACCACGACCGCCGACCACGACTGCCGACCACGACCGCCGACCGCCGACCGTGTGTTGCGTGTTACGCTTCTCCCATGAGGGACGCAATCCGCTGTCGGTAGTCGCCACTGAACACGTAATTGCCAGCAACGAGCATGTTTGCCCCAGCGTTACGCAGGTCGGTTGCGTTGTTTGCATTGACGCCGCCGTCCACCTCTAGGAGTATGTTTCGCGAGCCTATCATGTTGCTCACATTCCTCACTTTGTCCATCATTTCGGGTATGAATTTTTGTCCACCGTACCCAGGGTTTACCGTCATGATGAGTATTAGGTCTAGGTGTGGCATTAGGTATTCGATGGTTGATTCGTGTGTTGCGGGGTTGAGAGCGATGCCTGCTTTTTTCCCTAGTTCCCTGATTTTCATTATTGTGCGATGTAGGTGTGTTATTCCCCTTGCTTCGGCGTGCACAGTGATGATGTCCGATCCTGCTAGTGCGAAATTTTCCAGCATATGGTAGGGGTTGTCCACCATTAGGTGTGTGTCGAGTGTTAGGGTTGTGTTTTTGGCAATATCTGCGATGAGTTTGTGTCCGAAAGTTATGTCGGGCACGAATGATCCGTCCATAACGTCCAGATGTAGGTGTGTTGCACCGGCGTTTTGTAGGTCTTTGACCTGTTGCCCTGCTTGTGCAAAGTCTGCACTTAGCAACGATGGTGCAACGATGGTGTGTTTGTTGTTAGGTTGCGTCATTGTTCCCCCCTAGTATTTGTTGTGCAAGGTCTGTTTTTCCGTTGAGAATGTCCTTCACGGGCATGTTTCTTTTCCCTTCGAGTTGAGCGTTGTGCACCTGTAGCATGGTGTTGTTTCCGCATAGAATGATGAGTCCTGCTTTGGCAGAAGCGTGTAGGATGGTGCCACATGGTTGGGTTTGTGGCAGTGTTTCGGTATTGATTCCTGCTTCGAGTAGTTGTTTGTTGTTGATTACGTTTGCTGTTGTGATTTTGAATATTTTGGAGTCAAGAGTTGTGTAGGCTGAAGGCCAAGGTGCGTATCCTCTGACCATTCTTTCGATGGTGTGAGCGTCCATTTCCCAGTGGATTTTGCCGTCAGTTTTTTGTATTATTGATGTGTAAGTTGCTTGCGTATTGTCTTGTGGTTTTGGGAGTATTGCGTCAAAATTTTTCATGGTTTCGACAATGACACGACCACCTAAGAGTGTGAGTTCTTCCAGTAGGGTTGCCGTGGTGTGGTTTCCGACGTCCATAGCTCGTTGTTGGAGTATGTCGCCTTCGTCCATCCCTAGGCTCATGAGCATTGTTGTTACGCCAGTTTGTTTGTCTCCGCACAGGATGGAACTATGGACGGGTGATGCCCCGCGGTGTTTTGGGAGTAGGGAGTAGTGCACGTTGATGCAAGCTTTTGTGGGAACATCGAGCACTTTTTGGGGGAGTATTTTCCCGTACGCAATAACAATGATGAAAGTAGGTTTGTAGCTTTCAAGCAGTTGGATGAAGCTGTCGTCTTGTACGGATTTCGGTTGTACAACTTTGATACCTAGATTTGTTGCCATGGTTTTGGTTGGTGGTGGTGTTGTTTTGTGTCCACGTCCTGCGGGTTTGTCTGGTGCTGTAACCACTAGGCGTATGTTGAATCCAGATTTGACTAGTAATTCTAGGGTGTATGCTGCTGTTTCGGGTGTGCCCATGAAAATCATAGTGCCTGTACTCCTTTATTAAAACATGGCAATAGTATTTCCGTATTTCCGTATTTCGTATGTTAGTACTGCAGTAGTCCGTTGCGAGGACGTTGTAAGTTGTTGGTAGTTGTTGTAAGTCTGCAATTAGCTGTTTATTTTACAAAAACTATGAACAATTGTACAGTATTCTAGTTCATATTTGGCAAGTAAGCTACAAGTTTTTACCCTTGACATTTAGTTATTGACTTAGCTAGCCGGTTGTGGTAAAATAGTAGGTCTTATAACTTACTACCGGTGCAGCAATCGGTTGCCAGCGTAAAAATATAACAAAATTCGCTCAGGTTATGTTGTGGGCGAGTAGGGAGACTTCCATGAATGAAGTGGCTATTGGTGGTTTTGGGTACGGGTGGATAACCCTAATTCCGACGGTTTTAACGATTATGATGGCTGTTATTTTTAGACGCATGATAATCGCTCTTAATATTGGTATTGTTTCGGCAATAATAATAATCGTTTTTCGAAAACCTGAGATCCACTCCTTGGGTATGGTTAGTCAATTTATTGAAGCAACGAAGCAGGTTGTTGTTATGTTTTTCTCCCTGTTTTGGAGCTCGGTGAGTGATCCGTGGAACCTTGGGCTGATTATTTCCGTGCTTCTTTTGGGTGGTTTTATCGGCTTGATAACGTCCAGCGGTTCGATTGAGCGTGCGTTCTCCATGCCCCTAAAGTATGCCCACACATCGCGGTCGTCCTCTGTGTTGACGGCTCTTTACGGCTTGATGCTATTTTTTGATGACTACATCAACACCATCGCCATCGGGTCGGCAATGTCGTCCATTACGGGCAAGTTGCGTGTATCCAAGGCGAAGTTGGCGTACATCGTTGATGCCACGGCGGCACCTATGGCAACGGTGGCTGTTCTTACAACGTGGACAGTTTTTTACATCGGGCAAATAAGTGGTGCAGTTGAGGGGTATTCCCTCGGTGTGGAGCCGTTTCAGCTGTACCTCATGTCCATCCCCGCAATATTTTACGCATTTGTAACGTTTGCGTTAATGTTTTTTGCATTAGCGACCAGTCGTGATATGGGTTTGATGCACAAGATTGAGCTAGAGGCTAGGACGACAGGTGTTTTGCACCCTCAATCGGCGAACAAAAGCCATGGCGAGAGTACGAATATCGTTCTTTTGGATGGTGCCCGTCGCGGTATAAATTTCTTCATCCCCCTAGGCATATTCATGACAACAACCATCGCTTACATGTTTTACAGTGGTGGTTATGGTGCTGTTGGTGCCTTTGAGGCGTTTTTGAATGCTGATGTGTCTAAGGCAATGGTTGTTGGTGCTTTTGTTGCGAGTGTTTCCACCGTCGTATTCTACCTATCCCAACGCTTGGGCTCACCAAAGAGTATTGCAGTGGTGTATTCATCGGGGGTCAAGTCTGTGTCCATCGGTGTGTTTATTCTGATATTTGCATGGACGTTGGGTGGTGCAATTTCGGAGCTACAGCTTTCCCAATACCTTGTTAGCACCTTGGGCGACTCCCTCCCCATAGCTCTACTGCCCATCATAGCATTTATATTGGCAGCAATAATATCCATCTCCACAGGCACATCGTTCGGCTCCATTGCTATCCTGATGCCCATCGTTGCAAACCTTGCTATTCCGTTGGCAACGGTTGCGGGTGTTGTTGATATTGCCATGGTTACGCTCATCTTTGGTGCTCTTTTTGCTGGTGCAATACTTGGGGATCACTCCTCCCCCATATCCGATACAACTATCATGTCCAGCATTTTCTCCAACTGCGACGTTATTGTGCACGTAAAAACACAGATTCCGTACGCATTGTTGGCAGGGTTTGGTACAATTGTTGGTTATGGTTTGGCTGGGAGTGGTGTTCCTCTGATGGTTGCCCTTGTTGCGGGGGTATCTACCACACTAGTAATATTCTATGTAATCTCCAAGCCTGTGCCAGTGTTTGACGCAGGGGAGTAGTCGGCAGTGCTTTTGGATGCAAGGCTGCTGAATAAAATACACTAATTGTATTTTAATTGTTGTAAAAATAACCCCTTTTATTATAAACTATTATGATAGAAGGGGTATTTTTGTGTCCATATTTTGCGACGCTCCCCTGTGTACTTATGGAAATAATAGAATATATTAAAATTTATAATATAATTTGGGGGCATTAAAAATATGTCATTTTTGGAATCATGTTGGGACAAAGCGAAAGGATCAGGGAAAAAGGTTGTGTTCCCGGAAGGGGGGGATACGCGAGTGCTAGAAGCAGCATACATGGTGTCGTGTGCCGATCTTGCCCACCCCGTTATTTTAGGAGACGTGGACGCCATTGAAGATACCCTGAAAGAAAACAACTGGATCAACTTTGACTACACGGCGATGGATCCCCGTACCCATAGCGACGGTGCCAAATACGCCGAATACTTCTACGAAAAACGCAAACACAAAGGGATACTCCTAGAAGATGCCGTCGAAATACTGCGAGACCCACTCTACTTCGGCACTATGATGCTTGCCACAGATGACGTGGACGTATGCATTGTTGGAGCACAGTACTCCACAGCCCATGTGCTCAAGGCAGCTTTCACAGGCGTTGGAGCGGCTGAAGGCACCAAAACAGTATCCTCCACCTTCCTCATGGAACTCGACAACCCCGACTTCGGACACAACGGCGTAATATTCTTTGCAGACTGTGCCGTAAACCCAACACCAACAGCCTCTGAACTAGCCGACATTGCCATCGCCACATCCGATACCGCAAAACGACTCCTCGGCATTACCCCCAACGTTGCCATGCTATCGTTCTCCACCAAAGGGAGCAGTGTGTTGGAGATAGCCACAAATGTTGCCGATGCCGTATCCCTTGTGCAGGAACGTCGCCCCGATATTCAGATTGACGGCGAACTACAAGCCGATGCAGCACTCATCCCATCCATTGCACGACAAAAAGCACCCATGTCCAGTGTTGCAGGTAACGCCCACTGCCTAATATTCCCATCCCTAGAAGCGGGGAACATCTCCTACAAATTAGTGGAAAAGCTAGCAGGAGCAAACGCTGTTGGACCCATCATCCAAGGGCTACGGAAACCCATGAACGACCTCTCACGGGGAACAACAGCCGAGGACATCGCAAACCTCGTTGCCGTGCAGGTACTCTAGGGGGAACACGTAAAGGCAGACTGTAAGCACAACAATAATGATAATGAACACAACCTTATTAACGCAACCTTGCAAGGGGATAGCATGATTATACTAGTATTAAACTCGGGTAGTTCGTCGCTGAAGTACCAACTACACAACCAAGACACAGACCAACTACTCGCAACCGGCTTGGTAGAACGTATCGCCATCGGTGGCTCCATATTCAGCCACAAAACACAAAACCATACCGAAAAAGGGGAACACCCCTTCGACGATCATGCCCAAGCAATAGACTACGTACTAAAACTATTGACACACAAAGATTTTGGCGTACTGTCCTCCTTGGACGAAATAAACGCCGTTGGACACCGCATCGTCCATGGTGGCGAAACTTACGCAGGGAGCGTACTCATTGACGACGAGGTTATCGCCAACCTAGAAAAAATATCCTACCTCGCACCCCTACACAACCCCGCCAACATCATCGGCATCAACGCCATCCGTACACTACTGCCAAAACTCCCCAACGTTGCCGTGTTTGACACCGCATTCCACCAAACACTACCCGAACATGCATACATGTACGCACTACCACTGTCCTACTACCGCGATTACGCCGTGCGTCGATACGGATTCCACGGCACATCACACCTTTACGTCGCAAAACGGGCTGCCAAACTAATGGGCAAACCTGCCGAGGCAAGCAATATCATATCCATGCACATCGGGAACGGTGCGTCTGCCTGTGCCATCAAAAACGGCGTAAGCGTCGACACATCCATGGGACTCTCACCGCTGGAAGGACTCGTAATGGGCACACGTAGTGGCGACGTTGATGCAACTGTCGTGCAACTGCTATCACAACAACTAGGCAAAAATGCCGACGAAGTTCTCAACATACTCAACAAAGAATCGGGAGTGCTAGGCATTAGCGAACAGTATTCCGACAGGCGAGATATTGAAGGGAACCTCGACGATCCAAGGTGTGCACTCGCGTTTAACATGGAAACATACCGTATCAAGAAATATATCGGATCGTACATGGCCGTGTTAGGTGGTGTGGACGCCATCGTATTCACTGCTGGCGTGGGCGAAAACTCAGGTCCACTTCGCGAAAAAGCACTTGAGGGTCTCGAGGGGCTAGGTATTGTTCTCGATACTAAGAAAAATATGGACACACTGGGCAAACACGGTGAAACATTGGTTTCGGCACCGGAATCGAAGGTTAAGGTTTACGTAATACCTACTAATGAAGAGATTGTGATTATTGAGGATACGGCGGCTGTTATCCGTGGCACCTACAAGAGTCATATGGATTTGGGCTACTCGTTTAAGTAGGCGTGCACGCTTGTGTGGCACAGGTGTTGCCGTGTTGTAAGATGCAGAGAGCGTGGAACATGTGTTGCCGTGTGGGACATGTGTTCCCGTGTGGCACAGGTGTTGCCGTGTTGCACAGGTGTCGCCGTGTTGTAAGATGCAGAGAGCGTGGGACATGTGTTGCCGTGTGGCACAGGTGTTGCCGTGTTGCACAGGTGTTGCCGTGTTGTAAATGTAAAATAGGGGGGGTATGGACAACACGTTTGTTGATACCCCCCCCTATTTGTATGTTCGTATTCTTATTCCCGATGCGTCAGCCACGCCACCACGCCAGCCACGCCACCACGTCAGCCACGCCAGCCACGCCATCACGTCAGCTACGCCACCACGCCAGCCACGCCACCGCGTCAGCTACGCCATCACGTCAGCTACGCCACCACGCCAGCCACGCCACCACGTCAGCCACGCCACCACGCCACCACGTCAGCCACGCCACCACGTCAGCCACGCCACCACGCCAGCCACGCCACCGCGTCAGCCACGCCACCACGTCAGCCACGCCACCACGTCAGCCACGCCACCACGTCAGCCACGCCATCACGTCAGCCACGCCACCACGTCAGCCACGCCATCACGCCAGCCACGCCACCGCGTCAGCCACGCCACCACGTCAGCCACGCCACCACGCCAGCCACGCCACCACGCCAGCCACGCCACCACGTCAGCCACTGTCGGCTACTCCATCTCCCCTGCTGCAATAACGTTGAGCAGTGCAGCCAAGTTTGATTCGGGGTGTTCGCCCACAAATTCCATCTGCTCTTTGGGGTCGATGTTAGTGATGTTGCTTACGATTAGTCGGTAATCCCATAGGGACGGGATGAGTGTTTCGAGGGAGTTTTTGTCGGCTGAGTCGCCATTGTAGCCGTCGTCGAGGCTTCCTGTTGCGTCAGCAATATACCCTTGTGCTGCGGATTTGTATGGTTCGGTTACGATGGTTTGCAGTAGTTGTAACCCTTCCTGTGTGGAGTTTGCGTTTTCGTACTTGACTACTCCGACGATGTATGTGAGGTAGTCGCCTGTTTTCGTGTCCACCGAGTTTTTGGCATTTTCGTACGCTTTATTGAGAGTAAAGTTGCCGGTATTTGGGTTGTAGTTGTCGAGTGCGGCAAAGAATTGTCCGTACGCCACAGGTGTTGAGTTTTTGTTGCTTGTGTTGAGGTATGTTGTTGTTGCGAGTACGATGAGCACGAGTAGTATTGGTGCTACGATCATGAGTTGCAGTTTGTATTTTGTTGCCATTGTTGCGAGTTTGCTTGGTGTTTGGATGATTTCGCCTTCAGTTGCCATGGTGTTTGGTGTTGGGATGTGTTCGTTGTGCTGTTTGTTTTTGGCACTGTTGTGGCGTTTTACGGCTCTGGATGTTCTTGATGACATTGTTGTTCCTCCAGTAGCGTTCAAGTTTTTGTTTTTGTAGCTACTTAGATATATTTTAGTTAGTGGTTTGGGTGATGTGAGTGGTTTTGTTTCGCGTATTTCCATACTCACATGCAACGATTATACACATAAACGGTGCGTGTTGCAACGTATAAATTACAGATATTCCTTCTAGCGAGATATTTATTTTTGTTTAGTAGTATTTTAGTGATTAAAGTGTTTAAAGTGGTTGCAAAAAAGTACCCTTTGTACTATTTTAGTTACTTATGGATACAATTTATAATATTGCGTTATTGATGGCGTTGACTGGTCTTTTAGTTTTTATTTTTAAGGTTCTCAATCTGTCCACAGTGTTGGCGTACCTTACGACAGGCATTATTGCTGGTCTTGTTCTTGGTCAGGGTTCGGATTATTCCCATGTTATTGAGATTATGGGTGAGATAGGGATAATCCTGCTGTTGTTCAGTATCGGCATGGAGTTTTCGTTCAGGGAGATTGCGAAGTTAAAGCGTGAGGTTCTTGTTGCGGGCACGCTTCAGATTTTTGTTACGGCGGTGGTATTTCTACCTTTGACCATGCTTTTCGGTTTGTCGGGTGTTGTTGCGGGGATAATCAGCGTTGGGATAGCTTTGAGTTCGTCGGCGATGCTGTTTAAGATTATTTCGCAGAGCAAACAGCAACATACGCCATTCGGTCGCACTACCATCGGTATTTTGATTATGCAGGATGTTGCCAGCGTATTTTTGTTGTCGTTCATCCCTATTTATTTCGAGTCTGATGGTTTGCTCGGCATGGGTTTTGTCTTGTTGAAGGCGATTATTCTTGTTGTAGTGGTGTATTTCATGGGTCGGTATGTGATACCGTTCCTGCTTTTGACTGTTGCGAAGAAGCGTGATCCTGAGATGTTCATCATGTCCATATTGGGGTTGTGTGCTGTGATAGTTGTGGCGTCGTTGGCTTTGGAGCTCCCCAACACTTTTGGTGCGTTTATAGCTGGCATGGTTTTGGCTGACACCGATTTTGCCCATGAGGCTGGTGCGGACATTCTAGCCATTAAGGATTTGATGATTGCGTTTTTCTTCATATTTATCGGCTTATCTTTGGACATTAATTTCATTGTGGACAACGTGGGCATAGTGTTGATTAGTCTCCCCATTGTTTATTTTTTGAAGTTTGTGGTGATTGCGGTTGTTGCGTTTTTGATAGGTTTGCCGTTGGCGTCGTCGTTGCGTGTGGGGTTGCTTATGGGTCAGTTGTCGGAGTTTTTCCTCGTGATTCTGACCTTGACCAACGTCTACCATCCGATAAACCCCGCAATACACAGCTTCCTCGTAACTTTGGCACTGTCCGGTTTTTTCGTTACACCGTTCATAGCGTCGTTGGCGGCAAAAATAGAGGAGCGTATGGAGCTTTCCGACCTCAAGGGTATCTGGGCACACGGTCTTTACGCCAAAAGCATTGACAACCCCGATTACGAACACCTCCACGACCACATTATTATCGTAGGGTACGGACCAACGGGGCAGATGCTTGCCCGTGCCGCTAAGGGGTTTGGCATGACCTATGTTATCACGGAAACCAACCCTGAGACGGTCAAAAGGTATCGATCCACTGAGCCGATTATCTACGGCGACGCAAGGAAAAAGGGGGTACTGAAACACTTACGAGCATGTGATGCCCTAGGAATAAGTATTTCAGTGCCCGATGCGGGTATCACCAAAGATATTATTTTGGCGGCGAAAAGCATGAACGAAGATATTTACGTCATCACAAAGTCCACAAGCAAAGGGGTTGCCGAGGGGATGCTGGATGTTGGGGCAAGCCATGTTATTGTTTCCGACGACCTTGTGGGGTACGATATGATCTACCACATGTTTAGCGTCAAGGGGATTGCGGAAAAGTCGAAAGCTAGGATTAGCAAAAGGGTGCTGGATAAGCATATCTCCAAAGAAGCCGTCAACAATACGCTAGAGCTCAGTATCGATAACCTACTAGAGCGGTACGAAGTGGAACTCCCCAACTCATACTTTGCAATCGTGCACACAGAACATTACGGGATGCTAGTGGGGAAAACCTTGCGGGAGATGCTGTTGGAGGAACGACCAGCGGTAACGGTGCATATTGTTGCCATCATTCGAGGGAACAGTCTCATACCCATGCCTAAGCACGACAACGTTGTGGAAGAGGCTGACAGGATCGTAATGGGAACGTCCCTCCCCACTGAGCGTGTGCTGGGCATTTACGCACGAACATTCGCCGTGTAGGCGTGTGCGTGTGCCGTGTGGCGTGTGTGTGCGTGCTACTGCCGTGCAGGCGTGTGGCGTGTGGCGTGTGGCGTGTGGCGTGTGGCGTGTGGCGTGTGCGTGTGTGCTACTGCCGTGCAGGCGTGTGCGTGTGCCGTGTGGCGTGTGCGTGCGTGCTACTGCCGTGCAGGCGTGTGCCGTGCAGGCGTGTGGCGTGTGGCGTGTGGCGTGTGGCGTGTAGGCGTGTGCGTGTGGCGTGTGGCGTGTGCGTGTGTGCTACTGCCGTGCAGGCGTGTGGCGTGTGCGTGCTACTGCTGTGCAGGGAGTAGGTCGTCCATGGTGTAGAGTGAGTTCGGACAGTTGTTTCTGTGTTGCAACGCCAACCATGCCGCCGCCTGCAGTGCCCCTTCAGCAAATATACGTCGCGACGACGCTCGGTGTGTAATTTCGATGCGGTCGTTGCTCCCGATGCACATTACTGTGTGTTCGCCAACAATTGAGCCCCCGCGAATAGATTGTACGCCAACTTCGTAAGGTGTGCGTTTGGTATTGTCGCCGTGGCGGGAGTATTTTGCACGATCCGACAGCTGTCTGCTGTTGCCAAAGTTATCGACAATATTTTGTGCCAACATTACTGCTGTTCCGCTGGGTGCGTCTTGTTTTCGGTTGTGGTGTGCTTCTATCACTTCAAAGTCGTAGGTTGGGTTTACGTTTTCGTCATGATTGTTCCCATTTTGAGTTGTGTGTGTGCCCGTATTTTGCATTAGGGTTGCGAGTTGTGCTAGGTGTATTGTGAGTTGTTTCATGATGTGCACCCCCATGCTCATGTTTGCTGAGTAGAACACGGGTATTTTGGTGCTGAGTTCAGCGATTTTGTCATGGAGTTGCTGGCTTGTGCCTGTGGATCCGATGACAACGGGTATTCTTAGTGCGTGGTAGGTGTTGATGTTTGCCATTGTGCCTTCGGGTGAGGTGAAGTCCACGAGTACGTGGGGCATGCTGTTTGGTTGCACTGATTGCAGGTATGTGTTAGCGGTTTCGGGTGTTGGCAGGGAGGATACGATAACGGTGGGTGGTATGTTGTCATGGTTTTCGTGTGTGTTTGGGAGTAGTTCTTGCAGTGGTGTTCCGAGGTGTTTAGAGGTGTGTTTGTCGAACGCCTCGACGATGCGAATATTCGGCATACTAGTTGCGAGTTGTGCGATTTCTCGTCCCATTCGACCTGTTGCCCCGACTAGTGCCACGTTGATGGTTGCTCCTTTGTTTTCGCCTACAGTGTTGTTCATATTCCCCTGCCTGTGCCTGTGTTCTATTTTTGGCGTATTATTTTAGTTGCAAGTTGAGTTTGTTGAGTTCTGTGCGTATTAGTTGTTCAGTTTCTTTTGAGGCTGTGTAGAGTGGTGCTCTGAGTTCGTTTTCGATGATGCCCATTAGTGTTAGTGCGAGTTTTGTTGGTGCTGGGGAGCTTTCTCTGAAGATGATTTTGGCGAGTTCGAGGGTTTTGTAGTATTCTGTTTGAGCTTGGTGTAGGTTGCCTTTGCTGATGAGTTGGCATATTTGGGCAACGTTTTGTGGCACGATGTTGCCGAGTACGGTGATTGCCCCTGTTGCTCCGAGTGCGAGTATGGGTAGGTTTGTGGAGTCGCTGGCACTGTAGAGAGCGAAGGAGTCGTCAGTTTGGCTGATGATTGTGGCTATTTTTTCGAGTGAGTCGGCACCCTCTTTGATACCGATAATATTTGTGTGTTGTGCTAGGAGTGTTATTGCATTGGTGGTCATGTCCACCCCTGTGCGGCTGGGGATGTTGTACATTATAACGGGGAGTGTGCTTGTATCCGCAAGGGTTTCGTAGTGTTTGATGTAGAACGATTCTTGGGGTTTGTTGTAGTATGGTGTTACGATCATTACGGCGTCGACGCCTAGGTCTGCCCCCTCTTTGGTGAGCTCAATTGTTGTTGCAGTGTTGTTTGATCCGCTCCCGAGGAGGATGGGCACCCGTCCGTTTACTGTGTTTACGACGTGTTGGATTATTTTTGTACGTTCGCCAGAGTTTATTGTAACACTTTCCCCTGTTGTTCCGAGTAGGCATATTCCGCCGACGTTGCCGTTGATTAGGTGTTCGGTGAGTTTTGTGAGGGATTTGTAGTCCACGGTGGAGTTCCCTGCAGGTGATGTTTGGAATGGTGTAACCATTGCGGGTATGCACCCTTGTAGTAGGTGTTTGTTGTTCATGAGTCTGCCCCTTTGTGTATGGTTGTTGTGCATGATTGCGGTTGTGTTCGTTGCTGTGTTCGTTGCTGTGTTCGTTGTGTTATGTTAGCCTTAGCGTTGCGTCGTAGATGAAGTCCACGTCGCCCCTGAGGTAGATGTTGTATTTTGCCCCTGTGTTGTTTTTGTGGTTATTGTCCATGGGCTCCACGGCAACCCATACGATGTCGCCACAGGATGTTTTGATTGCAACAGGTGAGGTGCATCGCCCTGACAGTACGAGGTGTACCCCCACGGCGGAAAACCCTGTGCCGCATGCTAGTGTTTCGGCTTCAACGCCACGTTCAAACGTGCGGACACGGTAGAGGCTCCCCCCACCGGCACTAGTTGCACCATGGATGTTGTCCACACGTTCCATGAAGTTCACGTTGGAGCCTCGTGGTGCAAGGAGGGGGTGGTTCCGTATGCCAGCACCGTACGTGTGTACGTCGAAGTTGTCCACGTCATCCACCTGCACAACAACATGGGGCACACCTGTGTCCACCGTTGCACCAACGAAAACAGCACCTTCGGCATGGAGGGTAACGTTGTCGTTGTAGTCGCGATACTCAACCATGCGAATACGCACGTTCCTTTCGTCGAACGCCTGCCCCTGAATCAGCCCTGCAATGGTGTGTAATGTGCCCGTTCCGTCGTCGTTGAGCCACCCCTGTGCCCTTGCGTATGCGAAAGCACAACGGCTACCGTTACCACACATTTCGGCAACACTTCCGTCGTTGTTGTAAAAGTACCACTTGAACTCACCTTTGGAGGTGTCCAGTGGCTCCAAAAATATGACACCGTCGGCACCAACAGACATGCGTCGCTCCGCCAACAGTACGGCAATCTCACTACGGAACTCATCAGCAATGGGGTGGGCAACAAGGTTTATAAAAATAAAGTCGTTACCACTACCACTCATTTTTGTAAACGTAATGGGAGTGGTGGGTATGCCTAGGTTTCTGAGAATAGATGTATCTTTCCGCGTTGTAATCATGGTTGTTACCACCGTGTGTTATGAATTTGTGTGTTGAATAAAATGACGTAACAAAGTATTATATATCTGTTGAGTGCAGTTGACGTTACCGCAAACCACACTGCCACCTAAACAACAACATTATATAAAAATACCACCATTTAGGCAAGCACCATCTTAGCCGAGGGGATCAACCATGACCACCAATGCCGGAAGCAAAAGTGCAGAGGGGAACGAAGCACCGACACTGTTAGGGAAGCAACACAAAGCAGAGGTAATCAGACTGCACGAAGAGATGACCAGACTCGGCAAGCAGGGGCTATTCCTCACAGACACGCACGCACACATGGTCAAACCGTACATGGACACCTATGCTGAGGCGTTGGAAGTGTTGGAGCAGGGTGCCAACCTCGGCGTAAACAGAACCATAGCCATAGGCATCAGCTTGGAAGACTCACAGCAAAACATCGAACTAGTAAAGTACGTCAATACCAACAAAAACAGGGACGACTTACATGTTTACGCCACAGTAGGACTGCACCCCTCAGACGTATTCAACTACACAACAACAGACGCAGAACAACTCGCAATACTAGCAAAACAAGATGGAGTTGTAGGTATTGGCGAAATAGGGCTAGACTACCATTACGACAACGCACCAAGCAAAACACTACAACAACAAGCATTCCGCGAACAACTAGAAGTCGCATTGCAAACAGGTTTGCCCGTGGCAATACACAACCGCGACGCACACACAGACACAATGAAAATACTGCAGGAAACATACACCTCGCACCCGAAATGCAAAGGGGGAGTCATGCACTGCTTCCCCGGAAACGCCGAACTCCTAAAATGGTGCCTCGAAAACAACTTCCACGTGTCATACGCAGGGAACGCAACATTCAAAAACGCCGAACTCATTCGCGAAGATATCGCCAACACACCCATGGAACTCATCCTAGTGGAAACAGACGCACCATACCTAACACCATCACCGTTCCGCGGACAAGGGAACAAACCACACAACACAATCTACACAGCCTACACCGTTGCACGCGTAAAAGGGGTATCAATGGAAGAGATTGTTCGCCAAACAGAGAAGAACGTTCGAACACTGTTCGCCAAGGTAACAGCGTAGGTATTTTTGCAAAAATATAACAAAACCCACGAATAGTAATTATTTTCTGAAAACACCATTTGCCATGTTTCGGCGTTGGAAAATATTATTGACTTAAAGTTGCAACTATGATAGTATTTACGTGTGTATTAATGGTGATGCGTAGAGATAAATATTTATAAAACGCCTTTGCCTTTATTCCTCTGCAAAACCTGAGCATGACGGCAACTAGGCGAATAATAAAACATAGGAGATATACATGAAACTAGGTTTTTCGGTTAGCACCAGCAAGGGGAACAGCACTACGCAACCCCGAAACAAAATACTCAACACTCTACTACTAGGAAGCATAATCACAGTCGCCCTCGCAACAACTGTGGCATGTACCAAAAATAAGCCCGAAAGCACACAAACATGGGAAAAAGGAGTAACCTACAACCTCACCGTTCTACACACCAACGACCACCATGGACGATTCTGGCAAAACAACAACGGCGAATACGGAATGGCAGCACGCAAAACACTCATCGACTCCCTTAGAGCAGAAGTTGACGCCAACGGCGGCTCACTACTACTACTATCCGGCGGCGACATCAACACAGGTGTGCCTGAATCCGACCTACTAGACGCCGAACCAGACTTCAAAGGGATGACCAAACTAGGCTACGACGCAATGGCCATCGGTAACCACGAATTCGACAACCCACTAGAAACACTCAAAAAACAAGAAGAATGGGCAGACTTCCCTCTACTCTCAGCAAACATTTACGACAAAGAAACCGGCGAACGCATGTTCCAACCCTACGCCATCTTCATGCAACAAGGTATCAAAATCGCCGTAATCGGACTAACCACCGAAACCACTGCAACCATCGGTAACCCCGAATACACAGTCGGAATAGAATTCCGCGATCCCAAAGCTGAAGCAGTAAAAGTCATCGCCAAACTAAAACAAGACGAACAACCCGACCTCATCTTCGCCGCAACCCACATGGGACACTACGACGGCAATATGCAAATGGGAGACGTGGCACTAGCACAGTACGTAACTGAAGGCGACCTAGACATGATCGTGGGCGGACACTCACAAGAACCACTCTGCATGGAAGCTCCAAACGTTGTCAACAAAGGCTACAAACCCGGCGACGAATGCATGCCCGACTTCCAAAACGGTGCATGGATTGTGCAAGCACACGAATGGGGCAAATACGTAGGACGTGCCGACTTCCAGTTCAAAGACGGCGAACTCACTCTCACCAACTACCAACTCATACCCGTTAACCTCAAAAAGAAAGTGGAAATTGACGGCGAAACACAACGTGTCTTCATCCAAGACGAAATCATGGAAGACGCCGACATGCTAGCATTCCTCAAACCATTCCAAGACAAAGGAAGCGACGAACTCAATGTTGTCAAAGCATCAATCAACGGCAAACTCGAAGGGGATAGAAGTGTTGTCAGACTGCAACCAACCAACCTCGGACACCTCATCGCAGTAGCACAAATGGAACGTGCCAATGCCGACATCGGCGTAATGAACTCCGGCGGAGTAAGGGACTCCATCCCTGCAGGGGACGTTACCTATCGCGACGTACTCATCGTCCAACCATTCGGCAACATCATCACATACGCTGACCTCACCGGCAAAGAAGTTATGGACTACTTAGCTGTTGTCGCAAATATCCCAGCAGGATCAGGTGGATTCGCACAGTTTGCCGGCGTTTCATTTGTTGCCGACGGTAGCGGAGTGAGCAACGTTAAGATAGGCGGGGAACCCATCGACATGGGGAAAACATACCGCCTAGCTGTGCCTAGCTTCAACGCCGCTGGTGGCGATGGTTACCCCAAACTCTCTGACCACCCAACATACGTAAACACAGGGTTTGTTGACGCAGAGGTGCTCATGCAGTACCTAACAGAGCACTCACCCGTGGATGTGGATATGTATAACAATAATGGCGATGTAGTTTATAAATAAAAGTTTGTTTATAATACTGCATGCTCCTAATTTTCTAAGAAAGCATCGCTGTATGGGGGTAATACCCTTGTGCAGTGGTGCTTTCCCATGTTTAAAAAGTGGGTCGGTTGCTATTCGGTAGCTCCCAGAGTACTTATTGTTATCTAATTTTTATTTCTACTGAATGCTAATGGCGGGCTCCCTTTATATTTACGAATTGGCGGGAAAATTGCCCCTTGGCGATAGAATTCTCCCTCTTTCTTCCTTTTTTATTTTTCAAAACATACGGTATAAATATCTAACACAAAACACTGTTCTATATTCTTGGGTATGTCTTGCCCCTGTTGACACGCCTTGTAATATCTTATAAGATACCCTCAGGTAGTGCAGAGAGCTGGTATGGCTTCGCAATTACAATTTAGTACTAGTTTGGTGTTATATTGTTCTTTGCAAATCTAATAGTCTTAGTACATTTTTGTTTATTAGGAGGAAGAAGTATGAGAGCTCAATTTTTTGTAATTATGCAGCAGGTCGGTCGTTCGTTTATGCTGCCCATTGCGTTATTGCCAGCGGCAGGTCTTTTGTTGGGAATTGGTGGTGCACTATCCAACCCCAACACGATTGTTGCCTACCCTGTTCTTGATGTTGCGGTGATGCAAGCCATCTTTACCGTTATGACAAAAACCGGTGTAGTTGTTTTTGCGAACCTGCCCCTGTTGTTTGCCATCGGTGTTGCCATCGGTTTTGCTAAGCAGGAGCGTGGTACATCTGCTTTGGCTGCTGCCATCGGTTTTTTGGTGATGCACCAAACAATCAACGCTGTTCTTGGTATTCAGGGCAACTTGGCAACTGAAGGTTTGGCATCTGTTGGTCAGGGTAGTGTTCTTGGTATCCAGACCCTTGAGATGGGTGTTTTTGGTGGTATTATCGCTGGTTTCATTACTGCGGCACTGCACAATAAGTTTTACGATGTTGAATTGCCACAAGCGTTGGCGTTCTTCGGTGGTACTCGTTTTGTTCCCATCGTCGTATCGTTCACATTCCTGTTTGTTGGTTATATTGCCACAATAGTATGGCCGTTCGTTCAGACCGGTATTGAGGGTTTGGGCTCCCTTGTTCTTTCTAGCGGACTTGCAGGAACATTCCTTTATGGTTTCATTGAGCGTTCGTTGATTCCATTCGGTTTGCACCATGTTTTCTACCTTCCTTTCTGGCAGACGGCTGTTGGTGGTACCCTTGAGGTTGGTGGTCATGTTTATGTTGGTACTCAGAATATTTTCTTTGCTCAGCTAGCTGATCACGGCACAGGTCCTTTCTATGAGGGGACTTCACGTTTCATGGCAGGAAAGATGCCGTTTATGATATTCGGTCTTCCGGCAGCTGCTCTTGCTATGTATCATACGTCCATGCTTAAGCATCGCAAGGTTGTTGGTGGTATTCTGTTTTCGGCAGCATTGACAGCGTTTGTTACAGGTATTACTGAGCCCATAGAGTTCTTGTTCCTGTTTGTTGCTCCCCTTCTTTACGTTGTACACGCTTTGTTTGCGGGGTTGTCGTTCATGCTCATGGACTACTTCAACGTAACAGTTGGTCAAACGTTTTCGGGTGGTATAATCGACTTGACTCTATTCGGCATATTGCAGGGTCAGGATCGTACTAACTGGATGATGATTCCTGTTGTTGGAGTATTCTACTCGGTTATTTACTACTTCGGTTTCCGTTTCATTATTGTGAAGTTCGACCTTGCTACCCCTGGTCGTCGTGATGAGGTTGTTGATGCGGCTGATGTTTCGTCCAGCGGTTCAGAGACAGAGAACGTTGCGGACAGTGTTATCGAGGCATTGGGCGGTTTGAGCAACTTGAAGAATGTTGATGCATGCATTACACGTTTGCGTATTACAGTTGTTTCGGCTGCGAATATCGATATGGACAAGCTGAAAGCTGTATCCGGTGGCAAGCACCATATTATTGGTAACGGCGTGCAGATTGTTTACGGCACAAGGTCGGACAATATTAAAAACCGTATCAACGTTATTCTTGGTTCGAAATAGTTTGGAGTGCTGATTGGCGTTATGTAAATCGCTAGTTTGTACCTCTGGACGATGCACGATTAGGGAAGCCTTCGGTGGTGGATAAGTTCCGCTGTCGAGGGCTTTCCTGCGTTGCGGTGTAGGTTTTGGTGTTATTTTTTGTATTTGTGGTCATCTCTTTTTGTTGTTGGATTTATTTATCTTGACAGCTTGGTCGGTATGGTTGTAAAATTAAGGTTATTGCTAAAGCTGATAACTTAGCTGTTGTGATTCAATTCAATAAGTAAGGGGCACGGTGCACGGTGGTGGTGATGATGATAGACTTCGCAAGCTTGTACGACAGTAATACCGGTCAAGAGGATCTTGATCTGTCCAACAGCCTCGATGTTGATGGTGTTGGTGTGTTTTCTGCCACATTTGTTGGTGTTGCGAGGGGTGTTTCGTCCACGAGTGCCATTTTGGCGGGTAAGCTGGAATACTCTATGCCCACTGTGTGCGACAGGTGTTTTGCGGGTTTTACCCATTGTTCTTCTGTTGAGCTCGAGGTTTACGTAAGTTTCGAGGCTGGCGGTGGTTTTTCTGAGTCCATGTTTGAAGCTGGCACTGAGGAACACTATAGTTATGGTTACGGTTCTGGTTCTGGTTCTGGTGAAGGCGACGTTGACGTTGACGATACCGATGGCTTAGCTGGCGAGGACAATAACGACTCAGAGTATTATATTGTTGATTCCGAGGAGTTTGATCCTTGGGATATTATCGGCGAAGAGCTCATGCTGAACCTCCCTTATCGTTATGTTTGCTCCCCGGATTGTGCATCAGTGGGGGATTACGTTTCAGGGGATGATTCCGGTTTTGGCAAAGAGGATGTCCGTACGCCGTTTAAAAATCTTGGCGAGGCTTTGGGCAAACGAGAGGATCGCGATAGTAGTTCGTAGTAGGCTTGGAGCCCCGTTATTGGTAGCGTTTGAGGTCGGCAGGGATTATAATTTGATTTTATTTAAAAACTGGTGTACAATGTAACACCTTGATAAACTTAAGGTTTTGAACTGAAGTATTGACGGAAGCCACCTGCATCTCATTTTTGTATGCATGGTTGCTGTTTTTATAAATAAATACACGCTGTAGGAGGCTTGTTATGCCTAATCCAAAGAAGAAAACAAGCAGAAGGGTTCGCAACAACAGACGTAGCCATCATAGGGCTATAATCGTTACGCCAACCAAATGCACAAACTGTAGTGAGCTTGTTGTACCTCATACCGTATGCCCATCATGTGGCTATTATAAAGGGAAAGCGGTGATAGCTCAGTAAGCTATTCACCTCAACTATTAATATGCGAGTAGCAGTAGATGTTATGGGTGGCGATGGTGGTCCCTCTGTTGTTATCAAGGGAGCTGTTTTAGCTGCCAAAAAATATAAGGTACGATCTATCCTTGTTGGCGATACTGAAGTTATCGAGATTGAACTGCGTAAATATCCGAAACTCCCCTCAGGCACATTCGAAATCTATCACGCCGACGAAGTAATTACCATGGATGATCAGCCCGCCAAAGTTTTGCGTGGGAAACGTCAGTCATCTGTGCACGTCGGTCTTGGGCTCGTGAAAGAGGGGCTTGCGAGCGGTTTTTACAGTGCCGGCAATACTGGTGCGGTCATGGCTTGCTCACTGATGATTCTTCGACGCATCAACGGTATCGACCGTCCAGCCATTGCGACCATGCTGCCGACCATGCAAGGTGAATCCCTCATCCTCGATCTTGGTGCCAACGTTGACTGCAAACCCCTGAACCTTCTTCAGTTCGGCGTAATGGGCTCTGTTTATTTCAGCCTTCTCAAAGGTGTGGAGAAACCCACCGTCGGACTCCTCAATATTGGGGAAGAGGCTGTTAAAGGTAACGATCTTACCAAACGCTCCCACATTATGCTCAGCGAATTGGGCAAAGAGGGTGCTATTAATTTCGTTGGCAATGTTGAGGCGAAACAGTTCTACCTCGACGGTGCAGACGTTGTTGTTTGCGACGGTTTCACTGGCAATATTACCCTCAAAATAA
This sequence comes from uncultured Deferribacteraceae bacterium, assembly GCA_947313825.1. Lineage (GTDB taxonomy): Bacteria > Chrysiogenota > Deferribacteres > CAMZNJ01 > CAMZNJ01 > CAMZNJ01. The sequence continues at coordinate 12,001 of CAMZNJ010000055.1, read as the reverse complement.
CCGAATCTGTTGGCAAGATGGCAATGTCGTCCATCAAAGGGCAGATAAAATACGATCCCCTTGCATGGATAGGGGCGTTATTCATGTTTCGTGCGTTGCGTGCATTCTCCAAAAAAGCAGACTACCATAGCTATGGCGGTGCTCCGTTTCTTGGGGTCAATGGCATCAGTATCATCGGGCACGGCTCAGCCAACGCTTTCGCCATTGCCAACGGTATCAAGATGTGCGAACACCTGTCGAAAAAAGATATTATTGGGAAGCTTAATGCTGAGGTATCCGAATCCGTTGACTATCTGAACGACCTAAATACCATGGATACTGCACCCTCAATTTAAGCTAGGTGCAATTATAATGAAAAAATATGCTAGAATTACAGGCACAGGGTCTTACTTTCCACCTCGAGTTATGCGAAACGACGAGTTTAGCTCATTCCTAGAAACGAATGACGAGTGGATACGCACTCGTACAGGTATCCTATCGCGTCATATTGCTGTGGACGAAACCAATCTTGACATGGCTGTGAATGCCGCGAAAAAGGCTGTGAAGGCTTCGGGTATTAGTTTGGAGAGTATTGACGGTGTGATTTATGCGACCATCACCCCCGACACCATGATGCCCAGCAATGCCTGTGCACTCATCGGTCGCCTCGGTATCAAAAACGGCTGCTTCGGCTACGATCTTTCCGCCGCCTGCTCCGGCTTCAGCTACGCCCTACACATGGGGAAGATGATGATTGAAGGGGGCTCGGCGAAAAACCTTCTCCTAATCGCTGCGGATAAATCGTCCTCCATACTTGACTGGACAGATCGTAGTACAGTTGTGCTATTCGGGGACGGTGCCGGTGCTGTTGTTCTTTCCGCTGATAACTCCCCCGGTGTGCGATACTCGTCCATTGGTGCTGATCCGTACCACGCGTCCATGCTTACCCTTGGTGTTGGCGTGAAGTCGAACTCCCCCGTAACCACACACGCTCTTGCTCCCAACGCCCCCGAGGCGAGCAACAGCTGTGCCGACGGTGATGATAGCTGTACCCATGCACCCTTGGGTATGGATGGTCAGGCGATGTACAAGCTTGCTGTGCGTAAGTTTGCTTCTATCACTGAGGAGGCGATTCACGGTGCTGGGTTGCGTTTGGAGGATGTGGACTGGTTTGTTCCCCATCAGGCGAATATACGCATTATTTCCGCTGCTGCCAAGGCGATAAACCTTGACATGGATAATGCTATCATCAACCTTGATCGCCGTGGTAACGTTATCGCTGCTAGTATTGTAACGGTTTTGGATGAGGGTATTCGTTCTGGTAAGATTAAGCGTGGCGACAATGTTGTTGGTGCGACCCTTGGTGGTGGTATCTCTTACGGTTCGTTCCTGCTGACGTATTGATTTATTTTTATTGACGTATTGTTTTTGATTTTATATTTTTGGTGGTTTTTATTATGAAAATAGCAGTTGTTTTCCCTGGTCAGGGTTCTCAGGTATTGGGCATGGGTCATGATGTTTACACATCTGAGAGCGTTTCCCCTGAGATACGTGCCCTTTTCGATAGTGCCGATTCGTCTCTGGGCTACTCCTTGACGTCGATAATGTTTGGCGAGGACAAGGAGGCTTTAGGTAGCACTCAAAACACTCAGCCTGCCATGGTTCTTGTTAGCACGGCGTTGCATGAGCATGTTAGGTCGCGTATTGCGTCCCTTGGTGATGGTTCAGGAGTTTCTTACTATGCTGGTCATTCCCTTGGCGAATACTCTGCCTTGGTTGCTGGTGGTGTTTTGTCGTTGGAGTCTGCTTTGCTTGCTGTTTACCATCGCGGATCGTTTATGCAGAGTGCAGTGCCTTCGGGTGTTGGCGGTATGTCGGCGATTTTGGGTGCATCTGACAGCGATGTTTCAGAGGTTGCTAGTACCATGTCGTCTTCAGATTCAGTGGTTGAGGTTGCGAACTTCAACTGCCCTGGTCAGGTTGTTGTATCTGGTCATCTTTCTGCATTGGAGTCGTTTGGTGTTGCCATTAAAGAGCGTGGTGCGAAGCGTGTAATCAAGTTGCCGGTGAGTGCCCCGTTCCACTCTAGTCTGATGGTTGGAGCTCAGGCGAAGATGTCGCCATATTTGGACAAGCTTACGTTTGCTGCACCATCTGTTCCCATTGTGAGCAACGTTACTGGTGTTTCGTCGTCTGATGTTGACGAGATAAAGTCGGCGTTGAAGCTTCAGGTAACGAGTTCGGTTCGTTGGACAGATACCATTACCAACCTTGTTGCTAGTGGTGTTGATACGTTCATCGAGATAGGTTCAGGCTCTGTTTTGACGGGTCTCATCAAGAAAATCGATCCGAACGTAACCGCCATAAGCATCTCCAAGCTTGATGATATCTCCAAGCTTGACGCTCTGGGGTAGTTTCAAGCTCTACTTTAGGTTCTTGTCGTATTTTTGGTTGACTTATTGTCGGAAGTAATGTTTTATTTATGGAGAGCGAATTATGTTGAACTTATCAGATAAACTTGCCATCGTAACAGGTGGCTCCCGTGGTATCGGTGCATCCATTGCCTTGAAGTTGGCTCATGCAGGTGCCGATGTTGTGGTCAACTACACAGCATCCTCAGGGAAGGCGGAGGAAGTTGCTAATTCAGTGCGAGCTCTTGGTCGTCGTGCTTTTGTTGTACAGTGCGACGTTTCCGATGAGTCTTCGGTTTCGAGTATGTTCGAGGCTGTTGCAGAGGAGTTTGGCAAATCGGCGGATATCCTCGTTAATAACGCAGGTATTACGAAAGATATGCTTGTAAATCGCATGTCCCTTGAGGACTACAAATCTGTGCTTGATGTTAATCTTGCCGGAGCGTTTTTATGTAGCAAGTACGCCATCAAAACCATGATGCGTGCTCGTAGTGGTAGTATTATCAATATTTCATCCGTTGTGGGGTTTACCGGCAACGCTGGTCAAGCAAACTACTGCTCAGCTAAAGCCGGTATTATCGGTTTGACGAAATCATTAGCACACGAATATGCCAAACGTGGCATACGTGTAAACGCTGTTGCCCCCGGATTTATCGCTAGCGATATGACCAACGACCTCAGCGACACCATAAAAGAGAAGCTTGTATCGCAAATCCCCTTGGGCTCCATGGGCTCTCCCGACGATATTGCCAATGCGGTACTGTTTTTGGCTTCACCACTTGCCTCTTACGTAACTGGGGAAACAGTTCACGTAAATGGTGGCTTGCTAATGTCTTAATGTTATTGTAAAGTAAAGTAAAGTTCCATATTACAAAGGAAGGAGGCATAAAATGTCTATTGAAAGTAAAGTAAGAGAAGTAATCGCGAAACAACTAAATCTTGACGAAGCAAAGGTTAAACCTGAGTCATCCCTTTTGGACGACCTTGGTGCCGATTCTTTGGACGTTACAGAGATTATGATGAGTTTTGAAGATGAGTTTGGTATCGACGTTGACGACGAAAACCTTGCAAACATCAAAACTGTTGCTGACGTTATTAAATACATAGAATCTACACAATCGTAGTTTTCATACAATATTTTAGCAGCACATATGGGCACTGTGGATATTATTTCCAGTGCTCTGTGTGCTGTTGAAAGTATTGCGGAGGTTTGTCGTAATGAAAAAAAGGGTTGTAATTACTGGCATAGGTCTAGTAACTCCTTTGGGATTAGATACTGAAACAACATGGGAAAATATTAAAGCAGGGAAGTCGGGGCTTAGTGAAATAAGCAACTTCGACGCTAGCGAATCCCCTGTACGTGTTGCCGCTGAAGTACGCGGCTTTGAAGAGAGCGGTCTTGTTGACCCAAAAGAATTAAAGCGTTTTGATGGTTTTGTTAATTATTCCGTGGCTGCCTCAGGGCTTGCCATAAAAGATGCCAACCTTGTTGAAGGCACATACGACCCCTATCGTGTCGGTGTGCTAGTCGGCTCTGGTATCGGTGGTCTTCAGTTTATGGAGCCCAACATTAGTAAGGTTATTCGTGATCATACTTTTAAAGTAACACCCTTTTTCATACCCGGTGCAATCATTAACATGGCAAGTGGCAATGTTTCCATAAAATACGGGTTCAAAGGTCCCAACTTCTCCATTGTCAGTGCGTGTGCTAGCGGTGCCCACTCCATCGGCGAAGCAACTAGGATGATTCAATACGGTACAGCAGATGTTATGCTTGCTGGTGGATCAGAATCGAGCGTTTGTGCCGTTGGTATTGCTGGTTTTGCGTCCTTGAAAGCACTCTCCCGCGGGTACAACGATGAGCCAACTAGGGCTAGTCGTCCGTTTGACAAAGATCGCGACGGGTTCGTTATGGGTGAAGGAGCAGGTGTTCTTGTTCTCGAATCGTACGACCATGCGAAAGCTCGTGGTGCCAACATTATTGCAGAAATAGTTGGTTACGCTGCCACATCCGATGCCTACCACATCACAGCACCAGACGAAAATGGGGACGGTGCCATACGTTGTATCAAGCTTGCCTTGGATGATGCCGGAATCGAACCCACTGACATCGACTACATCAACGCCCACGGTACTTCAACAAAGTACAACGACTCCATCGAAACCAAGGCTATCAAGGCTGTGTTCGGGGATCATGCTTACAAGCTAAATATTAGCTCAACCAAATCCATGGTTGGACACATGCTTGGTGCTGCTGGAGGCGTTGAGTGTGCCTTTTCCGCTTTTGCAACAAGGGACAATTTCGTGCCGCCAACAATCAACTTGGACACACCCGACCCTGAGTGCGATTTGAACTACACACCAAATAAAGGTGTTGAGCGTGAAGTTCGTTATGCTTTGAGCAATTCCTTGGGATTTGGGGGTACAAACTCTGTACTTATTGTCAAAAAATACGAAGGTTAGTAAGGAGTATCAGGCTCATATTTCCATGTTTGAGTCTCTCCTTCGGTATCGGTTTAAAAACAAGGGTCTCCTTTTGGAGGCCCTTACCCACAAGAGTTTTGCACTCGACAAAGGTCTTCCCCACAACGAGCGTTTAGAGTTTTTGGGTGATTCTGTTTTGCAGTTAATCATCACCACCCTCATTTACAACCACTACAGCCTAGATGAAGGGGCTATGACCCAAAAGCGATCGTATTTTGTGAGTCGCGACTATTTTCAGATATTGGGTTCTGAGTTACGGTTGTCGGAGTTTTTGCTCACCAGCCTTCCCAAGAAACACCATTCACGCAACAATGTAAACAGTCGCATAGTTTCGAATACGTTTGAGGCTGTGTTTGGTGCTGTTTTGCAGGATTCCTCTTTTGCCACCACGAAGAAGCTTTTTTGCACCCACTTTGGCACGCGTCTTCTTGTTGATTTTGAGAGTCATTCGTCTTATGATTATAAAAAGAGTGTTCAGGAGTACTCTTTGAAGGAGTATTCCCGGCTTCCTGAGTACAAGTTGATTAGTCGTCGTGGTCCTGATCATGCTTGTGTTTTTGAGTCGTCTCTTTCGGTGGGTGGCGAGGTTGTTTCCCGTGGTAAGGGTAGTTCCATCAAGCGTTCTGAGCAGGATGCTGCTTTGTCTGCCTTGCAGTCCATGGGTATGGGTATTGATATGGGTATCATCCCCGTTTCGTCGAGTTCTCTTAAAAGCCGTAAAAAGCCTCGTCGAGGTGGTTAGCATATGCTTGATAAATCTGAGCACAGCACATCTAGCACATCTTTTTCGCCACTTTCTTTTCCTGTTAAGCCTAAAGTTTTGCCGGTATTTTTGCCATTTGCTGGTTGTCCTCACCACTGTTTGTATTGTCAGCAGTCGACTATCACCGGCGTGAAATCTACTCTTTCGGTTGATTACTGTCGCACTCAGATTGAGGAGTATCTGTCGTACTCTTCTGATTACACTCATCTTGCTTTTTACGGTGGTAGTTTTTCTTGTATTCCTCGTAAATTTCGTGGTGAGTTAATGGATCTTGCAAAAAGTTATGGTTTTACTCGTATTAGGTTTTCCACTCGTCCGGACTGCATTACGAAGGAGCCTTTGGACTACATGTGTCAGTATGTTTCTGATTACGGTGTTGATTTGGTTGAGATAGGTGTTCAGAGTTTGACTCAGCGAGCATTGGTGTTGAATGAGCGTCCTTACAATCCGAACGGTGTTTTTGAGTCGTTGGAGAGATTGCGTCTTGCCCGTTTGTCAGTGTTGGGGTTAGGGGGTACGGTTACGTTGTCCGCTGGTGTTCAGATTATGCCTGGTATTTACGGCGAGTCGGATATTGAGTATTACAGCGGTTTGCGTCGTCTTTTGAGTGTTAATGGCGAGGCTTGCGGTGGTTTGGTTCCTTCAGATAATATTGTTTCCACCATACGTTTTTACCCTTGTGTTGTTTTGGATGGCACAGGTCTTGCGGATGTTTATCGTAGCGGTGGTTATGAGCCCATTGATTTTTCTCGTGCGGTTCGTCTTTGTGTTTACGGTTATATTTTGAGTCTTGCGAAGGGAGTCTCTGTTATACGCATGGGTCTTCCTCCCATTGGCGATGCTGATTCTAGTATTGTTGCTGGTTTTGAGCATTCGAGTTTTGGTGATATTGTAAAAACGGTTGTTATGTGTCTTTATATTAATGTTGTTGGTGTTAGTCGTTTTTCTCATTTGGATAAGGGTCAGGTTTTGGGTTATGGACGTTTTAATGCTGTATCGGGTACCGAGTTAAGTTTCGGTTCCGATGAGGCACGAATTAGTTATGAGGTTATTTGCGAGAGGTTGCACAAGTCTTTCGAAGGAGATAGTTTTGCGGATTACATCAGGAATTTTGAAGGGTCGTACCATAGATTTGCATCCGAGTGGGTCGAAGAACAGCAGAGTTGTACGCCCCACTACAGATAAGGTTCGTCTTGCGATTTTTTCCATGCTTTATCATGATATTCATGGTGCTAGGGTTTTGGATCTGTTTGCTGGTTCTGGTTCTTTGGGTTTGGAGAGTGTTAGTCGTGGTGCGAAGAGTGTTGTTTTTGTTGACACGAATACTTCATTGGTTGAGCGTAACATTTCGAAGATGGGTAGTGCGTTGCCTTTCGGTTCGGTGAGTGTTGTTCAGGGCGATGTATTTACTTTGCGTCGGTTTGCTGATTCACGTTTACGCAACGCTGGCAGTGTTTACGACATTATTTTTGTTGATCCCCCTTACGGCGAATATACGTCTGAGGATGTGTTTAGTATTGTTCAGCGTTATGGTTTGCTTTCCCCCGATGGAGTTGTTGTTTACGAGGAGTCTTCACGCAGTTCTTTCACTGTTCCTGCAGGGTTTGAGGTGTTGAAGGAGCGTAAGTATGGGGACACTGTAGTTCGTTTTGTTTGTTTTGAGGAGGCACGTGATGACTAATCCTGTTGTATACCCAGGAACATTTGACCCCATCACCTATGGTCATGTGAATATATTAAATCGTGCTACAAGATTGTTTGGCTCTGTTGTTTTGGCTATTTCCGATAATCCGTCGAAGAGCACCATGTTTACGTTGGATGATCGTGTTGCCATGGCAAAGGAGTGCACCTCGCATATGTCGGGTGTAACGGTGGAGCCTTTTGGGGGGTTGCTAGTTGATTACCTCAAGGGGAACGGCTACACCACCGTTGTACGTGGTATCAGGGTTCTCACCGATTACGACATGGAGTACAGCATGACGTTCATCAATAGGCAGATGTATGCCCTGTACGAAACTGTTTTCCTCATGCCCGATGCACTACACCTTACCACTAGCTCCAGTGCTGTGCGAGACATTCACATAAACGGTGGCGACGTATCCCCATTTGCCCCCGATGTTGTGAAGCGGTATTTTGAGAAGATACCACGTAAGTACAGTAAGGATTAAAATTTGTTAATTGTTTGCAATATTTGTTTTTTTTTGCAATAATCTGTATTGATAATGTGTGTTTACGAGGTCATTATTTTACAAGGGAAGTTTAAAGTATGAACACAGCAGTAGACGTTACGCGAATTTTTCTTGTTGATGATAGCTTGGCAGTACACAAAAGCATTGCAAGTATTTGCGATGGGATGGCGTCTGTTGCGTTGAAGAAATTTTTCGCCATAGAGGACTTAACCGTTGCATTAAAGAACTCTGAGCCCAATATTATCATACTGGATGCCAATATTGAAGGTGTTGTACTCAGTCAAGCATTGCACCAACTAGAACACATTGTTCCAAAACAAACAAGTGTTGTGCTTTTTGGAGACGACGAACACATCAAAAAACACCTCAAACAACACAACATCCCTGCACACAGATACCGTATTTTAGCAAAACCACTTACCGAAAAACAACTCGAGGACGAAATAAACTATCATGCCTCTGTGATGATAAACCACAACACTGACGCTAATACAAAAACAGACGAAAGACTGGACGTTGTGGAAGGGTACGAAGGCTTGGACGGACTGCCCGACGTGTTTGCAATGGAGTATGGCACGAATAATCATAACACCACGAATAATCATAACACCACGAATAATCATAACACCACGAATAATCATAACACCACGAATAATCGTAACGAAAACAGTATCAATAAACACAGGGGCAGTGCAGATATATCGAATAAAAACACTAGTATGCCCGATGATATCAAAGAGATGGCTGAGGAGCAAGGTATGTTGTTTAGGAAAAAGAATAAAAAAGCAAGTAACAACTTAGGAAGTGCGGACGGTGTGGAAGAGGTGTCAAGCATGGTAGGTGGCTCCGATGGTGCTGGTGCTGGTGCTGGTGGTGCTCCCCAAGGCACCGAGCAGACCAACTCGCAACAGCTTGACGCAATGCTCAAAGGTATGTTTACCGATGAAGAGCTGGCACACATAAAGAAACATGCAGAGCTCGAGCCGGTGGAAAGTGTGGGAGGTACTGGCGTTAACGCTGGTGTTGCTGACCTTGGTGCTGGTGCGGATGCCGACGTTGCTGGCGTTGCTGGCGTTGCTGGTGCCGACGTTGCTGGCGTTGCTGGCTTCGGTGCTGGTGCTGACGTTGCTGACCTTGGTGCGGATGACGACGTTGTCGACGTTGCTGGCTTCGGTGCGGATGCTGACGCTGCTGACTTCGGCGTTGGTACTGGCTTTGTTGGATTTGTTGCTGATGCCGGCGTTGCTGACGCTGACGTTGCTGACGCTGACGTTGCGGATTTCGACAACGACCCCGATGACCTGAAAACACCTGAATACAACCAAACATCAATACTCGACAACCTCATGAAAGAAGATTATCGGTACTCGACGTTTCTACGTGACAGGGTTTCGCCGGGAGGGGGAGTTGAACCCATAGGGGGCGACGAACTCGACGATACACCTTCCGTACATGATACACACATGAACTTCGACATAGACAATATGGACGACGATATGGGCGACGATATGGAAGAGTTCTACAGTGCACTAACAACCGATATTGTTGACAACAACAATGATCAAAAAACCACGAAGGCAGATGACACCTCAGTGGATACATCCGACATGAACGCCATAGATGCAGATATACGCGAGCTTGAACAACTAATAGGCTCATCCACCACACAGCAGGAAAAAGATCCACTTGAAAACACCACTCAGGAACAAACGGGAGTATTCGCCAAGGATTTCGACATCTTGGTGGACAACCTGCTAGAGGAAGGGCTCGGCGACAGCCTACTGCAGGACGGCGGGAAAACAGTAAGCCTCGACTCTGGCGGAGGATACGCCGATATGAACAACACAGAGTATGCAATGACGGGCGAACAACCCGCACAGAACGCAAAATACCCCCTCGAAACTGGCACGGAAGGGGATGAAGAAAAATTCAGTGCAGAGGCATTGCTCATGGAAATACCGTTTACCTTGGATGGCACAGCTGTTACAAACGAAATACCACCCCGTGTTGCACCTGCAAGCCCTAACCTCCCCGCTGAAGTTATGGGGAACGTGGACGCCATGAACAACGTGGACGCAATGAGCAACGTGGACGCCATGAACAACGTGGACGCCATGAGCAACGTGGACGCAATGAACAACGTGGACGCCATGCCACAAGATTTGCACGGAAATGTTACTGATGATATACTTGGAGGTGGGCTCAGCATGGACGAAGACCTTGTCTTTGGTGAGTCGATCAGCGAATATGCAGAGCCACACAGTGCCCAAGAGATGGACGCCATTGATAACTTGAGGGGTATGTTGGAAGCAGACAGCAGGTCAGCGACTGTGGATGCCGAAACGGAGCTCCTTGACGGAACCATCGCCAAAACTGGACTTGATGCACACCTACTGCCGAGCACTCCCCAAGGTGCCCCGCACCAAGGTGCTTCACACCAAGATGCCCCGCACCAAGATGCCCCGCACCAAGATGCCCCGCACCAAGATGCCCCACACCAAGGTGCTTCACACCAAGGTGTTTCACACCAAGATGTTTCACACCAAGATGCCCCGCACCAAGGTGCTTCACACCAAGGTGTTTCACACCAAGATGCCCCACACCAAGGTGCTTCACACCAAGGTGTTTCACACCAAGATGCCCCGCACCAAGAGGCGTTGGAAGCCCTTGTTGGGCAAGCGGTGGAGCAGTACATGGAGGGTGGCATTAACGAATCCATAAAAACTGTGATAGAAAAAGTTGTTCGTGAGGAGATTCGCAGGCTCATGGAAACCGGACGCTAACGACGACGTAACGCAACGCAACGCAACGCAACAACGCAACAACGCAACGCAACGCAACAACGTAACGCAACGCAACAACGTAACGCAACGTAACGCAACGCCGACAACGACGCAACGCAACGCCGACAACACGAATTAATACAGTAAACAAAAGTACTGAGGTGGATCTGTGATTTTAAACAATGGGCTAAATTTTTATGCTTACGGTAGCGATGATGGTGGGTATGGGAATAGCTCGTTAGTCAGCTTAGTTATTCTGTTTTCTGGGGGGCTTACGGCAGAGTACGGGCAGGGCAGATCGAAAAATATTAACGGTGTCGGCTCCCTGTTTGCCTCGGTGTGGACAAAGAGTAGCAACCTCCTGCACACAATTGAGCACTGTGGCGGCTCCCTAGATGTTTCCGTTAGTGCCGATTACCTTTCGGTGTGGATATCCATCCCATCCCACCACCTGTCAGCCATCCAAATCGATTTGGAGGCGTTTCTACTTGAGCCAACCCTCCACCCCCATATTTTTGAAACGGAAAAAGCCTTGTCAGTATTGGATATTCAGGGTGCAGAGGACTCTCCGCGGTATCGTGCTGGTCGGTTGTTCCGATCTTTTACCTATGCAGGTACGCCGTACTCCCTTACCACCATTGGCACAGCGAGCAGTGTTAGTTCCCTCACGATGGAAGATATTCACACCTACCACGCATCCCACATTAAAGGGGCGGGTTCGGTTGGTGTTCTTGTGGGGTCGTACCCTCGCGAGTTCCGCACGTTTCTTGCTGAGACCCTTGGTGCCATACCGAACACTGCCTTGAGTGTTGACGGTGCCCATTTGACCGATTCGTACGAATCGTACGATTACCTTGTGAAGGAATCCTACAACGAAGCGGAGGACAAGCATACTCAGCAAGCAAAACTATTTATGGCATGGGATGCCCCAGCCGCTAACGATGTGAAAGGGTTTTTTGCCACGAAAATGTTAGACGGTGTTTTGTCCACAGGGATGAGCTCCCCCTATTTCAAGAGGCTTCGCGACGAACGTGGATATGCCTATGCGGTGTCGTCGCAATACTCTGCACGACGCAACCCATCACGATTTATCGCAACCATAGGCTTGGACTACAGCAACACAACGCAATGCATACAGGATATTATCAGTATCAACAGCAGTGTGAGTCGGGGGGACGCGATAACACCTGAACGCCTAGAAGTTGTTTACAACACAATCGCAAGCTCCATTATGGCAACAAGGGAAAGTGTTGCAGGTATGGCGTTCCAGTACGCACTATTTGCCATGGTTGGCGTGGGTAGCCATACGTTGGACACCTACTTGGATGAGCTCAAAAAGGTGTCCGTTCCTGAGCTGATGACACATGCTGAGAGTATTTTTGCATCCCCAAA
>CAMZNJ010000054.1 GCA_947313825.1 uncultured Deferribacteraceae bacterium | reverse complement strand
CTTGTGTTTTTGGTTGGAAATAGGTTATACTTTTAAAATGATGTATAGTTACGAGCAATGGTGGAGCTCACTGAGTGAACGTCAACAACAACAGCTTAACACCCTGTACGACCTACACTCACAGGCAACCCTCAACCTCACCGCCATCAAAAACAAAGCTGAGTTTCATACCAAACACTACCTCGATAGTGTCTACTACTTTGAAGCCAACAAACTACCCTACCACAATGTCATCGACATCGGGAGCGGTGGCGGATTCCCCGGACTCCCCCTTGCCATCAACAACCCTCAGGCTAGTGTTACCCTTGTTGAGTCCATTGCCAAAAAGTGCGATTTCCTGAAAATTGCCGTGGCAACACTAAAACTAGAAAATGTTACGGTTATCGCCCACCGTATCGAAAACACCACCCTGAAAGCCACCGACTACATCACATCGCGAGGTGTTGCACCCGTAAACAAGATGCTAACACTAACGTCAGATTTATGGACGCCAACTACCAAAATGCTCCTGTATAAAGGGGAACGTGTCGAAGAAGAACTAGTCTTAGCCCGCAAGCTCATGACCAAGAGAGGATTAAATGCACACCTTCAACGGGTTGAAACACCTATTCAGCGTACTTATTGCATTATCAATCGTTAGCACCACACTGATTTCCTGCTCTGGAGTAGTCTCACAAGGCGACAACGTTGCTCCCACAACAGCCTTCTACGCCGAATACTACGCCACCAAACGACCCAATCCGTCCGATCTTACCCTGCTCAATCGGTATGCAAAATCAACCAACAATACCGTGAAAACTGAAGCACTTGTCATCCTCGGCAAATACCTCCTCGAATCCGGCGAAATCTCAAAAAGTGAAAAACTGCTCCGAACCAACTACAACTCGCCAAACCTCTCACCATCAATGCAAATATACGGACAACTCTGGTACTACGACCTACTCATTGCCCAAGGCAAACTCGACCAAGCCAACGCACAAACCGAAAACATTAACGCCTTCCAAGACGCAATCACATTCGACAGAGTCATACACAACTACTGCCTACGCGAACGACTCTACCCCTTCGCACAAGGTTACAACCCCTGCTACCTCGTGAAACTCAACGAACCCACTTCCATCGTCAACAAACTCAAAACCAACATCGATACCAACAACACTAACCCAATTATCATCGAAATACCCGAAAACCAGATCGGCTCAGAGATGATCTACGGACTATTCGCAACCATCAACACACTCAACCTCAGCTACCAAGTACAACCCACAAACAACCTGCGTAACAACCTGAAAACACGAATCATCCTCATCCCCGACGAATACCGCATGATCATTTACGGCAACCAATACAAATTCTTCTCCGACAGAGACAAAATTATCACACAAGCACTCTACCAAATCTCCCTACAAGGGATAGACCACCTACTCATCGGCGTATCCGACAACTACTCGCAAGCAGCCAATATCGCTAAAACATTTTTCGAAAACCAAGGCGTCAACGTCGCCGTACTCAACTACAACTCACCAGGGATGCAACAACGCTTCATACGATACCGTACAGCTCTCAAAGACACACCATACGTAACACTCGCACTCGGATCATCCACTGAAGTATCAACCTTCGCACCTTACGCACGATACAACATCAATGACGGCGACGAACAAGCAAACTACTACATCACAGACCTGCTACCACCAACATACCTCGACAGAAGCAACATCAACTACTTCATCAAAAGCTCCATCTACACACCCCTACTAGGAGTCAACAACAAACAGTACAGCAGCTTCGCCAAAGGGTACAAACTATTCTACCACCAAGAACCAACATCGCTATCACTACTCGGCGACGACGTTGTCAAATTTGCACAGTGGTACATAAATGGTGCCCCTAACGACAAAATACCCAACTTCTTCTACAGTATTGAAGGTGCTGACTTCAGTTACGCCGCAAATACCCTCGGCGTCTACAAAATTAAAAGCCGTAACGAAATAGAACGAATACTTTACTAAAAACTACAAAAACTATAAAACTTTATGGAGGAAAACTAATGTTTTTCAAAGGGAACAGCTCGAACATCTCACCAAGTGAGGCACTCAAAAAAATGCAGGAGGATGGTGCAATCTGTATCGACGTGCGTAGTCGCGAAGAACACGCCGGTGCTAGTGTACACGGTGCAAAACTAATCTGCCTGAACGAAAGCAACTTCAACACCGAACTAAACAAACTCGACAAAAATAAAACATACCTATTCCTTTGTGCTAGCGGTATGAGATCCAAACGTGCACTCGGTATCGCAAAAGATCTCGGCTTCACAAACATCTACAACATACAAGGCGGTATCTCAAACTGGGCAAGAAGCGGACTCCCCGTAAAAGGCTAAAAACAACCGTAACAGTGAACGCAACACAGTGAACGCGAAAATAGTGGGGGCAGAAACAAAACCTGCTCCCACACTCCCCCCACAAAACTAAACAGGTGCTCAACATATGAAAAACAAAAAAACGAAACCTATTCTCCTAATAATACTCACCATAATGGCAATAACCTCCGTGATATATATGAAGTCTTACAAAAAATCAACAAACACCATGGCAACAACCATAACATCAGTAGCAAACACAGCAACCGGTGCCGTACCCAAGGATAATCTAGGGTTCACACCACAGGAAACATACGACCTCATCGCAAATAATGAAGTTGTTTGCATCGACGTTCGTACCCCCATGGAATACTCCTCAGGACACGCTGAAGGGTGCAAACTCCTCCCCATTTCAAAAAACAACTTCGCCGACGAAATCAGAGCACTCGATCCAAGCAAAACCTACATATTCATATGTCGTACGCAAAACCGTGCCACAAGAGCTGTTGACATCGCACGTAACCTCGGCTTCGAAAACGCATACCTATCGTCCGGCGGTATCATCAACTGGAAAAGATCGGGACTACCCGTAATTAAATATAAATAAGCACGACACGGCAACACGGCACTGCAACACAGTAGCACGGCAACACGGCACTGCAACACGACACGGCAACACGGCAACACCACTAGTGGAGGCAAACAGTTATGAATTTTGACGGCAACTTCCTCAAGGTCTATTTTATTGTTGGATCCTTAGCACTCATATACTTCATATTTTTCCGTGGTGGCTTTACTCGCAAACAAAGGGCACTACCCCTGAGTAGCAAGCAATTCATGTTGTCTACGCAACGGGATGCTGCCGATCCAAACTCTGTCATCATCGATATTCGCAGTGCCAACGACTATCGTCTTGGTTGCATCCCTAGTGCCACCAATGTTGATATTTCCAGCAGTCGCATGAAAGCCCTCATGGATTCGCTCCCTCGCGATAAGCACTACCATATTTATTGCCAGAACGGCTCCAAGGCTGCTTCCTACGCTCTGTACCTTATTAACAGCGGTTTTCGCAACATCCACTACCTCGAAAACGGTTTCGACGAATGGCTACGCCTCGGCTACCCCATCGATACCAACAAACCCAACGACGAATTCATCGAAAAACCCCTATTCTAAAACCACACATAATAAATAATTAACCTATGTATATTTTTTACCTTCACCAAACTACCACGCAAAACCCCTCTCAAACACTGTAGTATTCGCGATTAACGCAAAAATCTTTGCCACACATGGTTGTTAAAATGTTTGAACAATTATTGAATACGTGGTATAGTGCAAAAAATATATCTAGCGTGTTTTAAAAATACTGCAGGGGAACACCACATATGAAAAAGCAAAGCAAAACAAACTATACTATCAAAAGTATACAGCGTGCGTTGGATATCATGAACTATGTCGCCAACGAAAAACCTGTTACCAACACCACTGACATCATCCGAAAACTCAACATCACTCCCAGTAGTGCCAAAAAACTGCTGCGAACCCTCGAACGATACGACTACCTCGAATACTCACCCTACTCCGACCAATACCGACTAGGGGTCAAAACATTCCAAATCTCAACGGCATACTCAAACAAACTCGATGTCAACAAAACCACTGTCAACGAAATCCGTGCCCTAAGGGACAAACTCAACGAATCAGTCTTTGTAAGCATCCTACGCAAAGGCTCTGTGGTGTACATCAACTACTCCGAAACAAATCGTGCCGTGCGTGTTGCCCCCGTTTTGGCCAACCTACGCCCCGCTTACGCCACATCTTGCGGCAAAGCTCAACTAGCCTTCCGTAACCCCAACTACGCCAACTCCTACTACCCCGAAAAATTCCAACGACTCACCGACAACACCATCACTGATATCAACCAACTACACGAAGAACTCGCTAAGGTAAAAGAGGACGGATTCGCCATCGACAATGAAGAATACCATATCGGCGTTCGTGGCGTCGGTATCGCTGCCGTGGACTTCATGAGCAAACCACGACTAGGTATCAGCATCATCGCCCCTAAAGACAGGCTCAGCCCCGATCGCGTCAAAGGCGAAATCGCCCCCTTGCTCTTGGAAATGCGTGATAGTATCTCCCGTAAATTCGGCTACGACTCCGATATTAGTAGCATCGACTACGAGTACTAGGGTCATCGCCGTGGGGCACATGCTC
>CAMZNJ010000053.1 GCA_947313825.1 uncultured Deferribacteraceae bacterium | reverse complement strand
GTCGTCAACAGCTCGGTCGTCAACAGCTCGGTGCTCACATGACTGATACCGGCTCTTAGTCCATAATGATGGGATCCAACTCAACAGTGTACTCGCTCATTCCGATATGCACAACTAGTGGTCTTGGTAGTTTCTCAAGGGAGCAAACGCTGTAGAATATTTTGTGGTAGTAGATATCCATCCCTGGGTTTTCCGCATCCGCCTCAGAGTACTGCTCATGCCTGTGTCGTATCTTTATGTTCGGATTATCTTCCATACCCTCCACATAGATCTGCTCATTATATTCATTTAACTGCAATGTTGTGGAGCTCACATGGTAACTTGTTGTCCACTCCAACATGGGTATGTAAAGGATGTAGTCAGCATCGTTTTTGCAGGGGGATTTAGCCAAAGGCGGGTTCCCTTGAGCCTCTGCCCTATTCCCGTTGTAGATTACTACGGTGTCGGCATGGAGTCCATCTTGTGTTGAGGCTTGAATATTTGCCCGTCCGTACACCTTGAGGTTGGACAGTATTCCGCTAGAGCTAACAACAGCACCAGCTGTGCCCGGTCTATCCGACTCTTCTACTAGCAGATAGCTCAACCAAGGGCGGGAGGCATCCTGCGGGGAGATGTCCACACTATTGCTCAGGTCGATCACTGAACTAGGCGACTCTAGTGCAAGCATAATGTCGTTGTACCCCTTTTTCCAAGCAACGGACGTTACTTCAATAATGTTTACGTCAACAATAATATCCACCGTTACGCCGTTGTGCCCCTCACCTGTGATGGTGGTTGTGCCCTCTTCGTTTGCTGTAATCATGCCACTTGCCAACACACTTGCGATGCTAGGATCTTCCGAGCTCCATGTGATTGTTCTGAACGTGGCGTCCCTCGGATTAATCACAGGTTGGAGCCAATGGGTGTCGCCGTAATTCATGGACAGTGTGTAGGCACCTAGGGATTCGTCGTAAGTGTCGCTAAGATCGATACTTGTTACAGCCACGAACTCGCCATCGATTATGGTTACGGGCAGAATCGCTGAGGCACCGCTGGGGGATAGTGCAATAACGGACGCTGTGCCAACCGACTGAGGCTCTAACTCACCAATACTGCTCACTCGCAAAATGCTCTCGTCGGTGGAGCTCCACGTCAAACTTTTGTCCGTTGCGGACAGGGGCAACACCTCGCTGTAAATACGGTAATCATTGGCAATATTCAGGTAGGTCATGTCGTAACTATTGATTAAGTTTTCGTCCACATGGGAATCGCCGAACCCCTGAAATTTTATCAAGTTAGCAGCAACTTCATCTTCAGTAACAACTACAACCATGCTAGCAGTTAGCCCACCGTATGTTGTTGCTGTTATGGTTGCTTCACCAACCGAAACAGGGGTAACAACACCATACTCCACCGTTGCGATGGTAGGGTTGGAACTCGACCATGTCAATACCTTATTCATAGCAGTGATAGGCTCCACAAGGGTTTCGATGGCAAACGGTTCCAAAGTCAGGGGCAACCCCATGGCAACATAATTACCCGCAGAGTCGGTTTCACCAACGTTCGTAAACTCCAAGTTGGTTACATCAAAATACAAACTATCATCCACTATGGTAATGGGAAGTATCGCCAAAGCCGAATGTGAACCCTGAGCACGAACCTCCACTGCACCACTCTGCAAAGGTGTTATCAAGCCGTTCTCCACTGTCAACAACTCACCATGGGACGTGTACCATGTCAAAGACTGATTAGCAGTGTCAGTAGGCAGAACAATGGCATCTATCTGATAGGAGCGACCAACAGCCATAAACATCTCCTCATATGTTGTCCAACCACTCTCGTCGTAAGTTGTAGCACCTGCATTCAGAAACTTAACAGCAGCACCATCAACAACAGCCTCGCTCACAACAACAGGGAGCTCAGCAACAATACCACCAAACGCCGTAGCCGTAATTATCGCATCACCACGGGAAACACCGCGAACATGACCATTGCGAACAGTGGCAACACTATCGTCGGAACTAGACCACGTTAAAACAGGGTTCGTCGCATCAGCAGGAACAACTTCGCTCATCACTCGGAACGCCTCTTCACCAATAATAATATGATGAGTAGGGTAACGATTATTAGACTCAACACCGCCAACATTCGTAAACACAACATTGCGTACCCCGAGGAACTCCTCAGGTGCAACAACCTGTATGGGCAACACCGCTTTCGCAAATGTACTCGACTCGGCAGTAATGTTGGTTCTACCCACACTCACAGGCTGTATCAAGCCCGCAACAACTGTGGCAACACCCTCGTCCTCAACCGTCCACGTCAAAGACTTATCCGTCAGCCACTCAGGCAAAACAGCATACTCAAGCTGAACAGAAACACCCAAAGACATATTCATCTCAGCATAAGTTGTAAGATCCGCCTCCATGGTAACAAAATCACCAGCATTCAACAAACGTACGGAAATATCCGACGCAATGCCCTCAACAACCTTAATCTTAAGGGAAACGCTATGACCACTGTAAGCAGTTGCCGTAATGGTTGCGAAACCTATGCCCACAGGGGTTACAACACCATCACGCACAGTAGCAATGTGGGGCTGAGAACTACTCCACACCAACGACGGATTCGTCGCATCAGAAGGAACAACAACAGACTCAATAACAAATGAACCATCCGACACAACAACCTCTTTCACAGGGTAAGAACCATCAATACCCATATCGCCAACATTCGCAAACTCCAACCCTGTCATCTCAACAAAGCTCTCCGGCTTCACAACGCGAATCGGAACACGAACAACAACACCATTATGAGCCGTAACAATAATCACAGATGTGCCCAACCCCTCAGCAACAATACGACCATCAGAGTGAACTCTCACAACTTCAGGGGCAGAACTACGCCACGACAAACTCCTATTCTCAGCTGTGGGAGGCATCACACGCGTTTTAAGCTTCGCCGTCTCCCCCAACTTCAGCGACACCGTCGAATAATAATCACTAGATCCAGCCGTACTTATATCCAGAATCTCGATACCCGAAACCTCAATGGTTCCCCCAGTAATACCAATGTCCGGATCAGACACAGCCTTCGTACTCTCGTTGCAAGCAGCAACCACAAAACTTAATCCTAACACGCCCAATAATATCTTACGCATTGTACACCTCGTATTTTTCAGTAGATAAATTATTACACAGTAATATATGCACTCAATTTCATAAAACAACCGCCCCAAATCGCATTTTCATAGGCAATGCACACAGAGGGACAGTAATCGATACAACTGAAGATATGCTCGAGAGGGCAACAATCAAGACCTGCAGAGCCGTTCTACTCCTTTCGTTGTTCTCATATTTCATAACGAACAACAGGAACGGTGTTATAAAAAAAAGTGTTGACTTTTTTTATATCTATGCTATCGTTATTAAACACTAAAGAAGTATTAACCAATTTTACGAGGTGTATTTATGAATAACCACGATATGAAGTTCTCCTTCAGAGATTTTACATGGTCTCTGTCCTTATTCGGTACCGCCGTCGGTGCCGGTATCCTATTCCTACCCATCAAAGCCGGTGGCTCTGGGTTTGTTGTTTTAATGATCTTGGCTCTACTTGCAGGACCAATGACTTGGCTTTCACACAAGTTTCTTGCTAGGTTTGTTCTTGCTGCCAAAGATGAAGACGCCGACATTACCGATGCTGTGAAAGAGTACTGGGGACTCAACATGGCAAACGTTATCACATTTGCCTACTTCTTCACACTATTCCCAATCGTCCTTATTTACGGCGTAGGTATCACCAATACCATCGACTCACTCATCGTTAACCAGTTCAATATGGCTTCACCACCACGCTGGCTACTTTCTGGTGTACTAATATTGCTAATGACTGGCGGTGTTGCATTCGGCAAAGAGATCATGCTCAAAGCTAGCTCAGCAATGGTTTACCCATTAGTGTTTATCCTCATCGGTATGTCCTTGTACCTCATCCCTGACTGGAGCATGGCCGTTATAAACGAACCAACCGATTGGGGTGCTATCCCTGTTAGCGTATGGCTTGCCATCCCTATTATTGTGTTCTCGTTTAGTCACTTCGCAATTATCAGCCAATTTGCAAAAGAGCAACGTCGTGTTTACGGTATTGAAAATGCTGGCAAAAAAACCGATGCCATCACATTCACAGCAGCATCCATGCTCCTTGTATTTGTTCTGCTATTTGTATTCTCGGTTGTGCTATCCCTAACACCCGAACAACTCAACGAAGCACGCGAACAAAACATTACCATCGTATCGTACCTAGCAAACATCCATGGCTCCATCGTCATCTCACTACTTGGGCCACTCATTGCTATTGTTGCTATTTCGTCCAGCTACTTCGGACACTTCCTAGGTGCACACGAAGGTCTATCCGGACTGATACGCTCACGCTCTGGCATGTCTAGCAAAACTATCAGCTCCATATCCCTAGGCTTCATCGTTGTTACTACATGGATCGTGGCAATCATCAACCCTAGCATCCTAGGACTAATCGAAACCATCGGCTCACCAATGATGGCTGCAATCCTGTTTGTTATGCCTGTGGTTGCTATGTACACCGTACCATCCATGGCAAAATACCGTGGCAAAACCATCTCCAACATATTTATCGCAACAATGGGCTTCGCTACCATCGCTGCCGTAATATACCCGTTCCTATAGCACTGGGCTAAGGACAAGTTCTCAGGAGTTTGTACAATCTTTGTATCCACACTGTACGTAATTTATGTTACAGTGTGGGTACACCCTTTTAGTTTTAACAGGACGGGCTACACAACTAAAACTCTCACAACTAAAACTCTCACAACTAAAATTCACAACTACAGTAAAGGTGTCTATTATGATTAGTATCTTCCATATGTTTAAGGTGGGTATCGGACCATCAAGCTCGCATACCATCGGACCCATGGTTGCTGGCAAACGCTTCTTATCTATCGTAGAAGAACAGCACAAAGACGACGGGGGCATACGTGGCGTAGACAAAATCGAAGTCGACCTATACGGCTCACTATCCCTCACAGGTATTGGACACAAAACCGACGACGCAATTATCATGGGGCTCACCGGAAGCTCCCCCGACAATGTGGACATCGACTCCATACCAAAAATTGTGGCAAATACAAAGAAAAAACACAAACTACATATCCAAAAATACGACCACACTGTCGCCTTCCCCAACATTCGATTCAACACCACTACACTACAAGCACACGAAAACGGTATGGTTTTCCACGCATTCAAAGGGGACAAACTACTACTCTCAAAAACATTCTACTCCGTGGGTGGAGGCTTCGTAAACACAACAAGCGAACTGCCTAGCAAAGACCACAGTAGCCAAAAGGATGAAAAAGCCACCAAATACCCTTACCCCTTCAAATTCGCCGACGATATCCTCAACATATGCAACAAACATAACATTTCCATCAGCCAATTAACTAAAACTAACGAACTAATTAACGCCCCACAAGAAAAAATAACTCAACAACTCAACCGTATCTGGGACGTAATGAAAGAAGGGATCGAAAGGGGCTCAACATCAGACGGAACTCTTGAAGGATCCCTCAACCTTGTTCGACGAGCTGCACCCCTAAGACGACTCCTAGAAAAAAACGCAACCAACCACAATAACCAAGGCTCATCGGTGGATCCACTGGCAATTATGGACTGGGTCAACATGTTTGCACTAGCCGTGTCCGAAGAGAACGCTGCCGGCGGACGAGTTGTAACATCACCCACAAGCGGTGCATGCGGAATTATCCCCGCCGTACTAGCATACTACGACAAATTCATCCACCCCGTAGGCGATGACGAACTCGAAACATTCTTCATGACCGCCGGAGCCATCGCCATACTCTACAAAACAAACGCCTCCATCTCTGGTGCCGAAGTAGGCTGCCAAGGTGAAGTAGGCGTTTCCTGCTCCATGGCCGCCGGCGCACTGGCAGAACTCATGGGAGCAAACCCGCAACAGGTCTGTACCGCCGCCGAAATCGCCATGGAACACAACCTCGGGCTAACATGCGACCCTGTCAACGGGCAGGTGCAGGTTCCATGCATCGAGCGTAACGCCATTAACGCCGTTACAGCAATCAACTCCGCACGAATGGCCATACAACGCACTGACGGTGCCGCTGTCTCCTTGGACAAAGTTATTGCCACCATGTACAAAACGGGCAAAGATATGGACGACAAGTACCGCGAAACATCCAAAGGGGGGCTTGCATCCATAGTCGGTTGCTAGGGCACTCCCTCCCCCGCACGAATGGGGAATAGCCGTACAGCACAAAACTTTGTAACATAATCATGGTACTGTGCCAGCATAGTACCATGATTATGTTACACACTCCAAACCCAACAATAACAGCCTGTAGTGTTAAAAGCTTGACTTCTTAATAATAATTATGTATAATCGGTGCGTGGACGAACATTACTTCGGGAAACCGTACCCTTTGCAGCAGGAACTAATATATTATTAAAAAATATACTGCTTGCACAACATAACACTGTACCTAGTGGCAAGAACTTTCTGCCCACTTAGGTTATCAATAGTGGAAACATCGGCGGCAATTGCAACTGAACTGTAGCCAACCTTGTTGAAGCGTCCCAGCTCATATTTAATTTTTTATGGTTCATTGCATCGTGGATATGTACCTACGATACTTTTACCTACGGTTTTTACACTATTTTAATTGTATGGATTGCACCGGTTCCACCTTCTAAAATATAGTTAGCTATCATATTACTACCTCCTATTACCTGTTTTTATTTTTAAAAGATAGCTAAATCATAATTATTTTATTTAGGAGGAATATTATGGACTACTTAATGAATATTGCCGACTACGTTGTCAACCTTGGCAACGATATCGTCTGGACGTATGTGATAATACCCCTGCTCCTCGGTGCTGGTGTATTTTTTACATACCGACTAGGGTTTGTTCAGTTCACACATTTTGGGCATATGTTTTCGGTGCTAAAAAATAGCAGAAAGCATGAAAAGGGTGATATTTCGTCGTTTCAGGCGTTATCCACTAGCCTTGCAGCACGTGTTGGTACTGGTAACCTTGCTGGTGTGGCTGTTGCCATTACCCTCGGCGGTCCTGGTGCTATTTTCTGGATGTGGCTTATTGCTGTTATCGGCATGGCTACCTCTTTTGCTGAAAGCACCTTGGCTCAGGTTTATAAAGAGCGTGATCATGAGGGTAAATTCCGTGGTGGCCCTGCCTACTATATCCAAAAAGGTCTTGGGCTTCGCTGGTTAGGCGTTCTGTTCGCCGTATTCCTGATTTTCGCGTTCGGACTATTCTTCAACGCTGTACAGTCCAACACAATTGCGGCATCGTTTGAGCATGCATTCAGCATCCCTAAGTGGGCAAGCGGTGTGTTTGTTATTGTTGCGGCAGGTCTGATTATTTTTGGTGGACTTAGAGCCATCGCCCGCTTTGCTGAGCTAGTTGTACCATTCATGGCACTTGCTTACCTTGTGGTTGCGGTGTTTATTTTGGTTACCAACATTTCCGTTGTGCCACAAGTACTTGCAACCATCGTCTCTTCCGCCCTTGGCATCGGTCAAGCAACAGGTGGTGCCGCTGGGTATGCAATATCTGCGGCCATGATGAATGGTATTCGTCGCGGACTCTTCTCCAACGAAGGTGGTATGGGTTCTGCACCAAACGCTGCCGCAACAGCCACACCATACCCGCCACACCCCGCATCTCAAGGGTATGTGCAAATGCTTGGCGTATTCGTCGACACACTAATAATTTGTACTGCAACAGCAACAATCATCCTGCTCTCTGGCGAATTCAAACCGCACATGGAAACAACAGGCATCGCACTCACACAAATGGCACTCGTTTCGCAAGTAGGTGCATGGGGCGACGACTTTATCGCCATCATACTATTTTTCTTCGCCTTCACAAGTATCGTTGCAAACTACTCTTACGCCGAAACAAATATTCTGTTCATCGCAAAAGGGAACAAAAAAGTAATCATGCCCTTCCGATTCGCCGTGCTAGGGGTTACGATGCTAGGATCAGTGGCAACACTGCAAACAATATGGAATGCGGCAGACTTATCCATGGCACTAATGGCAACAATAAACATCATTGCAATACTGCTCATGTATAGGATTATTGCCAAAGTTGCAAAAGACTACAACACACAAAGGCGACAAGGACTATTGCCAACATTTGACCCAACGAAATTCCACGAACTCAAAGGGAAAATCGATATGGACATTTGGAGCAATGGCAAATAAACGTGCCAAAACTAGGACAACCTTAACGGTACCCTAGGACGTACGGTACCCTAGGACGTACGGAACCCTAGGACGTGTTGTTCACACAAAATAAAAGCCACTGATTACGGTTTACACTAATAATGTAAAACATAATTGGTGGCTTTTTACGTCGGTGGGTGCTGGCGTCGGTGGGTGCTGCGTCGGTGGGTGCTGGCGTCGGTGGGTGCTGGTGGGTGCTGGCGTCGGTGGGTGCTGGCGTCGGTGGCTTTTTACGTACGAAACAACAGGCTACAAACACTCACCTCGAAAAACTAAACACCCAAAAGATGACTAGAATCCGGATGGTGCGTAAATATAAACCCCTGAGCGTAACTCATACTAAAGTCGTAATTCTTAGAAAAAGGCGAACTAGCTGACCACATCCCCTTACTAGTACCACTTTGACCACGTAGTATCAGGTTCTCAGAAGCAGGAGGGGGAGGCATTGCAATAGTGTCTGACTCCAACAAAGTGGCAACAACACCATAATCGTCAGTGCGTGCGTACCGACTCGCACCAAAGGTATGGGCTACACCAACACCATCACTCAAACCCAAATCCTTACGTATAATATCAGATATATGATTGCAGACACCCGCAACCAAATTTGAAAAAACAATATGATAAAAGTAGTACCCCTTGTAATCATGGCTATCCAACAACGACCTGAGAGTCTCGTTGGCAGCATTACCCAAGGTAAATAAACCCAAAGGAGCCACATCAACTTTACCCATGGTGCCCTCAGGTGTATTGGTCTGCATGTCAGGTAGCTGGCTCTGCACCTCCGTGAGGTTCGCCTCAGTGAGGCTCGACGCTGTGAGGTTCGCCTCAGTTAGGTTCGACGCTGTGAGGTTCGCCTCCGTGAGGCTCGACGCTGTGAGGCTCGACGCTGTGAGGTTCGACGCTGTGAGGTTCGACGCTGTGAGGTTCGCCTCCGTGAGGTTCGACGCTGTGAGGTTCGCCTCAGTGAGGCTCGACGCTGTGAGGTTCGCCTCCGTGAGGCTCGACGCTGTGAGGTTCGCCTCAGTGAGGCTCGACGCTGTGAGGTTCGCCTCCGTGAGGTTCGACGCTGTGAGGCTTGCCTCCGTGAGGCTTGACGCTGGATGAAAGAAATCTGGAATATTGTAGAATGGTGCCACCAAAGAACGACGGAAAAGAAGAGTATACTGCTGACGCCCTGAAGCCAAATCCCCCGAATAAAACATCTCAGGAACCTGACTCAATAACAAAAAGTTACCACGACTTCGAGCATAGAAGTAACCGTACTTGTATTTAATATCTACTAAATTATTACTCACAATATCGTTGAGGATAGTTCTATATGTTTGGTTTGGACCATTGTCCAACAGCTTCAGATACTCCTTAAGAGCTAGACCACGATTTTTGTAACCCCACTGCTCTATGACAGAAGTTTGATCCAAAAGAGCCGTAATACTCTTCAACGTAAGGGGAATAACGCCACTCTTTGTACCAAAAAACGGTGGCACAGGCACAGGGACCAAAGGAGGTGGCTCCAAAGGTGAATCGATAAACTGCAACGACGCAATCTCATCACCCCTATGACTTTTATAAGGACAAGTACATCCACCCATAAACCCTCCTACTCTAGACGCAAAAATAGCCATTCGCAAAAAATATCACAACACAATAATGCGTAGCTTTAGTGTAATACTATTTTTTACAAATGGCTATAACTTTTTTGACTAATCAAAAATACTGTTTACTGAAACCTTACTGGCTCTGGTAAGCACTATTGATTTTGATCGTTGCGTTCTCCTTGAGAGTAAGTATGAACTCATCCATAGCCGCCGACCTTTTGGCAGCGATTACTTCACGACGTGCCCTATCCTCGAACGATTTAAAGCTTGGTGCACTTGGGTTGTAGTAGCTTAAAATCATTTTTACTACAACAGAAGAGCCGTCGTCGTTAGTGATAACTGTGTTTAGTACTTCCCCCACCTCTAGGTTGATGAAGTCGTTTACAAGTTTTTGGTCGCCCTGAAGCAGGTTTGCAACATTTTCTAAGTTGTATGTTGTTAGTTCCCCTCGTGTTCCGATTTCAGGGTTGTTGAAGTTCGGGTTGGGGGACACTAGTAATGAGTCGCCGTATTCTTTTGCAAGTATTGCTCCGGCGTGCTCTTTGTAGTTGTCCATGAGTGAGCCGTCGTTTGTTGCCTCTTCCAGTGTTTTCACACGCATTGGTCGGTGCTCGATAAGTGATACGAAGTAGACGTTGTCGCCCATTTCAAACGATTGCACATCGTTGAGCGGTGCATCTAGGACAGCGTAAATATCGTTGTTGCCTAGGAAGGCGAGCATGGTTGATTCGTTAATGTTGTTCATTTCTTGGAGTGGCAGGTTGTGTGTGTCGTTGAGGTAGTATATTCCACCGTTGTTGTTGGCCTCTGCCACGAGATCCCCCACAGGGTTGAGGTTTTGCACCAAGGATGCTTCATAGTCTGCTGTTACTTGCTGTTTGATGGTGTCAAAGTTGAGTGCCTGTTGCTCTGTTAGGGACTGTAGTTGTGCGATGTAGAATGCGTCATCTTTTTGGGAGAAGAATGCTGAGCCGTTGTTTAGGCTGTTCACGAAAGTTAGCTCTACGGGGGTATCGCTTTGTGTGAAGCTTCGGTTGTAGGTTGGTGTTTCCACTGTTGTTGCGTTGCTAAAGAATGTGTTGTAGGTGTTGAAGCTGGCACCGTCGTTGTTTATTGCGGAGATGAAGGCTGTAACTTCACTTTGTGTAACAACAAGGTCGTCGGATTTCACCACGAGGGTATTTACAACAAATCCTGCTGGCGTGCTGTATTTTTGTATATTTTGTTGATAGTAGTTTTGCAGTTCGTTGTCTGTTGGTGTTATTGCTGAGGTTGATTGTGCGATTAGGTTGCTTTTGCTTGTGGTAACAACAACGAGGTCGCCACTTTCCTCCACGGAGTAGTTTGCTAGGTTGTCGTTGTAGTAGTCTTCCAGCATTTTGTTGGAGGGGTTGATTTGTTGGCTAAAATCTTCCGGTGTGAGCGTAATGGTGTCGATGTTGTACACTCTGAATACGCCTTTGTAGTAAGCTTTCAGCTCGTCGTCGTTTGTTGTGATGGATGTTGTTATGAGGCTTTGCACCCTTCCCATTAGCAGGCTATCTCTGATGATGTTTTCGTATGCGTCCACAGAGAGTCCGTAGCTGTTGAGGAATCGGAGGTAGTCGGCTTCGTTGAAGTTGTTGATCCCCCCTAGGCTGTTGATGATTGTGTTTCCTAGTTCGTATTCGGAGATGGTGAGTCCGATGCTTTTGCCGTACTGCCTTATTAGTTCGTCGTCGATGAGTCTTTCGATTGTTTGTAGTGAGAACTCTGTCGTGGTCGTGAAGTTAATGTTTGCAGGGTTTTGGCTAATGTATCGTTGTGTATCTTGTTGCAGTGCGTTTTCGTACTCCACTTGTGTAACGGTGTAGTCGTTTATTTTTGCAACGTACGGTTTACCGATATCGAGGAAGCTAAAGATCCATGCGAAAAATATGGTACTACTGAACATTATTACCACCACCACTACCACCGCGGTGATAAATTTGTGGCTTCTCCGAATATTAATAAGCATGCTTGCTCCTTGCTACTGAATAGGTTTGGTTATTTTGATTCATTGTGTTATATTTTAAAGACAAAGGGCAAGGATTCTAACCACTCGGCGTTGGGGGGTACCGTTGCTACTTTCCAGTCCTGGCGGGGTTATCCTTACCGCCGTTGGCAGACCCTACCCTTCATCAGTCTTCAATTATACCACAACTCCCCCCCTTTTTACAATAAATTTTACTCAACTCAAGATAAGATTTCCATTACCCCCGATTGGCATCATAATTGCTTGCACGTTTCGTAAGTATTTTTGCAGGAGTAGTTTGCTATGATTAATATGTTTGATGCACAGCATGTGGATACCCTTCAATACGGGCTCAACACACTGGATGCCAAGCTCGGCACAATCAACAAAAATGTGGCAAATGTGGACACGCCGTTTTACAAATCACTAAAAATTTCCTATGAAGACGTTATGGCTCAACGCGAAGAAGGGGGCGGCGACTTCCTGAACGCCACAAACCTTAACCACATCCAACCACCAACCTTTAACCAAAACCCCGGAAGCTTTGTGAAATACCAAAACAACATGTCCATACGTAACGACTACAACGACGTAAACATCGACAACGAAATGGTGGAACTATCACAAACAAATATCATGTTCCAAGCTCTCAGCGACATGACTGCAGGGGAATTCCTAAGACTGAAAACATCCATTCGAGGACGGTAAAATACTAACACACTAACTACGCACACAACCGCACACAACCGCACATAACTGTACACAACCGCACACAACCGCCCACACCTGCCAAACGGAGAACAACTATGCTAAACAATATCAACTTCCTGAAAACAATCGACCTCGCCGGAACAGGACTAAGTGCACAACGAATACGCATGAACGTTATCTCGTCCAACATCGCAAACGCAAACACAACACGCGTCCCCGGACAAGATGGACCATACATCAAAAAAGACGTCGTCTTCAAATACGTCCTCCAAGGGGAACACAAAGGCGGAGTTCAGGTCGATCGTATCGCCGAAGATACCAAACCACCACTACTCAAATACGACCCAACACACCCCGATGCCAACGAAGAAGGGTACGTGGCATTCCCAAATATCTCCCCCGTAGAAGAGATGGTAAACATGATGGAGGCAAGTCGTAGCTATGAAGCAAACGTTACCGTGCTCAACACTGCCAAACAACTAGCCCTCAGAGCACTAAACATCGGCAAAAACTCCTAAGATACCCGAAGGGCATGGTTAGGCTGGCATGGCAAGATGGTGTCAGGTGCGTAAGGCATGGCTAGGCTGGGGCAACAGGGGGAAAGGGGAAAAAATTTCCCAATAAAATTTACACACTCCCATGAGACAACACAAGTACGACACCGAAATAAAAGTATGAAAATATTTTGTAAAAGTATTAACATTTTCCAAAAAGTGTGATATATTAGAACAGTGTAATCATAGTTGACTCCAAAAAATACTGAACCAACAACCGAAAACAACGCTCTTCAAACAGAAACAACACCCCAACAAACAAAAGGGTGATGAACAATAAATTAACCTGAAAATGGCGGATATTATGGCTAACATCGACAAAAGTGCTTTCCTGCTACCAAATATTAACAACATCGGCACGGCTGCAACAAACACCGCTGCCAAACAAACCTCCACTACTCCCACCGTCAACTTCTCAGACGTCCTAATGGGAGCCCTGCAAGACGTTAACTCAGCACAACTCACTGCCGACTCAGCCGTGCAAAGCCTTGCAGCCGGAGAAGCCAACATACAAGATACAATGATTGCACTGCAAAAAGCTGACGTTTCAATGAAACTAATGCTCGAAGTTCGCAACAAGGTACTCGAAGCTTACCAAGAGGTAATGAGAACACAAATATAGCAATCGCTCTTTAAATAGTGTAGGTGGTGGCAGTATTTGCCATCACCATCATCACGCAACGCACCATCATCATCACGCCACGCACCACCACCGCAACGCACTACCATCACCGCAACGCACTACCACCACCGCAACGCACTACCACCACCGCAACGCATCACCACCACCGCAACGCACCACCACCACCGCAACGCATCACCATCACGCCACGCACCATCATCACGCCACGCACCATCATCACCGCAACGCACCACCACCACCGCAACGCACCATCATCACGCCACGCACCATCACCGCAACGCACCACCCCCACCGCAACGCATCACCATCATCACGCCACGCACCATCATCATCACCGCAACGCACCACCATCATCACGCAACGCACCACCATCATCACGCACCATCACCATCACGCAACGCACCACCACCACCGCAACGCATCACCACCACCGCAACGCATCACCATCATCACGCAACGCATCACCACCACCGCAACGCACCATCATCACCGAAACCAACAAAAAGTATTCGTAATATTTCTTGTGCCCACTTGCATTTTCTGCAATATGGGTGTACCATTGTGAAAAGGTTTATTTTATGTGTGTTTCAGCTTTGCACGGCTCATCATCACGGGGGTGATGTGCTTTGAGGCTCACAGTGTATTTTAGGAAGTTTGCTTGAATGCTGTGTTATCAGTATTCTTCGAGGGTGTACAAATTATGAATATTGATAGTCGAAAGCTGTACGAGCAGTTCCTTTCTGTTTACTCCAAGCTGTCTTACATCCAACGCTTGTCCATCGTTGTGGCATCGGTGGCAACTATTGTCGTCATCCTAGTGTTGATGGTATGGGCGAACGCTCCCACCTACGAAACCCTTTATGCTGAGCTTGGTGATGGTGATACTGTTGCCATTGTTGACGAGCTTGATCGCCAAAAAATTCGCTACACCATTGCTGATGGCAATACCATTCAGGTTGCTGGCGACAAAATCTACTCCTTGCGTCTTGATCTTGCCAAGCTTGGTCTCCCCTCAGGCGGCTCCACATCAGGTTTTGAGCTTTTTGATTCTAGCTCCATCGGTGCCACACAGTTCCAAGAAGAGGTTGATTACCAACGTGCCATCCAAGGTGAAATTGAGCGTTCTATCACCTCCCTTGCTGCCGTTCAAGAGGCTCGTGTTCACGTTTACATCCCGAAAAACAACTTATTCATCCTTGACGAACAGGAAGATTCCAAAGCCTCCATCGTCATACGTCTGCGTCAAGGCGAAACCCTGTCTAGCCAAAACATTCGTGCCATTGCCTATTTCGTTTCAGGTGCAGTACGCGGATTAACATTCGACCAAGTTGAAATTATCGACACACAGGGGAACCTGCTAAGCGATTTCCTCGGCGAATCCAACAACGCACTCTATTTAACCGCAACTCAGCTTGAGTATCGCAAAAAAATCGAGTCATCCCTAGAAACCAAACTGAACTCCATGCTTGGTACAGTTTTGGGTAGTGGCAAGTCTATTGCTAGGGTATCAGTGGAGATGGATTTTTCCAAGCGGGACTCCATTATAGAAGACTATGGCGACGAACCCGTACTGCGTAGCGAACACACACTGGATATTAAGTCAACGAGTCGTGGCTCCCAAATTGCTGGCATCCCTGGAGTCGAACCCAACCTTGCTGAACCAAATATCCTCGACGACGGTCTCTTTAACGACTACTCCCGTGAAGAGCGTACTGCTAACTTTGAGATAGACAAAAGTACGGTTTACGAAACACGCAACTACGGTGTTATAAATAGGCTCAGCGTTTCGGTCATTGTTGACAACCGTGCCGACGCCACAGCCGCCACAGCTGGAGCTGTTCGACCTTGGACAGATGCTGAGCTTGCCACACTAAGCTCACTAGTTTCCAACGCTGTTGGTGTAGACACAGCCCGCGGCGATACCATTGCAGTGGAAAACCTCCCCTTCGATGTACCCGTGGACACAACAAATGCAGAATTTTTACAGCGGGAGCGACAAATGGAAATAGCAGCATTAATTTTAAAATACCTCACAATTCTGATAATCTCTTTTGCCTTCTACTTAATGATTGTTCGCCCGATAATGAAAAAAATCGAGGTAGCACAAGAACTTGACGCTAGCATGCTCGGTGAAGATGCCATCGACGCACAAATGCACGCACTCGAAATATCCGTGGGGGATAGCAGTGCCTTCCCAAAAAGCTTGAGCGAACTTGAAAACGAAATCGAATCCGAACTGGACGAAAGTCAACCCCTAGATGTTGAGTCCATCAAATCACGAGTAATGCTCAAAAAGATTGAAGAAGCAGCCAACGAAGACCCCGAAATGGTAGTAAACCTTCTTCGCACAATGATCAAGTCCTAACAAACTCAGGTTGCACTCTATGCTACACTTGAGCAACCACGATACTAGGCACACAAAATATACTTCTCAGGTAGGTTTTACATCATGCAGGAAGAATTAGGGATCCATAAAGTTGCAGCTCTTATGATTGCCATGGGGGAGGACACCACCTCCAACCTCATGTCGTACATGAGCGACGACGAGCTCAACGATTTGTCTCGCCAAATAGCCCTCACAAAAGTAGTTCCACCTGAACGGCTCGACCGCATCATCGAAGAATTCTACAACATGATTCTGGCAAAAAAATTCATCGCCAAAGGTGGACTCGATTACGCCAAAATGGTGCTCATCAAATCACTCGGACCCGAACGTGCACGCAAAATTATCGACCGACTCTCCAAAGTCATCGAGCAGTCCACTGGGTTTGAATTCCTCTCCAAGGTCGACCCCAAACAGCTTTCGAAATTCATCATCAACGAACACCCACAAACCATCGCCCTTATTCTCGCTCACCTCGAACCTGGTCAAGCCGCATCAGCCTTGTCGCAAATGAGCGACGACCTCAAAGCCGAAGTCTCCCTGCGTGTTGCTAGCCTGCAAGATATCTCCCCCTCCGTTGTTCGCACGCTGTCCACCGTTTTGGAGGAGCGTTTTGAAGCCCTTTCAAGTTACAACGTTGAAGTTGGCGGCGTTAAATCTGTTGCTGAAATGTTCAACCGAATGGACAGAACTACTAGCAAAACAACTCTGGGCATTATCGAACGGAATTCACCCGATCTTGCCATCAAAATTCGCGATCTAATGTTCGTATTCGACGATATCAAAGGGTTCCCACCTGTTGCTATTCAGGAGATTCTCAAACGCGTTGACAAAGAGATTCTTGCCATGAGCCTCAAGGGGTCAGACGAAAAAGTTAAAAACACCTTCTTCGGCAGTATGTCCAAACGTGCTGTGGAAACCATGCAGGAAGAGATGGGGTACATGGGAGCTGTACGCCTTCGCGATGTGGAACAAGCACAACATGAAGTCGTAAGCATTGTTCGCGAACTAGATGAAGCTGGCACAATATCCATATCAGCTGGCGAAGAAGAAACAGTCGTATAGGTTTATTTTATGATAGTTATACGTGGCAAATCACCCAAAAAAGATGACGACAAAGGCACCTTTGAGAAAACCGTTTTCTGTGAAGTAAGACGCGGTGAAGCTGGGCTCAACTACATCGACATTGTGGACGACGATTACAAAAAATCTAACTCCGGATACCGACGTTTCCCCGCAATGCCCGACGGAAGACGATTACCACCATCAAAAATACACTTCGCCGGCGAACGACTACCCGACGGAAACTCCGACAAATGGTGGGATCTAGAAAACTCCTTCCTCGGAAAACAACCACCCGATATCAAAAACCTCGAAACATACCTGCTACCTCTGCAAAATAGCGACGACTACTCATACGACTACACCGGTGCACTCTCAACCATCGGACTAGACTCGTCCATTGTAGACAACAGAGACAGCAGCTTACAAGAAACCACAAACAACGAAGAACATGAAGACCTACAGACACTTATGCAATCCATCGAAACCAAAACAGGACGCATTGCTGAGCTAGAAGCAAACCTCGCAACAGCCTTAAACGAAAACGAAACCCTAAACAAAGAGATACAAGAACTTAGGGCTGTCATCAAAGAAAAAACTGCCGTGGATATTAACGCCATGGAACAAAACTCATACGACAAAGGGTACGCCGAGGCCAAAGAAAAATACGACAGAGCCTTTAAAATAGAAGAGGAAGACTACAAAACAAACCTAGAAGAAACATTGCGAACAACGCGAGAAAACATTGACGAAATCAACAACAAACTCAAAGATGTTGATCGCATGATGCCAATGTTTATACTCGATTTCGTACGCGAAATAATCGGCGTTGAACGAAAAATTAACGACAAACTCATACTCAATGTCATCAGAAACAACCTCGAAAAACTAGAAAACTTTGCCGAAATGAAAATCGTTGTTAACCCAGCAGACATGGACACTGTGCAGGAAACATTCCCCGAAATACCCATGGAAAGCTCCCCAGAAGTAACTCGTGGTGGGTTCCGCGTTGAAACTAATGTTGGTGAAGTGGACTTTACCATTGAATCCCTATTAGAAGGGCTACGGGCACAAATTTATGAATCACTTGAGTAAGCTTTATCGCGTCAAACCAACAAAATACACACCACCCCTATCAGGTCGCGTCATCGGTATCAAGGGGATGGTTATTGAAGCCGATGGTCCACTTCTGAGCCTCGGAACGCGGTGCATGGTGCAGTGCGACAAAGGTGGCACCCTGTGCGAGATTATCGGTTTTGGCAAAAACAAAGTATTCCTCATGCCATTTGGCACACTAGATGGTATCGCACCCAACTACAAGGTTGAAAGCTTACCCACATCCAATGCCTCCATCACCGTGCATGAGGGTATGTTGGGCACTGTCTTGGATGGCTTAGGTCAGCCGTTCGGTTCGTTCGATTTTGGCGTTCCTGCCCCCTACGACTCCCCTGAGCGTGGCGAGGGGAATGGCGAACACCCTAGCACACAGCCATCGTCGCCAACTTCGCCAACTTCGCCATCGTCGCCATCGTCGCCCACCACATCGCAACACGACCCCAAGGTTATGCCACTCTACGCCGGTGCCCCCGATCCCCTAACCCGCTCCATCATTACAGAGCCCATCTACACAGGGGTAAAGGCCATCGACGGACTACTGACTATGGGTAGCGGTCAGCGTGTGGGTATTTTTGCTGGTTCAGGTGTTGGTAAGTCGGTGCTGTTGGGCATGATTGCTCGCCAAACCACTGCCGATGTTAATGTTATTGCCCTTGTTGGCGAGCGTGGTCGTGAGGTGAAGGAGTTTATTGAGCACGACTTGGGTGTTGAGGGGCTCAAACGCAGTGTGATTATTGTCTCAACTAGCGACACCTCACCACTGTTACGTCGTAGTGCTCCATTTGTTGCCACAGCTGTGGCGGAGTATTTTGCCTCCAAGGGTAATCGTGTTATGCTGATGATGGATTCCTTGACGCGGTTTGCCATGGCACAGCGTGAGATAGGTTTGTCCGCTGGCGAGCCACCCACTAGCAAAGGGTATCCCCCTTCCGCTTTCAGCTACTTCCCACGCCTTTTGGAACGGGCAGGAACAACTTCTGGCAAGGGTTCCATTACGGCAATCTACACCGTGCTTGTTGAATCGGACGACATGAACGATCCCGTTGCGGATAGTGTTCGCTCCATCATCGACGGACATATCGTACTCGATCGTGCCCTTGCGGCAAAAAACCACTTCCCTTCAATCAGGATTATGTCCTCAGCAAGCCGAGTTATGAAGTCGGTCATCAACACACAGCACGACACACTTGCTGGCAAAATCAAACAGCTCTACTCCGACTACTTAGGGGCAGAAGACCTCATCAACATCGGTGCTTACGCTAGCGGTAGCAATAGGAATATTGATGAAGCACGAAGCAAAATCGACAGCATTAATGCATTCCTGAAGCAGGACTTACACGAAACATTTACCATTGAAAACACACTGGAACAGATGAGCCGAATAGTTGGAGCGGTGCCGCCCACGGGTGGGAGTATCCAAGCTCAGCAGATTGCACAGGCTCAGCAGGCACAGCAGGCTCAACAAGCCCGACAAGCACAGCAAGCACAGCAGGCACAGCAGGCTCAGCAGGCTCAGCAGGCACAGCAGGCACAAAATAAATAGAACTATCGCCACACTCCTGCACACTTACTAAAACGTAATAAACAGCATTAAGGACTTTTTATGAATAGCAACAACTTTAGATTCAATAAAATACTCGAAATAAACAAAATGAAGCTGGACAATGAAAAAACCAAGCTTCAACAATTGCAAGATCGTAGCCAACAAATACAACAGATGATCGACTCCAAAAAAAACAGCATACTAACGGCACAACACAAAGCCGATAGCGAAGAGTTCCTATACGACCCAAGAATACACTCCATGCAACTGCAATACGTCGAATCACTCCAAAACGAACTGGTGGCACTAGTCTCACTTGGCGAAAAAGCGGACGAAGCACTCAAACTACAACAAGAAGCACTCACTAACGCCTTCAAAGAATTCAAAACATTCGAAAAAATGAAGGAATACCACGAAGACAGCGTCAAAGAGGAACTCAACAGGTACGACCAAAAACTCATCGACGAACACAACTCCATACAACACGCACAAAGAAAGCACCTCGAAGGGGACGCCTAACTTATGACCTCAACAACACACAACGCAACACACAACGCAACACTAGCAAGGGGAGTAGCCACAACCACAACACTACCCCTCGCACTACTCACCGCACTACTCCTCGCAACAACCATCATGCCCGCAACAGCACTGGCTGAAGGGGAACAAACAGGCACAAACGCCGTGGTCAGCCTCAACTGTAGCGGACTAGAAGGGTACGCACTAAGCCTTGAATCCCGTGCACGAAAAATAGAAGCAGACGAACTCAGCCTCAGACAACGCATGGCCGCACTAGAGCAGTTCCAACAATCCATAAACCAACAACGCTCACAAGTTACTGCCCTACAAAACATTGTAAACGACAAGCTGGCTCAAATACAAACCATTGAAGACGAACGACTCACACAACTCGCACAGATGATATCGGGTACAGCACCAAAATCCGCAGCAGCCATATTGGAAAACATGGATCCCCAAGATGCTGCCGCTATTTTGTCCATGACGTCCAAGTCGGTTTCGGGGAATATTATGACCGCAATCGGCAAGCAGAACCCCAAGTTCGGTGCCGATGTGTCCTTATACTTCACCCCGGACAGAACGTTCTCCGATGCCATCAACAGCCAGCCGTAACACTACTACTTGCAAGCACCCTAGGTAGTTCCCCTAGGTAACCCCCTACTTAAATACCGATCTATCTAACGTACGCAAATGAAGCAACACAGACGCACTCCCCTGTGCCTCGA
This sequence comes from uncultured Deferribacteraceae bacterium, assembly GCA_947313825.1. Lineage (GTDB taxonomy): Bacteria > Chrysiogenota > Deferribacteres > CAMZNJ01 > CAMZNJ01 > CAMZNJ01. Next base: position 3,820 of record CAMZNJ010000053.1, on the reverse strand, counting down.
TGTAGTGTATGTCGCTTTTCACGCCAACCCAACGCCCCACCTTCACCGTACGCACAGGGTTCTTGTCCCCATCGAAACACAGAATGTTCCCCTGATAAACATAGTAAAACGTATCCGCCTCAACAGCCTGTAGCTCATGGGGGGGCAGCACCATGGCGTATCGCGTCAAAAATTTACGGCTAATCAGCCCCCTGAGTTTCACGTTAAAATATATCAGGTACTCCACAGGTCGATGGGCAATATTAATAATGCACGCAAAGAGGTAAAACAGTAGTGCCAGCACATAAATATACACCATCAACACCACGGCAGAACTCATGGAGCCGTAAATAATCGTTATGGCCGGCAACACCAACAGAACCGACATTACCTTCTGAACGCCAATATTAATCACGGACAACGCAAGGGACAACAACAAAACAAGACGCTTGGACGTGCCAACGGGGGACAACCAAAGGTATATGGGCATGTAAATGATTGTCATCAACAGAAGAGACGCCGCCAAAGATATTAACTTTACATAAGGTATATGAACCTCTTGAACAAGCTCGTACAATAATGGAATATTGTCCAATATCTCCGTGGGCAGGTTGGTAACCACAAATGTTGCCATATTCTTGACAATCTCAATTGCCATGGACAGGGTCAACACCACAACCAAAAACGGGATGATAAACAAAGACGCACCCCAATACTGGAAAGTAGTGTAAACCTTCTGACGGAAAATTATGCTAAACGTGCTCACAGTACTGTAGACCATAAGGCGAGACGCAACACTAAGCAACACAAAACCGATGATACCAACAGACGCTATTCGCTTGGAATTACTAAGATTCTCCCGTACCGAAATAAAATCGAAATACGAATACTCGCTCAGATAATCCACAAACTGACGCAACTCCTCCCTGATAAACGCAACCCTTGCCAACTGCTCAACAACAGTGCTCAACAGGGCAAGGGTGGGGATAATGGACAGGATGAGGAAAAATGTTAGAGCCGCTGAATGGTTGTACATGCGTGTGCTGTGGAAGCACTTGAGTGCGATGCGAAGAACAACACTAACATGGACAACCCACTCCTGAAAGCACCTCGCCCGTGTTGGACATTTCTCCGCCATCACTAAGTTTTTCATCAGCTACCCCTCATACCTAGTAATTATATGCATTTCACAAAATAATACAAAACTATTTTATGTTACACCTTATAAATACACCCATGGGGGGGTGTGCACAACTATTTTGCAGCCTTAATCTTGTCCCAATAGGCAGTGTAGGTGTCTAGGTATTCCCCAACGTCGAGGATGTATTGCAACCGCTCACGGCTCTGCTCACTAGGGTATATTACCTCATTGCTACGCTCTTCAGGTGTCATGAGCTTGATACTCTCAGCATTTGGCGACGAAAATCCATACTCGCGACTGAGCTCCAAGTTGATATCGCTACGCAATAGGTAGGATATGAACTGGTAAGCAATTGTGTTGTCCCTGCTGTTCGCGGGCAGAGCCATAACGTCCATCCACACAACACCACCCTCTTGCGGCACAACAAACTTCATGTCGGGGTTCTCGTCCATCACCTGCTTTGCTTCGCCGTTGTAGATTATCCCCGCTGAGGTGTCTCCCATGACGAAAGGTGTTACGGGAAGATCGGACGAAAACACACGTGCACGGCTCTTGAGCTCCAATATGAACTGATAAGCGTTGTATATTTCCGTGTCGTTCTTGGAGTTGATGTTGCTCGAACCTGTGGCAAGTAGTCCCATGGCGAACATTTCGCGAGGATCGTCAAACAGGAGCAGTTTGTTGCGGAATTCATCACGTTGCAGATCTGTCCAGCTACTCACAGGCTCTGACGTCATGGTTGAGTTGTAGATTATCCCTGTGTACCCCCAAAAATACGGCACGCTGTACTTGGCGTAGTCCTCAGAGATTAGCCCTTCCGTTATATTTTCCATGCCCTCTATTTGCGTGTAGTCCAAAGGCTCCACTAACCCTTCATCCATCATGCGGGCAAGGTAGTAGAGTGAGGGGAAGATGATGTCGTAGTTTTCAATACTATTCCCCTGCTTCAGCTTGGTGTACAGCTCTTCATTGCTGTTGTAGGTTGCCAAACGAACCTTGACACCCGTCTCCTTCTCAAACCCCCTGATTACGTCTTCAGAAATGTAGTCCGACCAGTTAAATATCACCAGCTCTTTCTTATCCTTGCAACCAACAAGCCCCATGCTCAGCACTACAACCGCCACCGGAACCATAACAGATACACGCACCATTCTTCTTAATATTTCCAACATTTTCATCTCCAAAAAATTGATTCTTCTATCTCTAAATAATAAAACTACAACTACAAAATCCGACGGAACACCCTGTTACGACGACTCAAAATCAGTATCAAAACTATGTTCACCACACTCACAAAAACCATTATCGAAGTAATAGCATATGCCTGAGGCGTCAAACCGATACGTGCCATGGAGTACACCGTCAACGGGAAGATAGGGTAAGTTACCTCCGATAAAAAGAAACTCACAACAACATCATCCATGGACAACGTAAAACTCAGCAACATACTGCTAAGGATACCCGGAAGCAATAATGGCAACATGACATACCCAAAAACCTTCACCTGACTCGCACCAAGATCGTAAGATGCCAAAAATATGTTCCGATCAAGACCACGCAAATAACCGTAAATCAGTATTACCGAAAACGGCAACGTCAACACCGTATGACCTATCAACAAACGTACAAAACCACCATCAATACCAAAAATATACAACGTGCTGGACAACGATACACCCAAAACAATGTCAGGAGCTATCAAAAGCAAAACCAAACCGTAACCCATAAAAAACTTGCCCCGAAAACGATAAACATAAAACAACAACGATATAACCACACCCAAGATAGTGGAACTAATCGCTGTGGCTAACCCCAAAACAAGGGAATTCACAAACGACTGCAAAATATGGCTACCAGTAAAAATATTCGCATACCACTCAAGGGTAAAACCCTTCCACACAGGCAACTTGGAACTATTAAAACTGAAAAGAAGCAGAACCATAATCGGAAAATAAATAAACAGCAAAACTATAAATATATAAAACCTACTCGCAATACCCTTGAACATAACTAAAACGCACCCCCACTACTCAACGAAGATGCACCAACCTCACCACGACTACCACGACTCTCTGAAACACCCCCACCAGAAAAAAACGACGCACCCCGCCAACCCAACCAACCAATAAACAACGGAACCGAAACCAACACTATCATAAACACAACACTAATCGCACTACCATAACCCCAATTACCCGCAACCGTGTATTGATTGCGAATGAAACCACCCAACAACAACGTCTTCGAACCACCAAGAATATCCGAAACATAAAACATGGTCAAAGACGGCGGGAATACCATCAAAATACCACCAAAAATACCCGATCGACTAAGGGGAATAGTTATCTGAAACAATGTACGCACCGAACTCGCACCAAGATCGTGGGCAGCACTGTAACACTCCTGTGGTATCTTGCGAATGGAATTATAAACAGGCAAAATCATGAACGGCAACAAAACATAAACCATGCCAAGAACAGCTGCAAAGTTGGTGTAAAGAAGCTGTAACGGCTCCCCGATAACACCAAGCCTCAACAACATGGAATTAACCATGCCGTTGGACGACAAAATAACCTGAAACGCAAAAATCTTGAGGATAGTACTCACCCAAAAAGGCAAAATCAGCAAAATCAACACAACCAAACGTGTGCGTAAACGCAAACTCGCCAAAGACAACGCAAACGGAAAACCAACAGCAAG
>CAMZNJ010000052.1 GCA_947313825.1 uncultured Deferribacteraceae bacterium | reverse complement strand
CTTTCCCCCCCGTCGGCGTCGTTATCACGGCACACGCCACACGGCAACGCACCATCATCAGCACGGCACACGCCACACGACAACGCACCACCATCATCACGGCACACGCCACACGGCAACGCACCATCATCAGCACGCCACACGCCACACGGCACACGGCAACGCACCATCATCACGGCACACGCCACACGGCAACGCACCATCATCAGCACGCCACACGGCACCCGCCCTAAATCTTAAACTGAGCGAGGCTGTACTCCATGTCCTCAATATGCTTACGGCTCGACTTCAACGCCTCGTCAATGCTCTCCATCACTTGGTAAACCTTGGCGTGCGACTTATTGTATGCCGATATATTTTTGCCCATGGGCAGGCTTAGGCTCCCTAGGGACACAACACTAGACTCTAACGATCCTATTCGCTCCGAAATATCGTCATACGAGCTTACAATCCCTTCAGTGGAGAGCATGAGTGAGCTCAAGATACCCTTTCCGTCGTCCATGAGCTCTTCCATACTCTGTACAGACCTGCTAATGCTATCTACTGACGAGCTTACTTCATTGGCGATGCTCGATATTTGTTCCATCGGTTTGAAGCTTCGGCTTGCGAGGCGTCGTACTTCATTGGCAACAACGGCGAACCCTTTGCCGAACTCACCAGCCACTTCTGCTTCAATGGAGGCATTAAGTGCTAGCAAGTTGGTTTGGTCAGAGATATCGCTGAGCATGTTCATGATACTAATTATCTCCTCCACACGCCCCTCCAATGACTCAACTCGCTCATTGATTTGTGAGATACTGACGGTTATGCCGGTGAATATTTCCGAAGACTGATTGAGTAGCGAGCGAACCTCTGAAGTTTTCTCGTGGTAACCAGACGCATCGTAATGCATACTGCTTATTGTTGATTGAATGGGGTTGATGGCATGTGTTGTTTGGCGAAAAATGGAGCTCATCATGTCGAATAAGTCGCCCTGCTCTGTCGCTGCTCGCATCACTTTGGAGTAACCACTTGAAACGCTGGCATGTGATACGGAAAGAGAATCTACACAATCATGAAGGATAACGGATAAATCGTAAAGACGATTGGTACGCTCTGTGAGAGCCGCAAGTAACGCTTGGGAATCACCACGACCAGAAGGAACAGGACGCCTAACCACAACACCTGAATCGAAGTTGTTCAATGCCTTGGTAACTACTTTTGACTCCTTGTAAGAGCCGATAATGGCAAAAACTCCCCAAAGGGATACCCCGATAATCGAAGCAAATAACAACTTTTCACTATTGTTGTAGTGAACGAAAGCCAAAAGGAGAGCGACTACCCCCGAATGAAAAAATATCCAGTATTCACGCGACATTATGCGAAAAATTGATAGCAACATAAGCAAACCCTAAAAAATGTGAGACTACAGTGAGACTCAGCATCATATCCATTTTAAAAGGTACATGTGCACAGCTCCATCAAAAACAGGCAACCATAAAGCTACACCCAAACGCACCTACTTCTAACTATAACACGCCTCAACACAACAAACAAGACCACGAACAAATAATTATTATGTGTAATTAAAGGTAATTAGGAGTATAATCGGGGCACAAGCGTAATCAACAATGGTGCCAAACGCAACGCACACAACGCAACGCAACGCAACGCACGCAACTAGGGGCAACGATGACCAACACACCAACTGCAACACACCACTCACGACTAAGAAACATCGTTCGCAGTGTTGGCGTACTGCTATCCAGCGGGCTCATCTATTCTGCCTCATACTTTGCAATAACAGTGCTCATCAACCGTGTCAGCGGGGCAACAGAGGCAGGTTACTTCTTCCAAGCGGCGGCAATAGCTAACATCTTTTTCCAGTTCTCCGCCATGGGGCTCAGCATACTCATCCTCACCGATGCTCGCAACAGGTTCTCCTACAGCGAATACCTCGCGTTCCAACTAACCATGTCCACCCTTGCAATGATTGGCGTACTCATCCTCACACTATTCTACACCGATGCGTACCTTGTTTTAATCTTACTGCTAGCCTCGGTACAGCGATTCCTCTCCAACATACTCACCACGGCAACAGGCATATTTCAACGTGAAGAGTTACTCAGGTATATTTTCCGTCAAGGGGTGCTTATCTCTGCGTTGCCACTGTTGCTCATATTCGTCTACTATTCAGTAGGAGTGTTCGGCACCAAGGTTGCTGGTGCGAATGCGTTGTTGAGTCTGTCGTTCGTTGCCACGGCGGTGTTTATTATGTTGCCGGGGTTACGCAAACTACGTATCGGCATGTTGCGGTTCTCCCCCCGCGTGTCCCTCCAAATCTTCCGCTTAGCTATCCCCTTGGGCGTTGCTAGCGTGTCCATCGTGCTCATCATGGAGGTGCCAAAAATCGTGCTCGCACACTACCACGCAATCAACTACGTTGCATACTACTCCACCATGGTCTATTTCCTCATCGTGCCAAGGTTGGTCTCTGAAGCCATCACAAACAGCCTCTACAAGCACATGGCAGAACTTAGCAACGAAAAACGTCATTGGGCATCGTTACGACTCGCTGGAGCCAACGCTCTCATCACCGCAACCGTTTCCACGATTATGGTTGTATTTGCGTTACTGTTGGGGAACTGGCTTATCACTGCAATTTTTACGCACGAGTACGGGGAATACTCATACCTACTCGTAATGATTATGATTGCTGGGGTGTTTATGGGTGTGGACAGGGGGTTTGCAAGCTACATCATGGCTGAGCAGGCGTACCCCTTGCAGTACGCACGGGACGCTATGGCTATCACAACAGTAATTGCTGTATCCATGTTGCTCATACCTGATATGGGTGTTACGGGGGCGGCTCTGGCACTCATTTGTGCAAACGTTGCACCGGCTGTATTTTCGGTGGTAGCTGCAACAGTACTTGCAAGACGACGATGACGACGACGCATGACACGAGCACACGAGCACACAAGCATGCAGGCACATGAGGCACCTGCACACAAATGTGCTACACTTCCGAAAATACCTCTAGTTGTTAAGCTTTGGCAGTTGTTGCTTCGTCAACTAAGTAGAGGATGGACTTGTAGTCCAAACCGCTATGGTGAGCCAAGCCAACCTCGCACATACGACTTGTGGAGTACGCCTCTTCACAACTATCCACCTGATCTTTGAGGAACATTAACGCACCTTCATTGAGCTCAGGGAAAAGTAGCCCACGATCGCCAGCAAATCCACAACAGTCGGTATGAAGGGGTGCTACAACCTCTGTGGCACAACGACTTGCCAATTGTTTTAATTTGCCATCAAGCCCCATTTTTTTGTTGGTGCAAGTGCTGTGTATTGCGATTTTTCTGTTTACAGGGTTGAATGTTAGCTTGTCCTGCAGGTGCTCCACAACAAAACCTACTGGTTCGTAGATGTTGAGTTTGTCGCTCATGTTCTCCACCATATTGTAGGTGCATGGTGATGTGTCGCAAAGCACAGGGTATTCGCCATTGTTTGATGCCTCGAGGAGCAACCCTTCCAATTCGTCAGACTTATTTTTGCCATGTTTGGGATACCCTTTGCTCTCAAACGGCTGACCGCAACATTGCGAATTTAGTTTGTTGGGAACGATAACTTCCACTCCAGCCTTTTGCAGTAGTCGTAGTGTAACCGTTGTGAGTGGTTCTTTGTTTTTGTCGTTTTGTGCTGTGCCTGTTGCCCTAGCGAGGCAGCTGGGGAAATAGACAACTTTTGTTGGTGTGTTGGCGTTGCTGTTGTCGTGTTGGGTGGGTTCGAGGGGTGTGAGTTTCCCTGAGTTGCGTCGAGGCATTTGTGCGAACCACTGTGGGACGAGCTTGAACGACAGTTTGTGTGCAATGCCGGTAATAAGTTTCGTAAGTTTCCCACCGATAAGGCGACGCATGGTGGCGAAGATGGGTAGTGATAGGGAGGCGAAGAACACCACTACTCCAAAGAATTTTGCGGAAAATGCTGCAACAGAGTGTCCTAAAACAGTATGTCGTTCCGCTCTGAGCTCTTTGATAAACTTGCCCGTATCGATGCCAACGGGACAACGTGTTTTGCATAATGAGTCGGCGGCACAGGTATCGATACCGAGGTAGTCGTACTCTTTACGCGACTTCTTGAGCAACGCCTTGGAGCTTTCCACGTTGGGCGATTTCGATAATGTTTCCATGTGTCTGTAGGCGGCAATACGTTGTCGTGGCGTCATTGTAACATTTCGCGAGGGGCATATCGGTTCGCAAAATCCGCACTCGATACATTTGTCGATGATGCTGTCCACTTGGGGTGATAGTTTCAGGTTTTTAAGGTGGACTTGCTTGTCTTTGTTGATGATTACGCCGGGGTTAATGATGTTTAGTGGGTCGAATGCGTTTTTCAGATCGCTCATGACACGGTAAGCGGTTTCCCCCCATTCGAGCTCCACAAATGGTGCCATGTTGCGTCCTGTTCCGTGTTCAGCCTTGAGGGAGCCTTTGTATTTGTCTGCAACAAGGGTAACTAGTGCGTCCAAGAAATTTTCGTACCTTTTCACCTCTTTGGGATCGTTGAAGTCTTGTGCAAAGATGAAGTGCAGGTTCCCTTCAAGTGCATGACCAAAGATTACGGCGTCGTGGTATTTGTATTCGTCAAAAAGCTCTTGCAGGTGGAGGGTTCCCTTGGCGAGGTCTTCCAGCGGGAACGATACGTCTTCAATAATAATCGTCGTACCTATGGGGCGTGCACCGCCAGCAGTGGCGAATAACCCTTTACGTACAGCCCAAAAAGTATTGTACTCTTCAGGGTTTGGCGTAAAGTGTGGCTCTTCCACCTTGGCGATATGGTCGACACTAGCCACAATAGCATCGATATTCGACTGCAACTCCTCAGCAGTGGCAGCCCTAGTTTCCACAAGGAGGGCACAGGCTTGCTTCGGTAGTATCTCCAGTTTCTCGGCAATAAACGCTTGGTGTGAAACCGATTTGAGTGAGGCGTAATCCATGAGCTCCACAGCATCCACAGGTGTTTTCTTCAAGATGATGGTTGCCTCACAGGCACTCTTGATATCGGGGAACAGCATTAGTGCCGAGGCTTTGTTGGGGTGCTCAACCACCGTACGCATGTACGCCTTCGAGATGAACGCCAGCGTGCCTTCAGAACCGATAATCAAGTGTTTGATGATTTCAATGGGGTCGTTAAAATCAACTAGAGAGTTGATACCGTACCCAGTGGTGTTTTTGATTTTGAATTTTTTGTTAATGAGCTTCACAAGCTGTTTGTCGCCGTTAACGTCGCTGTGTATTTTCATCAGGTTGTTGACAAGTTCGGCTTCGTTTTCGAGGAATGCCTTGCGACTCTCCTCAGATGACGTGTCGAGAATTGCACCATTGGCGAATACAACACGAATATCTTCAATGGTTTGGTAGGAGTTCTCCTCGATACCGCAACACATACCGCTAGCATTGTTTGCGAGGATACCACCTATCTGGCAGGAATCGATGGAGGCAGGGTCGGGTCCTATTTTTTGCCCGTAAGGTGCAAGGTAGATGTTGGCATGGGAGCCGATAACACCCGGTTCAAGGGCGATTTTTTTACCCTCGTCGAGTACTTCAATCCCCTTCCAGCCTAGGTTTGTGCGAATGAGAACAGAATCCGTAATCGCCTGCCCCGAAAGAGAGGTGCCGGCAGCACGGAACGTTACAGGAATACGGTAGTCTTGTGCAACCTTAAGGATAGACACCACCTCCGCCTCAGTTTTGGCATCAATAACAATTTTGGGTGTTAATTGATAAAAACTCCCGTCAATGCCAAAGGCGTAGTTCTTTAGGTAGTCGGTGTGAATTCTGCCTTCATCAATAAATTTGGCTACTTGTTCGTAAAAACTATGGTACTTGCTCGGCAACATCGTCGTCCTCCCCTGCTTGAATGATATTTTATTAGTCTACATTATACTTTTCGTATGGGTTTGGTATGAGTTTTGCTCGGTAGGTGTAGTTGTTTTGCAGTGGTGCCAATTATCCCCGCACCAATTATTCCCGCACCAATCGTGTTATTATACCCTAAAAGTTCCAATAACTTAACAGGTATTTATAATATTATGTATTTTTTATCACTAGCAAAGGTATTCGTCCATGGCACAACGGCTACTGTGGTTGCTTATTTTTAAACGCTATGCTTTGTGGTGTAAAATTAGTTTTGAGATAATAAAAATATATGTTATAATTGATTAGTGAGTTTTGCCCTAGTGCCACACAATTTGTGCACCTGTGCCGACTGTGCTGACTGTGCACCTGTGCCGATAAACAGCAACTACGCACTACCAAACACACACGGCTACTCACAAATATATAAAAACACTACAACCATCAATACAAAAGGAGTTTTACTTATGCCAGTTACACTATTAGCACTATTCGCACTTTTGCCCATCCTAGCAGCACTTGTGCTCATGGTTTTCATGCGTTGGCCAGCCGTTCGTGCTATGCCCGTTGCATGGGGAATCACAGCACTTTTAGCACTACTAGTTTGGAAGCTACCCGTACTCTACGTCATAGCCCTCACACTAGCAGGCTTCGTTGACGCTTTAGGAATCCTCATTATTATTTTCGGTGCATTGCTCATTCTCTACACAATGCAATACAGCGGTGCCACCGCAACAATACAAGCAGGGTTCAAAACCATTACACCCGATCACCGTATTCAAGCCCTCATTATCGGGTTCGTGTTCGTATCGTTCACCGAAGGTGCAGCAGGGTTCGGCACACCAGCAGCACTAGCAGCACCCCTAATGCTCTCCCTCGGGTTCCCCGCACTGCCAGCCGTTATTCTCGCGTTGGCATTCGACTCCATCTCGGTGCCCTTTGGTGCTGTTGGTACACCTGTCCTCATCGGTGTCTCGCTAGAAGCAAACCACGCTGCTGCAATGGCATCAGGTCTCTCGCCGTTCGCAAGCTATGAAGAGTTCCAACGAGCACTAACAACCGTTATCGCCGGACTAAACTTCCCCGTAACATTCATACTACCACTATTCGTAATGGCAATGATAACAAAGATTTTTGGACCAAATAAGTCGTTCAAAGATGGTCTTGCCATTTGGAAATTTGCCATGATCATGGCTCTCGCATTCGGACTACCCTACCTCCTACTCGGAATATTCGTTGGACCCGAATTCCCAAGCCTAATGGGCGGACTCATCGGATTGCCAATTGTTATGGTTGCCGCTAAAAAAGGCTGGGGAGTACCAAAACAAGTCTGGACGTTCGGCGATCCCTCCAACTGGGAAAAATCTTGGATGGGCACAGTCAAACCAAGCAGTGTCCAAGCTGAAGCAAACATGGGGCAAATTCGTGCTTGGATGCCTTACATCCTCATCGGGGCAATACTCATGATCACACGCATCAACGTATTCCCCTTCAAAGCATGGCTCGCAGGCGTTGTTATCCCGTTTAACAACATTCTCGGCTTCCCAACAGTGGACACTGGCATCAAAATACTCTACCTGCCCGGAACAATACCATTCATGCTTGTTGCCCTCATCACAGTGCTCATACACCAAATGTCAGGAGCAAGCATGATGGCTGCATGGAAAGAAGCCATCATCAAGATTAAAGCACCAACAATAGCCCTATTCTTCGCCGTGGCACTGGTGGCAATATTCAAAGGCTCAGGTATCGCCGACACAACACTCAACCCAAACGCATACCTCTCAATGCCACTATCCATCGCCGCAACCGTGTCTGGCGTCTTAGGTGGACAATGGCTCTACCTCGGCTCACTCATCGGCGGACTAGGTGCCTTCATCACAGGCTCAGCAACCGTTTCGAACCTACTGTTTAGCGACTTCCAATGGGGTGTTGCCGAGTCAGCAGGGTTGTCGTACCTACTCGTAATGGGTGCACAGGTCTCAGGTGCAGCGTTTGGTAACATGGTCTGCATACTCAACGTAGTGGCAGCTAGTGCAACCGTTGGACTAGGAGGACGCGAAGGTGTAATCATGAAGTATACCTTTGTGCCATTCGTGCTTTACGCTGTATTGATCGGAATATTTGTGTTAATTGCAAGTATGATGTTCACGTTGTTCTAAGGGACAGCCTTATTTTGTAAGTGCATATTTTGTAAGTGAAGGAGCCCCTGCCATTTTGGTGGGGGCTTTTTTTGTGGTAGTGCGTGTGTGTTGCGAGCAACGCACGGCA
>CAMZNJ010000051.1 GCA_947313825.1 uncultured Deferribacteraceae bacterium | reverse complement strand
GTTGCCACGGGTGCAGTTGCCACTATGGGCACAATCGCTGCGGGGTTGTATTCCACAACCCCCCCCGTACCCGTAACAGCCTCTTTTGTGATAGTATTTTGTGCAATTAGGTTTTTGGACGGAATGGCTCCTTTGTTGAGGTCGGTTGATTCGGCCATAATAACCCCGCCTGAGCAGAACGATTCGTCCGCATCGTTGATGGATGCTAGTAGTGGGTGGTATGCGTTGACGACGTAGGAGGGTGTTCCCACGGTTTTGATCATTACGTTTGCTGTTCCCGCTCCTAGCATACCGATTTTGTTTGCGGCAACTTTTGTTAGGTCGATGATTCGTCCGTCTTTGAATGGTCCTCTGTCGTTGATTCTTACCACAACTTTTTTATTGTTATCGAGGTTTGTTACTTCCACTCGTGTACCCATGGGGAGAGTTTTGTGTGCTGCTGTCATGTCGTACATGTTGTATGTTTCGCCGTTTGCGGTGAGTTTTCCGTGGAAGTCTGGTCCATACCAGCTTGCGGCACCTGTTTGGACAAAGTTTTTGACATGGCTAAGTCGTAGGTATGTGCCTCCTAGGATTGTGTACGGTTTGTCGTAAGCTATTTCTGTGGCTAGTGCACATGAGGCTTTCGACTGTTTTAGGACGAAGTAGTCTTTTGAGCCGTATTTAACTTGTTGGTAGCTTTTTAGTGCGGCACCGTCTTTGAATAGTGCCCCGATGTTGGATTTTGGCAACGTTGTTGCGTTCGCCATGGATATGGCTGGAGTTGATATTGTGATGGTTAGGAGAATCATACCTGCAAGAGGTATGGCATTGAAGTTGATTTTTTTCATAGTAACACCCAAAATAATACCATAAAACAGTTGTTTGGTTCTGTTTGTTTGGTATCCCTTCTGAACAACGTACGTTTACGCAATATTTTTAGCCACGGTTGCCTCTGCCTTTAGTTTGGAGGTTGTGGTTGGCGAAGGTGGCGAAGGTGGCGAGTTGTTTTTCGGTTTGCCCGTTGCCCGTTGCCCGTTGCCGTTTCTAATTGCTAACTGTTCGTTGTTAGTAGCCTGTTGTTCATTGCACACCGCATATTAATATTTATATTATAATAAGTATTACATGTATGTCCACAAAAATCGAAAATAATTCAAAAAAAATTGAAAAAAGTAGCAACTTGCCTCCATTGTGCGGGGAGGCGTCCGTTCAGTGGGGAGGTGTCCGTTCAGCGGGGAGGCGTCCGTTCAGCGGGGAGGCGTCCGCTCGGTGAGGAGGCGTCCGCTCGGTGAGGAGGCGTCCGTTCAGCGGGGAGGCGTCCGTTCAGTGGGGAGGCGTCCGCTCGGTGAGGAGGAACGCACACACGCACACACACCCCCTCACTCAGTGGGAACGCACGCACGCACACACACCCCCTCACTCAGTGGGAACGCACGCACGCACACACGCCCCCTCACTCAGTGGGAACGCACACGCACGCACACACGCTCCCCCTTCATGCGAGGCAAGCATTGTGTTGGCGTACCTGCTACTTACGTTGCGGCAGTACTCTGTATATTTTGGCAACGGTACCGTAATGTGCCACAAGTTCGAATAGGTTGCGGTCGTAATTCCCCAGCAGGAACATTTGTATGAGGTTGCTGTTGATGTATCCATCTTCGGCTATTGTTAGTTCTGAGCCCCAAGGTGTTTCCATGAGTATTGCTGCCACTCCGTTGTTGAATGGTGTGGATACTTGTTTGGTTGTTCCGTCAAGTGCGTTAACAACGTACAGGTCTTTGATGAGCAGTATTCCTGCCCCTGGAGTGCTGATGGAGAAGGAGTTGAGGCTGAGTTTGGATGATCCTGCACACATGTATTCGCCGTCTTGTGGTGATGTTGAGCATGGTATGCGTGATGCTTGCAGGTATCGTGCCTGTTTATTTGCAATGTCGTAGTTGCCGATGAACTGTATGGCACCGAATTTACTGATCATGTCAGCGGTGTACATGATGTAAATATCGTCTTGGTTGAGGTTTTGGTCGTACCCGAGTACGTCGTCAATAATATCTTGTGTTGGTGTTTTCGACGCAATGGATTGGTTGATACCTTTCATCCCGTTGTTGCTGAGGTAGGAAACAATATTGTACATTTCGTCTTGCGAGCTCGAAACCATGCTCCTCGCGACAAAGTATGTTTTGGGTGAGCTTTGGCTCATGCCGTCGTGGAAGCTTTTGTCTTTGAGGTATTCTTCGATGACCAACCCGTAATCCCACCATGTGTAGATGGCACTCCCCTGAGGGATGACGTTGTTCATTTTCATGTCTTCATACACTTGGAATATTTCGGGTGGAATGGATGTTGTTGGTCTAACGTTGTTTATCATGCCTAGTGCAGGGATAAACAAAACTATTCCTACAAGTGTTGTTGCACCTAGATACACAACACTGGTAACCTGCTTGCCTAATCGACCGAACATATTCGTCAGGCGTTGTTCGATGTTAATGGGTAGATACCTGAGTGCTAGCAACATGATGTAGCCGAACCCGATACCGATGAGAGGACCGCCGTACATTGTGAAGCGTGGCGAGGACAGAAACCCTAGGGCTGTGAGTGCTAAAAGGGGCATGAGGGGTAACGCGTAACGTATGTTCCCTATTGCGAATAGCAAGAAGCCTGCTGTACCAATCACAACGAAGAAGCCGTTGAAGTAGTAAGCGGACATAACCTCAGGCGTGGTTTGTTTGATTGCCTCGGATATTGTGTTGTAAACGTTAGGGAATGCCGATGTGGATAGATCCTGATTGAATATGTAGATGTAGGACAGCTCCATCAGTGAACTTATTCCTGCAAACACTACAAACGGGTTAGCAAACAGTATGAATAGTCCTAGGCTGATGAGTATCTCTTTCAGGTGGTAGCGTGAGAAAATCAAGTACCAGAAGAGTACACCAGCGTAGATTAGGTTGAATATCTGATGTTCGTACCAAAGGTAGAGTAGGTGTGTGGAGAACCCTGCCAATGCAGAATATATGTAGGGCTTGTAAGGATCCAGCCTGCTAAAGATACCCATAAACGAACCACTACGCGTAAGGGTATCAGAGGCGTCGGAACCGTTGAGCGTGCCACCATGTTCTCGCCTGTGCCTCGCACTAATGGGGATGAGGGATATGAAAATGGCAATCAACATGGGGAAAAATACGTTGAGCAGATCCGTATCAAAACGACCCGACGTGGATCGCAAGTAGAACATGGGAGCGTACGAGCCTGTTATTGCCGCCAAAATACCTAAAGGCAAGTAGCCGATACTCATCCCCCAAAGGATGGATACCACAACTATCATCGTGCCTAAAATGGGGGTAAGAATTAATGCAGAAAAATAGATATTATCTCGCATGTGGAAGTTGTCTGTATCGGGTAAAACCGATGCCAAGGCTAGGTTAAGGTGTGAGATGAGGGGGGTAACTTTAGGACGCTCCCAGCCGTCGGGGTAATACATGATAGGGTCGTTGGTGAGGGGTTCGTACGTTCCGTCTCGCACCTCTTCGGTGTAGCGAATCCACTTGTAGGAGTCTAATGTGCCAAGAATAGGTGTGTCATTGTCCACGTAAAATGCGGGGTTTTTGTCTTCCAGCCAAGGTGAAAGTTGCTCCCAGCGATAGTGTAGCACAATGGCAAATATCATGGCGATGGCAACAATTCCGATGAGGATGTTGTACCGCCTAGGCATTTGCAAATAACTTGCTGCTACGCTGTACTTGGAGAAATAACCTGTAAACATATCTAGCTTGTTGTCTATCCATTTCATATTCGTTAGGCTCCTACTAAGTGTGATTTATTCTATTGTTTTTGCAAGTAATCTTTTTTGATAAATTCGAGGAGCAATCGTACGCCAAACCCTGTTGCCCCTTTGCCTAGCCATGGGTGTTCGCTAGATGTGAAGCCGACGCCAGCTATGTCAAGGTGTATCCATGGGTAGTTGTCTACAAACTGTTTGAGGAATAGAGCGGAGAAGATTGTGCCCCCTTGGGAGAGTGTTTGCAGTCCGATATTTTGCAAGTCGGCGTGTGTGCCTTTGAGGTGTTTTTCGTAGTGTTCGTACAGCGGCAATTCCCAAACGTCTTCACTAATGTTGAACGATGTGTCTTCCAGTGATTTTGCGAGGAAACGTCTGTTGGCGAAGAATCCTGCCATGAGCTCGCCTAGGGCAACGCTTACGCCACCGGTGAGTGTTGCGATGTCGATGATAATTTCCGGTTCGGTTTGTGTTGCGAGGAACAGTGCGTCAGCCAGTACTAGTCTGCCTTCAGCGTCGGTGTTGTGTATTTCGATGGTTTTGCCATTAGCGGCGGTGATAATGTCGCCAGGGTTGATGGATGTTGAGCTGACTTTGTTTTCTGCCAATGGTAGGTATGCGTAAATGTTTACGGGTAGTTTGAGTTGTGCTGCAGTGCGTATTACGGCGTACATGGTTGCGGCACCGGTCATGTCTGATTTCATGAAGTGCATGTGTGATGCCATGGATTTGATATTTTCGCCCCCTGTGTCGAAGGTAATCCCTTTTCCGACTATGGCGATGTTGGCTTTAGTATTTGGTGCCCCTTGGTAGTGCATTTTCACAAGGCATGGTTTGTTGACGGATCCTTTGCCCACGGTGTATATGCATTCGAGTTTGTTGTTGAGTAGTTCGTCGTTCTCGATTACTTCCATGGAGATGTTGTCGGGGAGCATGTCTTCCATCATTTTGGCGTAAGACATGGGGTAGAGTTCGTTGGATGTGGTGAGGACGGCGTCTTTGAGGATGTTAATGTTTTCGAAAGTTGTGAGTATTTCCCTTGATATTTGATCCACGAATTTTTTCTGTTTGGACAAAGAGGTGATGATTTCTATCTCTTCCAAGGTGGTGCTAGGCGGGTTGGTGTTGTATTTTAGGAACTGGTATGATCCTGCCAACACCCCTTCCATGAATGATTTGGTGTGCATTAGGTCTTTGTCGTCGTTGTAGATATCTTCGAGTGAGATTGCTGAGAAGTCGCTTACGCGGTCTTTTTTGATTAGTTTGGCGAATTCGTATCCTATTTCCATGTATTCGCGGTATTCGCCCATTTCTTTGGGCACGTTGACCAAGTAAACACGTCGCATTTTGCTTCCTAGTTCTACGAATAGGCTGCTTGTGTACCCTTTTTCGAATATGAAGTCATCGCCGTTTAGAATGGGTTCGATGGCGTCGACTAGGTGTTCGCCCATGGTTTCGGCGTTGAGTGTTACACCTTTGTAAACGGGGATAAATAGTGCACTTTTCTTGAATGCTTCGGCAACTTTCTTTCTGCATGTAATCTTCATCTATCTCTCCAAATTTTTTATATATTTGATGTTTTTTCTTCTGTTAAGCCCCGAATATGCAGGGACACAAACCATACGTATGGTACTCGCAATGCTAACCTAAGTCAAGGAATAGAAGTGTTTTGCGTTACCAACCATGGCTCTAGTATGTTGTTAGCTAGCACAAATACTTTGCCACAGGTTAGTGAAATCGGCAGGTTCAGGTGCTGTGAATATTTTATCTTCGCCTGTGAAGGGATCCCGAAACGACAGTTTGTTGGAGTGGAGTGCTGGTCGTTGTATCATGGCGTTGTAGGGGTTGTTGCAACCGTAAAGGGGGTCGCCGATGATGGGGAACCCGATGTGAGCCATGTGTACACGAACTTGATGGGTTCGCCCCGTATGAATAAGGGCTTCAGCACAGAAACCTTTACCATGACGAGCAGTTATCTTAACTTCAGTGCGTGCATGTTTTTTTGCCTTGCTAGAGGTGTTTGCCTCGGTGTCGGTTTCCAAGGAGCTAGTGTAGCTGTATCCGATAATTTCTTCGTCGGATATCTTTTCAGCACTAGGGGTAACGATCATACTACGCCAGTCGGTTTTGCTACGTTCCATGGTGTTGTCGATATCATAGTAGGTTAGTTGAGGGTCGCCGTACCCGATAAGTTTGTACTCCTTGTACAGCTCCCTGTTGGCAAACATCTTCTGAAACTTGGCAACGGCGTCGGGAGTTTTCCCCACAAGCATAACGCCGGTTGTATCCCTGTCGAGGCGATGGATGATGCCCATGCGTGTTGCGAGGGGCACGTCCACAACGTCTCCCCCTTCTGTTGACGTGGTTGCATGGTCGATAAACTTCGCCACATCTAACCCAAACCGCTTGATTATTCCGTTGACGAGGGTAATCTCCACGGCAACACCTGTGGGGGATATGTATGTTGGGCGACCACTGCCACTACTGCCACTACTGCCACCACTGCCACCACTGCCACCACTGCCCGAGCTAGGGCGTTGCGACAGGGCTTGAGACGACGGGTGCACCGTCAAACCCGCTGGCTTATTGATAACAGCGTAATGTTCGCACTCAAATATTACGTCGAATGGTGCCTCTGCCCCCTGCAGGTAGTCCTCCACAGGCATGGACTCCGTTACGTAAACCGATACAACATCCCCTAATGCAACCTTCTGAGATGCTTTTTTGGCAGGAACAAACGTAACATTCTCTGCAATGTAGTTCAGCAGGTGGGTGGATTCAGGAGGGATGGGAACGCCTGCAATGGGAACGCCTGCGGAACTGGGAACGCCACCCTCCAACTTACGCAAAACATCAACACCAAGCCGAGACTCCGACGTCGACACAGAAACAGAGCCTAACTCCAACAAAATAGTAACACTTTTACGCGACAACCCAAGAACCTTGGAGCAAGCCCCATCAAGCCTCCCACCCTCTTTTACAATAAATACTTGTTGACTACCATGACCCATAAAACAAAACTCCAAATAAAATATGTACCGCACACAAGCAATACCCAAACCCTACTTCAACTCGCTCCAATTATCCCCAATGGAAGCGTTCACCTTGAGGGGCACCTTGAGGCTTATCACCGAAACCATTATCTCTTTCATTATTTGGGAGAAACTCTCAGCAATACTCTCTTCAACCTCGAAAACAAGCTCATCGTGTATCTGCATTATCATGTGTGCCTCAACATTGTTTTTCGTAATGTAATCGTCGGCACGAATCATGGCAAGTTTGATAATATCGGCGGCACTCCCCTGAATAGGTGCGTTCACAGCGGATCGCTTGGCATGGGCTAGTTGCATGTTGTTTGCACCGCCAATGTTGTGTATGGTTCGGATACGCCCCAAAATAGTTGTTGTGTAGCCGTTTTGCACTGCGTCTTCGATTGTTTTGTCGATGTAACGCTTAACACCACCGTAAAGCTTGAAGTACCCGTTAATAAACGTGGATGCCTCCCCCATGGGTATTTCCAAGGACTGGCTAAGTCCAAACGCTGTTTTGCCATAGATTACGCTAAAGTTGACCTCTTTGGCAATACGCCTCTCAGCTGGTGTTATTGTTGCTTCGGCGTCCCCTTGATGGAAGATATTCATGGCTGTTTTGGCGTGAATATCTTCGTCCTGCGTAAACGCCTCAACCAACTTTTCGTCGCCACAAAGGTGTGCCAATATTCGCAGCTCAACCTGAGAGTAATCGATGCCCACAAGTTTGTACCCCGTTGTTGCCCGAAACGATCCTCGAATACGATCGGAATACGATCCTCGCACCGGTATGCTTTGTATGTTGGGGTTGTTGGCGGATATTCGCCCTGTGGCAGCACCGGTAATGTTGTATTCAGGGTGCATTCGTCCGCCATCGTCCACAAAGTCCAGTAGTTTGATGGTGTAGGTGGAGAGGAGCTTGGACAGCTCGCGGTACTCAAGTATATTGTTGAGCAAATCTGCATGTTGAGGGTTGTTCCGCAAAACAGCTCGCAAGGACTCCTCGTTGGTGGAGAACCCCGTCTTTATTTTCTTGTGGGGAACAATACCCAAAGATGAAAACAACGCCTCAGCTAGCTGTTTGGTTGAGGCTAGGTTGAACCTGTACCCAACATAGTCGCATATTTCAGCCTCTAGCTCACGTATCCTCGCTGAAATATCATCGGCTGCCTTGCGTATCTGCCTGCTATCCACACATATTCCACGCTCCTCCATGGCAACAAGGATGGGCAACACCTTAACGTCAACACCTTTGTACGACTCCAACCCCGCAGTAATGCCCATATTCCCCTTGGAAGCCTCGTACAAATCTGAAATACGAGCCATGAACTCCAAATCGGTCTCACCCTTCAAACGTAGGTGCGACTTACCATCGGTGTTGTTCATCCAAAGAAGTAACATCATGTCAAGCATACCACCAGAATCGGCATCGGCATCGGCATCGGCATCGGCAAAGGTGCGAAGGTAGTCAGTAAAAAGCTTGGACTGCAACAAACCCTTGTAGTTGTAAAATAAAACATGACCAGCAGGGGCATTGCGTAAAAGGGTAATGGCTTGCGTGGCGGTTATTGGTGGTGTGGGCGTGTCGTCGGTGCTGTTGGCATTACCGTCGTCGGTACTGTCGTCGGTGCTGTTGGCGGTACTGTCGTCGGTGCTGTTGGCGGTACTGTCGTCGGTGGCGGTGCTGTTGGCATTACCGGTAGCGTTGGCGTCATGAGCATCGTAAACATCATCGGTGCCCATGAACACTCCCATGTGGAATACGTCGCCCCCCTGTGAAGATGAGTTCGCAACTTCTGAGTTAGTAACTCTTGAGTCGATGACTCTTGAGTCGATGACTCTTTGGCAGATACTGTTTTGTACAATGTACACAGTGCCCTCAACATAAA